>JAZNWA010000026.1:0-2399 GCA_045593085.1 Lachnospiraceae bacterium | reverse complement strand
TAAGGTGAAAAACAAAACCGAAATTCCTATTCCAAATGCAATGCCCACTTTGGAGATAGTCTCTTCTTTTTTCGGAATCCTTGGTAATTGATCCAACGAATCAAACAATGTATCCATCTTGATTCCTTTGTGGTACATATATGCAAAACCTGCTGTCACAGCCGCAAATGTAAATATCGCACCATCCACCACACAGGCAATCATCTGTACAATCCAATTAATTATTACTTCAATACTTGTTTCCACAGCTCCGGTAACACCTGCTGCCGCAGCCGCTCCTGAATACAAATCAATAATAAGTAAAATGAACTGGGCAATCACAAGACCAATCACTACGCACATAAGGGCCGTCTTCAAAACATATTTATAAACTCCGTAGTATGGTGCTCCGATTAAACAATCCTTGCCCTCTGAGCTATACTTCTCATAAAGATCTTTCGGGTCTCCAAGTTCATTCAATACTTCCTTAACCGTTGCTTCGTCCGCTTCCTCTCCACCACAGCGTTCTTCCAGCATATCATCGATAATGGATTGTAATTCCTTTGCCGTATCTTCTTTCTCTTCTTTTTTCATAAAGCGTGTTGCCGCATATATGTATCTTTCGATTAATTCCTGATATTTCATGATTTTCTCCTTTTACTCTTCAATCAGTTTTGCAATGGAATCCGAAAACTTCTTCCAATGCTGTGAAATCTTCTCTAAAACAATTTTACCGTCATCGGTAATTACATAATATTTTCTTGGTTTGGCACCCTCGGTTTCCCATTCACTCTTTAAAAGTCCCTGGGACTCTAAGCGGCGCATCAGCGGATACAATGTATTACCTTCAATTGAAATGTCCGCTTCCTCCAGTACCTTTACCAGATTGTATCCGTACATCGGTTCCTTCAACTGGCTTAACACCAACATAATCAATGTCCCTCTTCGAAACTCCTGAATCAAACCGGCTACCACTTCATCATGATTCATTGTCCATCCTCCTCTAAATTTTATATAAACCGTCGCGCATCTTCTTTTTGATGTATCTCATCTGTTACTGTGCGACACACACCATGCTGTTATCATTATAATACTGTGCATCGCACACTATGTCAATACCTTTTTTGAAAAATATTTTAGGTCGTTTTTTAATAAAAAAACCCTGCACAGTTTCCCATGCAAGGCCTTTTTCTTTTCGATCTGCTTATTTAAATTTCACTGCCGTTCCGTATGCTATCACTTCTGCAGCTCCCTGCATAACGGATGAGGAACCGTAACGCATATTAATTACTGCATCTGCTCCTAACGCTTCTGCTTCTTCCACCATACGTTTTACGGCAATCTGTCTGGCGGTATTTAACATCTCGGTATATCCTACGATTTCACCGCCAACCAACGTCTTCATACCTGCCATAAAATCCTTACCAAAATTCTTAGAGTACACTACCGTACCTTTTACTATCTCAAGAACTTCCAATTCCTTTCCCGGAATATAATCAATATTTACTAGCTGCATCCTCTTCTCCTCCTTCGATTTCTTTCATTCTTTGTTTTAATGCTAATAATACGCCTGCAATAATTACAAGCGGGAATGCCAAGATAAACAGTAACAATGGCAACGGTATCGGGTCAACTATCGCTCCCCAACAAAAAACACCAAGCACTATGAGCATCATCACTACCATAACCGTAGCCGCAATAATCGGTGCCCTTCGTCTCTTATCCACGCGCGCAACATTCATAAATCTCACCCCTTCTTTTTCCATATCCTTCATCAATAAAAGATACTTCTTAGTATCAAGAGTAGAAAACTGTTCCCCACTAGATTCTAACTGCTCACATATTGTTTTATTCTGTTTTACGTTTTCTGCTTCTCTGTTTAAAACAATAATATGACGGCTCATACAATCTTCCAATGTAAGATAGCCTTTTTGTAATTTTAGGATTTCGTCAATCGGAACGGCCAATTGCCGTAACAGTTTTATCTTCTGAAGTGTTACCACATCTTCATCAGAATACTCCCGATATCCGTTTTCCAGATTCCTTGCCGGCGAAAGCAAACCCTGTTCTTCATAAAAACGGATATTCTTCTTGGTAATTCCAACCAGTTCTTCTACCTTATTGATTCTCATCCAAACAATCCTTTCTTTTGTGTTTTTGCTTGTCTGTGAGGTAAGAATAAACCTTCCACAAAGTGAAAGTTCAATACTTTTTAAAAAAAAATATAACTTTTTATTATTATACAAAAAAATACGCAGCATGTATATGTGAAAATCACATTTCTGCTGCGCTTTTCGCTTCTTTACTGTTCCATCTGGCGTCCCAAAAACCCGCCTGCCGACTGGACTAATTTCTGCTCTACTTCGCCCATTTTCTTTTTCGGATCTGCATTTAAAAGAATAACCGAACCGATTACATCC
>JAZNWA010000025.1:0-46970 GCA_045593085.1 Lachnospiraceae bacterium | reverse complement strand
TATAAAACAATTCGATATACCAGAATACATCTTTTTTCACTTCTTCTATTGTAGCATATTTTCTTCTGTATATCTTCTCTTTTTTTAACAACTGATGCACTTACTCCTTGACTTTAATTCTCTATTTTTTTGATGTCTATGTATTTAGAGTACCGATTTCAAGTTCTCAACATACGCTGGTTTCAGATATTGTAATATGTTTTTCTAAAAAAAAGAATGACGTTTTTGGCAATAAATATTTTTTATCAATAAATATAATAAAGATCGTGAATAGTATCATTCAACCCAAATTAATTCGGGACATAGTAGGAAACATAAAAAATGGTACTGACAGAATCTGTCAGTACCAACGTAGCACATTTCTTTCTTTTTTGACCCCTACAAAACGGTCAATTTTTAATTGTTTTGAGGATTTTTTAAGGAAATTAACCACTTTGTATGGGTCCAAAATACCAAAAGGCTACTTCCGTAGCCTTTTTAGATTTTTTATTCTGATTTCCTATTAGATCTATCAAACCTCTAAGAAGGTCACTAAGAACTATTTATAAGAAAACAACTTCATCATATAGTTATTTTTCATTATAATACCATAACCTTTGGCTGCTGCCCAGCCACCGCCGAATGGGTTTTCCTGAATACCAAGCCATTCTACATAAGGTGAGCTGTATCTTGTCACCAGTTCAAATCTTGGATCCACACATTCCTGCACAAGTTCTTCTGTTGAAGCATACGCTTTCAAATGCTGTACCTGCGCGCGGATTCCTTCACGAACGGATGAAAAACTGTTGCCCGGCTCTCCGCCTCCGGTTGCACCGATTCCTGCAAAGTTATATTGGGAAATATCAACATCACCGATAAATCTCAAAAATCCCGTCTCTATCATAGCCTGACAAAATGCAACTTCCGCCTTTACACCTTCTATTTCACATTCTTCCAAATAAATAGCACAAAAATCTTCAATGGTCGGTGCATCAGAATTTGCATAGAATTCTGGGTACACTTGATTTGCATTATAGTATGCAACCATTTGCTCAAGAGTTACGTTGCTTGTTCCCATAATGGTATAGAGTGAAATTTTAAAGTATGTATGCTTTACTACACGTTCTCCGTTAACACTTTTTGAAATAATGGTAAAACGATAGTTTCCGGCTTCCATGTACTCTCCGGCACGATTCTTTAAATCCCAGAATACTTCAACAGGCTCTTTTCCCGCTTCTAAATCTACAATAAGCGTGCGTACATAATTGTCTTTTCCGTCATAAAGTTCCACAGTGATGGTTCCGCCTTTATTTAAAGAAACAAAAAGGGGAATACTTGTCGCACCGTCAATCTCGGACTCTACTGTAACATCACCAAATGCAAGTGGCGGATTACCGGTGGTCTTAAACCATTTATGAGAAATCTTTTTTTCACCATCCTTGCTTTCTGCAATAATGGTAAATCGATAGGTTCCGTCAATCACATACAATCCGTCACGTCCTTTTAAATCCCACTCTGCAACAACTGTATCTAATCCAACCGGAACTTTTGTTTCTAATGTTTTAATGAAATTATTGTTTCCATCATAAACTTCCACGGTGATGTTGGAATATTTATTTACGGAATACTCTATTTTTGCGTTTTCTTCGCCTGCAACTCCGGAAGCAGTTACACCAAGCTCATCAAACTGAAGGGGAATGCTTCCGGCAACTTTAAACCATTTATGTGTGACATATCTTTCACCGTTATCGGTTGTAACAATCACGGTAAAACGATAGGTTCCGTCCTGTACATAATTGCCTGCAGCATCGGTCAAATCCCAAGTGGTCAAATCCGCCTGGCTGGTAATCTCTTTATTTGAAACCAAAGTTTTCATATAGGAGTTATTGCCGTAATATAGTTCAACGGTAAGCTTAGCATTCTTATTTGTCTTCGTTTGAAGGGTTGCAAATTCACCGATTTTATAAGACGGATTTAACACCGTTACTTCTTCCACGGAAAGTGTAGGGTTACCGGTTACTTTAAACCAGCGATGCGCAACTACTTTTTCCCCGATATCGCTGGTGGCAGTAATGGTGAATCGATACGTTCCGTCAAGTACATCAACACCTTTTGCATTGGTCAAATCCCATAAAGCAACCTGGTCATTGGTCTGGATGTGCTTACCTGAAACCAATGTCTTGATGTAATTATTATTTCCGTCAAATACTTCAACGGTTACAGTGGCTTCTTTGTTAACGGCATAATAGATGCGGGCATTATTTCCAACGGATGCTCCGCCTTTGTCCATTACAACCCACTTAAAATCCAAGTCAACATTGCCGTCTACTTTGAACCACTTATGAGAAACTTTCTTTTCTCCTTTTTCATTTATCGCAGTAAGTGTGAAACGATAAGTTCCGTTCGCAACATATCTGCCCTTCGCATCTTTCAAATCCCACGTTGCCACCTGGTCATTTGTTTGAATGCTTTTTCCGGATTCCAATGTTTTTATGTAGTTATTGTTTCCATCGAATACTTCTACGGTAACTTTTGCAGGTTCATTTACTGCATAATAGATCTTTGCCTTACTTCCGATGTTAAAGGTGGATGCTCCAAGATTCGTCCACTTAAAGTCAAATCCTTTTTGCAGATTAAAATATTCGGCAATAGCTTTTGCATCCGCAACACCGAGAGCTTTCAATTTTTCATCTGTACTTAAATAATTACTTGCCTCTGTGGCATTGGACATATAAGCATGTTCAATAATCAACGCCGGAACATGAAGCATTTTTGATTCGCGGATAACACGGTAATAATCTCCCGCACTTCCATCCGGATACACTCTGGAGTCCGAGTTTTTTGTACGGATTCCCCGTTCATTTAATCCCAAATCGCCAAGGTTATCTAAGATTTCTGTAGCAAGTCCTTTCCCCACTGTATGACAATTCATATCGTAGTTAGCATTCGGATAATAAACTTCTGAACCGCTTACCGTCTTTGTTGTTTCTGAATTCAAGTGAAAAGAAATAAGCGCATCTGCTCCGACTTCTGCTGCAAACTTGGCACGATAATCTAAGCAGACCGCGGTATCTGCTCCGCTTCCTGCTGCGCAATCATTTGTATCTCTGGTCATATAGACCTTTACCCCTTGGTATGTAGATAATTCCTTGTAACAGTATTGCGCGATTTTTAAGTTTAACTCATGTTCTTTATAGCCATTATGGCTCGCACCTGTGTGCTTTCCATCATGTCCCGGATCAAGAACAATCACTACTTCCTCTTCTGCTGCATATACTTGTTGTGGTGGAATTGCCGCTGTAACAAGCCCCAAGCTCATCGCAACGACTAATACTGTTGCAATCAATCGTTTCATCTGTGTCTCTCTACTTTCTTCTAGTCTCTTTATTGGTTGCTTTTACGAACAGAGCGAAGGTGCCTCCTCCGTTCCTTTGCCATTATATCATTGCAAACATCGTGATTCAAACGCCAAATTTTAGTAATTTCGTCTATAGAACCACTTGTTGCTCACTGTCTACTATCTTCGTTGTTCCATTTTGCTTATCAACAACAAATCTTCGTCCATTTTTACGATAATCGATTCCACGAACCAATATCGCTAAATCAATAATCTTCGTAATCGTAGAAACATCTACGCCCATTTGCAGTCCCAAATACTCAATCGGAACCAGTCCGTTTGGCACATCTTCATCTAAATATCGATGTTCAATGGTTAATGGTGCATCAATTCCTCTGTAAAAAGTGTTCTTACGAATACAGTCATAAATGTTTTCACCATCTACACCATATGCACTCTTAAACCACTCTACCAGTGTCTCAACAGACACACCCAGTTTCTTTGCAACATTTACACGCTCTGCATCCATTTTTTCCAATAATTCTGCAATTGTCGGTGAAATACCGTCATAATAATATTCAAATTTATGAATCGGACTTTCAATCCAGCCAATATTCAAAAGAACCGGTGCACAATGTAAAATCATTCCAATATTGCTTAATGAGGTTTCCAGAAAATCATCCACATACGCAAATTTATCTCTCATACATTCCGGCACCCGTTTTTTAACCTCTTCGATTGGGCCGTTCACACAAGCCATCTTAACATCTTTCTTCAGTGCATAAATTAAAGAGGTATCTGCACTAACCTTTCTGCAAGTGTAGATGATGCTCTGTGTCTCAGCAACAAGGGGAATGTTTTCACAGCCGCATTTTTTTAGTTCTGCAATAAATTCAACTGCACCAAAGGTTCTGCCCGGATTGAGTACAACCACTGAATTTGGCAAAAGCACCGGTGCCAATGTCTGTGCCACACTTTTATGGGAAAAAGATGGGGTAGACACCATAATGACCGGCTCAATAACATCCTTTATACATTCGGATACTGCTTCAATCTTTGCTTCACCCTGAATACATCCCGTACAATGAATGGTCTTTGTCTGAGCAATCTCTTCAATTGTCTTTTTGGAACGATTCCACAATTTAACACGCTCTCCGTTTAAAGAAAGATGTGCTGCCATTGCAATTCCCTGATGCCCTGCACCGATAACCAGTACTTTTTCCTTCACGTATTTAACCTCTTTTCAATATTTTTGCCAAACGTTCTTCTTCTGTTAATGGCTTGTCGGTATCTGCATCATATGCACGACAAGTTCCATCTGTCATCTTTGTATACAAATCTCCTTGGAATTTCTCGGATTTCAAAATATGAGTTGCATCTAAAATACCGCGTTTTACACAGTCCGCCAACACTTCCGGGTCTGCCAATGCATCCACTGACTCCGGATATTCCTGTCGGATAAAATCAACTAATACCTTTGCTTCCTTCACAAGTTCTTCTTTTCTTGCATGAATACGCGGATCTTTTCTCATAGAGAACTCATCGCTAACGGTATGTCTGATAACACCTTTTACAATCTTACAACTTTCGATGACTTCTTCCGGTGTTGCAGCGTGATCTGCTTCGCAATATGCAACAACATGCATAATGTGCGGTTTTACTTCCATCTGCATCATGGTAGATGCTGCCAACTGTCCTTTGGCCACATCCGGGTCCGCCGCAAAAAGCGGTAATCCTGCACGGGTCTGGCGATAGGTCTTAAAATTGTCATCTTCCAAAGACTCAACCATTTCAATCATTGCAAGTACTCTTGCTAAGTCCATGGAAAAAGTTAATCCACTTGGTACATTAAACATATACTGTGCAATGTAGTGTTTTACGCCAAGCTTTTTCGCATTATAAGCACTGATATATGCCATTGCAACCGTTACTACATCATGGGCATCTCGCATTGCCCAGTGATGCGGTTCATTAATTTCCACAACAATATCTCTGTCGGCATGCCACTTAATTAACTCCTGAGCTTCTTTTAAGGAATCCTCAATTGTACGTTTTCCTCTGCCATCCAATTCGTTATACCAGCACAACGGAATTGCTGTCCACGCATTATCCAAAGTATCCTTTAACAACTCTGCATACTGAAATACATCTGCTGTTCCGCTATAACAACGGATTAACGGATAGTTGCCTGCTTTTGTCGCTTCTTTTAACGCAACAAAATCTTCTCTTTTACGAATCGGTACACCGCCTGCTCCATCAAAATCCTTTGGCATTACTTCCTGACGAAAAAAATATTCCTGTGCATTTTGGTCCGGGCCGATGGAAACAACATCAAGCACTTTAGCTTCTGCTATCTGTCGTACTCCGGCAATTGTTTTTTCTAAAGATGGTTCACCATAATGATGTCTGAGCACCGGATATGGATAACTGTTATTAATTCTTTCGATAATATCAGCTCCATAATTCTCTGCACCACCACGAACTCCCTGTCCTCTTAAAAAGCGGATGGAATCACTGACATCATCATATCCATCGGAGATGAATTCAAACGGATAATTTCTGGCAATATCCGCCACCGGCTTTGTTCCTCCGAATACCCATTGTGGCTTATACGGAAGTTCTTGCGCGCGTTTAAAAACCTCATCAAGAATACCAATAATATTGTTTGGTGTTAAACGGTAACTGATTCCTACGATATCATAAGTATCTTTTTTCAAATCTTCAAAAAGTTTATCTACCGAAACTGCAGGTCCTAAAAAAGTAGTCTGATACCCTTCCTGCTTTGCAAGTTCCAAAAAGTGTACAACACCGGCAACATGAACACAGTTTCCAAGTGATGCGCCAATAATTTTTTTACTCATTTTACGCTCCTCCTTACTAATCCTTTAACCATGTCCAGTCAATTTCTGTAGCATGGTCTTGTCTGATATTGCGAGCTGTTCGGATTGCACATACATTTTTGCCTTCTTCATTAAACAACTGTACATGCTCTCTCAAATGCTCTAGCAATAAATCATAATCCTTCTTTTTATATGAATCAACTTTGCAAATCATACGGGCATACATTTTTCCGGTTTGCGGAACATTTAACAATTCATCACCGGATGTATGGTACAATCTCGCATCCATAATTTCCTTTACTTTTTCTTTGATGGACGCTTCATCAAATGTATAAGTAATTTTTCCGCCTTCTGTAGCAAAAATCTGAATATCGTAATACATATGTCCATCTTCTTTGGTAACATAGGTTTCTAAGTTCTGATAATCGATCTTATCCCCTACATAAAACTGCAATAACATCTTTGCAATGTTTGGACCGCCTACATAAGTACCATATAAATATGGGCTGTTTCCTGCCAGTCGGAATAACAATTCACTGACTTTAATTCCTTTGTCTCCGATAAAACACTGTAACGTAATTGGTCCTTCGTTAATCTTACATGCATGAATGATTTGATTTAACAAACGATCAATGTATGTAAGATTCTTATCTGTATATTTTGACGGGAAAGCCACTGCTGCCAACTCAATGGCCGGTTCATAATTTTTAATAACATCATAGATGCAGGTAATGTATGCTTTTCCTTCTTTTACCCAGGCAGTTACGGAAATCTCATCTACCGGATAGAATTCTTCCACGATAATCTGATCTTTGTATTTTACTGCTTCAGCGGTTGTCTTATCAAACATTCTACGAATATCATCTGCATTTTGGCACACAAAGATTCCTTTACTTCCGTATGCATCAATTGGTTTGGTTACAACCGGAAATTCAATGCCATTTAAATCGTTTTCCGTAAAATCCCTTCCTAAGATACGATATCGAATGACCGGCAATCCCATACCTTCAAAGAAATCTTTCATAGCTAATTTATCCGTCAAAAGATTAATAATTTCCGGAGTGTATAACTGTGGTAAGTGCAATTCTTCTGCCGCCTGATAAGCGACCTCCAAATTTCTGTCTGAAAAAGCCGAGACAATCCCATCAACCTGATGTTTTTTTGCCAATTCCAACACCGCTTTTACATCTGTTGTGCTAACATCATAGGATGGATAGCCCATTTTTTTTGCCGGAGCATCCACATAATAGTCGCATACTACCGGGGCTATTCCCAAGTCTTTCATATCTTTAATTAAATCGCAAAACGGAGCAATGGCTCCCAAAACCAAACCTGTTTTCATCTTTAACCCATTTCCTTAAAATAAATTTGAAGAGTAAACTAACATACCTATCATAATAATGATATTGCCAAGCAATACCTTCTTTGTAATCTTTTCCTTTAAAATCAGTTTCGATAACACCATGAGAAATACATACGAAGATGCTCCGATTACGGAGCCGTATTTATATGCAATTCCCTGATATGCAAAAGCATTGGAAACCAACACAAAGGCGAAAATAATATATGCCGTAATAACATGGAAATTTAAAAATTCTCTCAATCCACTGCTGTATTTTTTATTTGCACTTTGCTTTAACAGCACCTGTGAAAAAGCGGATAAAAAAGCATTCACAATCATAACGGCAATGCAAATAATTGTAAAAATCTTATCGTTCATCGCTATTCACCACCATAATTCCCGCAAAAATAATCACGATACCAAGTACATTACACCAATTAAGTTTCTCCATAAAAATCACGACCGCAGCTAACTGCGTCCAAAAAATATAAGAACTCTTATTGGCATACATAACCGTAATCGGCACATTCTTGATACATTTCTGCCATATTACTGCATAAACAAGAAGGATGATAAACATCAATCCTAAAATCAAAACCAATTTCCAGTTTGTAATACAGTCCAAAATGAAATTCCATAAATTACTGTCCCATTTTGGAATTTGATTGGATGCCAACTTTGAACCGATTGAAACAAAGCTGTATAAAACAACAATTGGTTGCAATTTCAAAGTCATCCACAAACTTTCTTTCCATTTATTTGTCTTCATCTTTGTTAATCATCTCTTTTCTAACAAAATAATTCGGCATCTTCTTTGCCTCATTTAAGATTCTCATGAGGTATTCGCCAATGATTCCAATTGCCAAAAGAGTCAATCCGGAATACAGTAAAATTAACAATACAAGGGTTGTCCATCCCTGAATGGAAACACCGCTAACCCAGTAACGAACCAAATAGAAGATTCCCAAACCGATACTTAAGAAAAAGCTGAAAATTCCAATATCACGGACAACAATCAGTGGTAAAGCCGAATTGGTAATAATGTTATTGAACAAATCCTTTACCAAACGTTTAAAGCTATAACCGCTTTGTCCGTATTTTCTCTGGTCATGTTCAACCGTTACATTTACAATACGATTCGACACCTGCAATAACATATTGCCGATACGCGGTACATTAATATGCAACTTACACAAATTCTCTACAACAAAGCGTTTCATTAAACGGAAACTGGTAAGCTGTAAATCCATCGGTTTTTTAAATACAATAGAGGATACCCAGTTAGACGCAAATGTTCCCATATTACGGATTGGTCCATGCTTTTTGCTTTCGTATTTTCCGATTACCACGTCTGCATTTTCATTTTCCTGCATGTGGGCAATCAATTTCACAATCTCTTCCGGCGGATGCTGTAAATCATCATCCATTGTGATAATGTACTCGCCCTCTGCATAAGAAAATCCACAAAGAAGTGCCGGATGCTGCCCACAGTTTTTTGCAAGCTGAATGGCCTTTACGCGACTATCTGCCTGATGAAGCTTTTTCATCACTTCAAAAGATCCGTCCTTTGAAGAATCATCTACCAGGATTAGTTCAAAATCATTTCCTTCCATAGTTTCAAATGTTTTTTTGATTCGATCATACAATTCTTCCAAAGATTTTTCCGAATTGTAAACCGGAACAACAACAGAATATAATGTCTTCATACTTTAACCTCTTATTCTTGCAACTGCGTTTTTGGCTTTATTTGTTATAAAATCAGCTAACCGGTTGTAGCCTGTAATTTTCTTTAATGCTTCGATTATTACAGAAAGCAACAAGGTGTCTGCTAATAGGATTACCAATATAAGTATCGGATATTTCCATCGATAGGAAAAATCCTGGAAATAATATGCTTTGATAAACGTATGTGTCAAAAACATATTCATCGAATGTTTGCCCATGAAATCAAGTCCCTTAGATAGGATTGGAAGGTCCGATATTAAAGTACATAACATTGCAAGCAACAACGAGAACATTCCATCGTAAACCGATGTGATTATTGTACTTAAAGAAAATTTTCTCATGTAGAGCAGGGCACAGAGGATTAAACCTATTCCCGCTATAAATACCACTCGTCCCAAAACGGACTTTGTTGCAAACGCCTTAAACTTTTCCAGCCACTGATACTCTGCCGCAAGTACACCAATAACAATGGTAAACAGGTAAAAATTAAAGGTACTGCTTGTACTGTGTCCCATCATCGCCGGCAAATAAACGGCAATCATAATTGCTGCAATACCAATCTTTTTTACTGCAAAGTAGATTACCGGCATAATAAACACCAATAAGATGGCAAAAGACATATACCACCAGGTCGCATTTAGTGTAGGTGTTCCTAAAAGATTAGCGCTGGCAAAAAAATCAATCACCATATATTTGATATGCTTTCTTTGGTCTGTACCATAAATCAGGTATCGGTCACCGATAAAGGAAGTTACCTGTCCGAGAATATAGATGAACCAAAATCCGAACATCAACTTAAAATATCGTCCGACGGTATATTCCGGGATTTTGATTTCTCCTTGTTTTTTGGCATTTAAACTCTTGGTTGTACCATATGCCGTAGCAAATACAAAAATTGCTACACACACCTTACACATCAGGGATAACAACACTACACGGTTCTCTGTAAAAAGAGAATTAAAGCGAATTTCATATCCGGCAAAGTTCACCCTCTCATAAAACAAATGATGAAAATACATTAAAATAATGCCAAATGCTTTTAATATATTCGTTTCCTTATGAGTCATTATTTATAGAACTCCTTTATTACATTTGTAACTTTTGTTACATCTTCTTTTGTTAATTCATAATACATCGGCAAGCGTAACAATCGTTCACTTTCTCTCGTTGTATATACATCTTCTCCGTGGAATACGCCAAACTTTTCTCCTGCAGGTGCTGAATGAAGCGGAATGTAATGGAATACACCCATCACGCCATGTTCCTTCATATATTCAATAAGGCGTGTTCTTTCTTCCAGGTCTTTTGCCTTGATATAAAACATATGGGCATTGTGTACACAGCCTTCCGGAATGGTTGGCAAGTCAATCTTATCTTTTAATTCTGATAATTCCCCATAATACTGATTCCATCTTGCCAAACGTGCTTCGTTTACCTCCTCAGCCATTTCCAACTGTGCATACAGATATGCAGCATTTAATTCGCTTGGCAAATAGGAAGATCCTGCCTCAACCCAAGTATATTTATCAATCTGACCACGGAAAAACTTACTGCGGTTTGTACCCTTTTCACGAATGATTTCTGCACGTTCAATATCTTTTTCATCTTTAATTAAAAGTGCACCGCCTTCGCCCATGCTGTAGTTCTTCGTTTCATGAAAACTGTAGCATCCAAAGTCACCGATTGCACCCAAAGCCTGTCCTTTGTATGTACTCATAACACCCTGAGCGGCATCTTCGATAACATACAAATTGTATTTTTTTGCAAGTGCTAAAATTGTATCCATTTCACAGGAGACTCCTGCATAGTGAACCGGTACAATTGCCTTCGTCTTATCCGTAATTGCTGCTTCAATCTTAGTTTCATCGATATTCATCGTATCCGGGCGAATATCTACGAAAACAATTTTTGCGCCTCTTAATACAAATGCATCTGCAGTGGAAACAAATGTAAAGGACGGCATAATCACCTCATCCCCTTCTTTGATATCCGCCAAAAGTGCGGCCATCTCCAATGCATGTGTACAGGATGTGGTTAATAATGCTTTCTTAGTCTGTGTTTTGTCTTCAAACCACGCATTACATTTTTTCGTAAAGTTACCGTCTCCACAAATTTTACGGTCTGCAATGGCCTGCTTGATGTATTCATCTTCTTTTCCTACATATGGTGGAACATTAAATTTAATCATATTTTTCTCCTGTTCTATTAATCAGTCTCCAAAGACGCCTAATCCATATTTTTTCATAATTTCAATTGCTTCTTCAATATACTTTCTCTCACTCTGAAAACTTGCCAGTTCTGTATCCGTTAATTCCCTGCCGCTAGTCATCTTTTCAATGATTCCTTCTTGGTAAATCTTTCGATACGGTGCAATTCTTCTTTCCGTCTCAGCAGAAATATCCAAGATTCTTAAGATGCCTACCACAGCACAAACACAAACAAAAACTTTCGCATAATTTAAAATCGTTTTTAACTTTTCTTTCTGTTTTCTTTTTCTGAACTGATAGCATATCTCATACCATAAAATCCAAACCAACCCGATTAAACCAAGTGTTGTTTCACATACATAACGGGATGCAACAACACCTTTTACTCCGTACATTGGAATTCGACCATACGCAATGGCTAAAATACTGCAGGCAGCATATGCCATCAACATAATCGGCATATATGTTTTTTCATAAAGTCTTCTTTTGAAAAACAAGAAAATTGCCAGTAAATATAATACAAAAAGTCCTATCCCTATCCACGTTAAGACTTCAAAATTCTCCTTCACATAAGCAGATTCATTATGCAGCAAACTACTTCCCAACATATAAAAAACTGCTTTAAATATTCTTCCGTCAGCAATCATATCTGCCAAACTTTTACCCGCTCCGGATGAAGCCCCGCCACCAATTCCGGTCATAAAAAGTAGTGTTCCTATTCCAAAACCTAAAATCATGATAACGTTTCTAAGCAGATTTTTCAGTTTATAAGTCTTATTTATAAACACCTGTGACAGAGTTACGAAACACAATGCGCCAATCACCGCCGGTCCATAAGAGCCGCTCAAACACGCTACTACAAACATCCAGGCCGCAACTAATATCGGCTGATAAATCTTAACCGTTTCCTTTTGTAAATGGTCAAACAAATATAACGAAATCATAATAAGAAGTGCTCTAATTGCAAAACCCATTGAGAATTCCAATATCATAATTTCCCATTGATTAATGTTAAATACAAAAAGCATTAATAAAATAAAGCCGCATTTTTCCAGTCCATGCTCCCATTTCATCTTCTTTAAGAATACCCATAACAGAAACAGGGTATTAACAGCAAGTGCAATGACTCCACCTACAATTTCAATTTGTGTATTTAATCCAAAATACTTTACATTAATTAGGAAAAGGAAAATCGGTACACCCATTGGGCGATGAGTCGCTCCGGCCTGTGGCACCCACAAATCCTTCAAAGTCACACCTTCATTAAAAATCTTGTCACCAAACTGGTATATATATCGCCAGTAATCCATTACGGGAACGTTGGCTGTTGCAGATAAAACATAATGAATTCTCTGTACAACAATAATTCCCAACACTCCTAAAATTAAAAGAACCGGCCATATATTTTTTAAGTTCCATTTTTCTTTCATTATTTAAATTCCTCTTTTATATTTAAAATTTAAAATATATAAACGGATTATACGAAATTCCAACTAAATATAATACTGAAACAGTCCACAGTAACAAATAACGAACTCTCTCAAAAGTCTCATTGTTCCAGAATCTGATTTTCTTCATAAATTCACATTTTGTCACAGAAAAGACCAAACCGGCAATCAAACAGATAACAAAAAGTGCATCCATTTTATGAATCACGTCCCAAACTCTAAATTCACTAAAATCGAACCGGAACATATTTCCCAGGTACAGAAATGCCTGTCCCAAATTATCGGCTCGAAAAAATACCCACCCGATAACAACTACAACCATCGTGTAAATATGTCGTAATGCTCTTGGTAGTTTTTCCAATACCTTTTTAAAACCCAATCGTTCAATCAAAGAGAAGAATCCGTGATAAATTCCCCAAATAACAAATTGCCAGGCGGCCCCATGCCAAAAACCGGTCAACAAAAATACAACGGTCAAATTAAAATATGTCCGGTAATTTCCTTTTCGATTCCCACCTAGTGGAATGTATACATAATCTCTAAACCATGCGGATAAGGAAATATGCCATCTTCTCCAGAATTCCTGGATACTTTGCGATACATACGGCAAATTAAAGTTTTCATTAAAATGAAAGCCCAATGCCTGTCCCATACCAATCGCCATGTCGGAGTAAGCAGAAAAGTCAAAATATATTTGCAAGGTATAACAAATCGCACCAAACCAGGCATACAAAGAGTTCACACTTCCTGTCATACCAAACACCGTATCTGCCATCCCGCCTAAAATATTTGCCAAAAAGACTTTCTTTGCAAATCCGATAATAAATCTTTTGATACCTGTTTCAATTTCGGAAAAACGAATGGTTCTCCTTTCGATCTCGTTACATATGTGCTCATATCTGACAATCGGGCCCGCAACGAGCTGTGGAAACATCATTACATACAATGCAAAATTAAGCACGTTTTTTTGCACCTTAACTTTTCCCAAATACACATCAATGACATAAGACAGTATTTGAAATGTGTAGAAGGAAATCCCAATTGGTAAAACAACCAATGCCACATCTGATAAAATATCGATTCCCAATCCTCCAAAAAGGGTTCGGATATTTTCAATAAAGAAATTAAAATACTTAAAGTATAATAAATTTCCACAATCTATCACCAAAATTAAAATAAAAATTGCTTTTTTCCATTTTTCATATTTCATCATAAGACGAGTCAGATAAAATGTTAAAACGATTATAATAACCAGATTAATGAAATATTCCAGACCTCCCCATGCATAAAAAACAGCAGAAGCCAGCAATAGAATAATGTTTGCAATCCGTACCGAAAATATCTTAAATGCCAAATAATATAACAACAAGGTTATCGGAAGAAAGGCAAATATGAAAATTGTAGATGAAAAAACCATTTTCTTCTCCTTAGTAATTATAATCTAAATATTCCGGATGTTCTAAAAGATACTCAATAAAGCCCCAGCTCATTTTTGAAATCACGGCCTCATTTACTTCAAGAATTAAAATGTCTGATTTTCCAAGTAACGTGTCCATGTCCATTTCGTCATATGCACTAAATCCGGATAAGTTTTTCGAGTTTGAATATCGATTCATATGGTAATAGTTATTTTCGAAATGTACATCTTCACCAAACACACCGGCTGAAACCAGTCCGAAGAGACTCTGTCCCATAAAACTTCCGCCTCTGAAAAAGACATTCGGATGGTCCTCTCCTTCTTCTACCGTATTTATAGCAGCTTTATACCATGTATCCTGTGCAGTTGTCCATAAATTTAAAGAGCCATATAAATCTGTATCCGGATAAATTGGTTTTGGATTTTGTGATTCGCTTACCACCAGCTCTGCAAGCTCATATTTACTTTCCTCATCCATTACATTCAAAAATTCAACCGCACAATGGTATCCCCATGTACGTGACCAATGAATTCCGGACTTATAAAACAACGGTGCCTGAATCTCGGAATGTTCAATGTTTTCCTCTATATACTGAATAGAGTCAAAGTAAATAATTTCATTTTCGTCCAAAATTTCTATCAATTTCGAATATTCGGTGTAAGAAAACATGTCCTTACGATTTAAATAATCGTATCTGTCAGGAAAATACTCATCATAAAAATGGGCTTTTGACGGAGTTATAAACACATACAACTCCTTTCCGTTTTTAGCCAGTTGCTCTTGAAGTGCCGCCAGGTTTTTTCCCAGTGTTTCAAAATACTCTTCTGTCGCAGGATCATATGCTTGCGTTTCGCGATAAATATACGCAGGCTCGTACAAATAACCCTCTTTTCCCACAATAACATTTTTATTCGGGCTTACTCCCAATACACTGTAAAGGATTTGATTTCTGGTTTTAAGAAGTATTTTTCGGCCTGGAAAATTTTTCTCCCATTTATCGCCCAAATATGTTTGATATTCTCCGGTCTTTAGCGTTTCCCAACTTCGTTCAACAGTTTCTCCCGAACTTGTTACACCGCTTAAATTTATTTTGTCTTCAATTGCCTTTCCGAAAAAAGGATAAAACAACGTTAACGCAAAAACTACAACGAACCAGTATTTCAGAATCTTTCTCATTAAATACTCTCCTGATAATGTCACTTGTATTATTTAAATTCCTCTTCCACTCCGATACACAACCAATGATAAATCGGCAAATGATATTCCTGAATCTTATAAGTTTCTTTTTCCGGTGCGACGATTGTCACATCCGCCATATCTTTCAATTTTCCGCCGTTTCCGCCGGTAAGGCCGATGACCTTCATCCCCTTAGCCTTTGCAACCGTGCAGGCATATAAGATATTTTTTGAATTTCCGGAAGTGGAAATAGCAAAAAATACATCGCCTTCATTTCCGTATCCGTTTAACTGTTGTGCAAAACCTAATAACGGATCAACATCATTTAAATACGCCGTGGAAAGTGACACATGATCAACCAATGCAATCGCAGGTAATGCACCTTGCAATTTTTCACCAAGTTCTGCACCCATAACCGAGTCTGCTGCCACGAGTTTTTCTACATATTCCTTCGGCAATTTTCTTGGTTCCACAAAGCCTTTCATCAATTCTCCGACGATATGTTCTGCATCTGCTGCACTACCACCGTTTCCGGCAATCAGAAGTTTGCCTTTGTTTTTATAGCACTCAACAATAATCTCTAACGCTTTGCAGATATTCTCTTTTTCTGCTTCAAGTTTTGGGTAACGTTCAATTAATTCTTCAATGGTTACTTTCATCCGTTTGCTCCTTTTATTTTTCCAAAATATCTGTTACAAATTCTAACAGGTTGTGATAGCTCTTAACTCCCTCAAGTTCTCCGATAAATGCAGTCTGACATCCTGCTGCCGTACCTGCCATAACATCACTTTCACTATCACCAATCATATAAGACTGCGCCAAATCAATATTAAAATCCTCGGCCGCTTTTAATAACATTCCAGGCTTCGGTTTTCTGCAATCACAATCAAATTTCAACTCAGGAATCTCTCCTTCGTAGCCTTTATGTGGGTGATGCGGACAGTAATAAATGCCATCCAAATATGCTCCTTCCTGACCAAGTAAAGTTTCCATTTTATTGTGAATTTCTTCTAACTGTGCGTATGTTACCTCTCCTCTTGCTATCACCGGCTGATTGGTAACAACAATTGCCAAATAACCGCTGGCATTGATTTTTTTAATCGCTTCGGTCACACCATCGATTAATTCAAATTCATCAATATTTCTTAAGAATCCAACCAATTTATTGATAACGCCGTCACGGTCCAAAAAAATGGCTTTCTGCTTATTGTGTAAGTTCTTCGCTTTCACCTTGCCCAATTTAAAGTCGCGGGATACACTTTCATATCGTTCCGGTGTTCCCATATCTTTTACATATTCCGGACTATCATAAGCAAACATTTTTCCGCTACCGGAAAGTGGTTTTAAAAGCTGTCTGTCCAAATCCACTTTTGGCGTATTAATTTCTACATCCAACACCTTTGGCGAAATCACATGAAGACCTGCATTCACACGATTTCTGTAATACTGCGGTCTTTCATCTTCCTTGGCAAGCCACTGCAAAACAGCACCTTTTTCATCCGCTATGATTAATCCGCTATCATATGGATGGCTGTTTGGATGTGTAAACAATGTTACCAACCCGCCGTGGGACTTGTGATATGCAACAAAACGGTTAAAATCCACATCAAAAACAGCATCCGCATTTAAAAGCAAAAAATCCTCTTTCAACTTATCTTTGATGCGGAACAATGCTCCTGCATTTCCCAAAGGTTCTTCTTCAAAATAATATTCAATATTTACACCAAATTCTGAACCATCTTTAAAATAATCCATAATAATATTTCCAAGATGGCTAACTGTTAAAATAATATCTGTAAACCCCTGATCCCTTAAACAAATAATTTCATGCTCCAGTACCGGTTTTCCTTCTATCGGAATCATTGGTTTTGGTATATCGCTTGCTACGGAAGAGATACGAGTACCTCTTCCGCCTGCCATAATTACTACTTTCATAATAAACTTATCCTTATCTCGTCAAGAAATTCTCGCCACGCTCTAATCTCTTTCTCCAGTAATTTAACAAATCACCCATTGTCTGTTCAAAGGAAATTTCCGGTTCCCATCCTGTGTGAGCTTTGAACTTACTACAATCCGGAATTTGTAAATCTGCATCAATTGGTCTGAGTCTTTCAGGATCCGTTTCTACTTTAATCTTATCCTTCATGGTTGACATATTAATAAGTGCACGAAGTGTATCACCGACTGTACATGTGTAAGTTCCGCCGATATTATAATACTCTCCTGCAACCGGATTTTTTGTAACCAACATATAATATGCCTTTACTGCATCTCTAACGTCGGCATAAGTTCTTAAGGAATCAAGATTACCCACTTTAACGGTTGGTTCTATTAAACCTGCTTCAATCATTGCAATCTGCTTTGCAAATGTGGATTCATGGAATACATCTCCACGTCTTGGACCGGTATGTGTAAACATACGTGTTGTCATAACAATCATTCCATATGCTTCTGCATAATAACGTCCCAAAAGATCTGTTCCGACCTTGGAAATCGCATAAGGGGATGCCGGATGGAATGGACACTCTTCATGGATACCTGTTTCAGGCTTTTTCTCTGCCGGAATTTTTCCAAATACTTCTGAGGATGCACATACATGAATAACCGGTTCATAACCCTCATTTTGTTCTCTTACCAAACGAATCGCTTCTAATAAACGACAAGTTCCCAAAATATTTGTATTCAAGGTATCGATTGGTGCAGTAAAACTTGTAAGTGGATAACTCTGTGCTGCCAAATGGAACACATAATCCGGTTTCACATTCTGAATCACCGTAAACAATGAAACCTGATCATTTAAATCTGCATACTCAAAAAACAAACGATCTTTTGCGTTTACTCTCTCTAAAAGGTGTTCCACATTGTCTAACGGACTTCTCCATCTACATACACCGTAAATTTCCCAATCTGTCTCTTCCAAAAGGAAATCACATAAATGAGATCCTACCATTCCTGTCACACCTGTAATCAATGCTTTTTTACTCATAATTAATCCTCCATTTCAAATTCTTTTATTAATTTTTCTGTAAAGGTCGACTGTTCAACCATAGAATACTTTTGTACTACTACCGGACTCATTTGTGTAATCTTTGGACGGTTTTCAAAAAAAACATCTTCCGGTTTCACAATGCGGTATTGAATATTCTGCTTTAAAATCCTGCTGATTTCATCGATGATTCTTACTCTGCTTACCAGCTCTGTTCCACATACATTTATGGCCTTCTCCGCAATCGTTTCCCACTGTTGCAAACAATTTTGTATGATTGCTATCACATCACTTAACGTTGTACAACTGCGGTAAAAAGGATGAAATACTTCAATTTCTTCTCCATTTTTGATAGCATTCATACAATATGAAACAAATTTATCTTTCGGCGACACAACATACGATAATCTTATTGCTTTGAAATTTTTCTCCTTACTGAAGATTTTTTCTATCTCACATTTCATTTTTCCATAAGGTGTATTCGGTTGTAAAATGTCGTCCTCGCAATAGATTTTTCCCGGAATATCCCCATATACCGCATCACTGGAAAAAAACAACACCTTACAGTTTCGTGCTACCGCCTTCTGTATAATAGCTCCCGTTGACTCAACATTAATTTTCCAACATTTTTCGTACTCGTTCGCACACTTATCCGGTCCGGATACTGCTGCTGTATATATCAGAAAATCCATTTTCTCAAATACACTATCATCGAAATGGGAAATGTTTTCTAAGTCCAAATACACATCCGCATCATCTCTGCGTCCGATTTTTATAATCTCATGCTCTTTGCTTAATCGACAAACGATTTCGGATGCAATATATCCGTTATAACCAACAATTCCTATTTTCATATAAACTACTCCCTATTATAAAATTCCGGTGTATAGTGGACAACTTTAGTACCCATATTTTCAAATTCAAATGGTACATACAGCAAGTCTTGTAGCGCTTTTCGTACGCTTTCCTGTTTGTCTTTTTCAACATAAAACAAAAGAAAACCGCCACCGCCGGCACCCAAAAGCTTTCCACCTAAAGCGCCCGCTTGAATCGCCTTTGTATATAACGCATCGATAGAATCTGTGGAAACCGCTGAAGAAATTCCTCTTTTTAATTTCCATGTGTAATCTAATAATCTTCCGAATTCATTCAAATCGCCTTTGCTTATCAGAACTCCTTCTGCCTCATCCACCAACCGCTTCATCTCTGCCAGTTCCGCCAATTTATTTGACATCGCTTTACCTGTTGTAACCTGAATATCTGCCGAAAAACGAGAGAACCCTGTAAAAAACAACATAAGGTTTTCATTGAGCATTCGCTTTCTCTCTGGTGATATAATAATCGGTTTTACATCATAACCATTCGCATCAAAATCAATTCTGTTCAATCCTCCGAACGCAGCCGCAATCTGATCCTGGATTCCACCAGCTTCATTGCACAATACGCGTTCCAAATAAATTGCATCATCAGCCAGCTTGCGTTTATCGGCATACTTTCCTTTTAACGCATAAAATGCATTAATCATCCCCACAGCAAAAGAACTACTGGTTCCCAAACCCGAACGTGCAGGTAAATCCGACTCATATGTCAGACGGATTTCATGCATATCCATCATCCGCATAGCTTCACGAATTGCAGGATGCTTTATTTCATCATATTCATTTACATATTCCATCTTTGAATAAGTCAAATGGGTCTTGTAATCAAAAAATGGCGGAAGGTGACGTACCGTAACCAGGCAATATTTATCAAACGTAGTAGAAATAACGGAACCTCCGTATTTTTCGTAATAATCTTTAAAATCTGTTCCACCACCAAAAAATGACATTCTAAACGGCGTTTGTGTTATAATCATGCTCGTTTACCCTCTCTTTCCTAATTTGTAAAATCTTCCTCTATAACTTTCCATGCGGCATCTTCGCTAAATTGATTTTTCACATACTCCAGAGACAACTCGCTCATTGCTAACAATTTCTCCGTATTATCATAAGCATCAAGAATCTTATCCGCCAGTTTTTCTTTTTCGTCTTCAATAATCGCATACTTTTCAATATCTTCAATTCCCTCAGCACCAACGCTGGTCGTTACCAATGGAATTCCATTATATAAAGCTTCAATTACTTTTCCTTTAATTCCTGCTCCGTAACGCAACGGCACAATAGCCATTTTTGCCTGACGATACAATTCTGACAATTCATTATCGCTTACAAATCCTTTTAACTCTATCAAAGGATTCTTTGATGCCATCTCAAATAATTCTTCCGGAGGATTGGACCCTACGATATAAAACGGAATATTTTTCTTTGCCAAAATCAGAGGATAAATTTCATTTACAAACCATTTTACCGCATCCAAATTCGGAGCATGCGCGAATCCTCCCACAAACAATAATCCCTTGCGCATAGAAAAATCTTCATTAAGGTCTTCTACAAACTTATCAAAAATATTAATCTTCATATTTCTGACAACAATGTCTTTTCCCCAACCGGCAATTTCTTCTTTTTCAACAGGTGAAAGGTAATATGCAACATCTACTTTTTCTAACAACTTACGTTCTACTTGTCCCCAATAATCTGCTTCTTTTTGTTTTTCCTTATCATTTAACAAATCTGCTTCTCGTTGAACACGCAAATAATGCAAATCAGATCCATAAAACATAATTTTCGCATGCATATTTTGCTTCATAAAGTCGATATATTTGATTGAAATATGAGGCCTGTTTAAAAAGATGTAATCGATGAAACGCTCATTTTCCTTCAAAAATTCAAACAAATGCTCAAAATACCACGGACCATAGTATATCTCTACTCCCATCTGTTGAAGTATGGTCGTATATGGTTCCATTTTTGCAAAATTATCTCCAATAAATTTGACAACATATCCCTTCTTTAAGAAAATCTTAATGTACTGATAAACAGTTCTTGAGCCAGCATCCTTATCAAACGTCGGAACATAATGGTCTACAAACAGTACCACCTTTTTATCTCCCAAACGCTCTTTTGCCTTAAACACATCGCATCCCGGTTCGGATTGAAGTGCCAGTTCCGACTCCCATTTTTCAATAAATTTAGCTCCATTTTCTACTTGGTACTTCTTAAGTCCCTGGGTTAAATCTGTTCCATTTGAAACTCCTTCAAAATGAATCACCACAGATTTTGGTTGATAACAAACCTTATAGCCTCTCTTGCGCACTTCAAATGCCAGATCTGCATCTTCATAATACGCCGGCTTAAATCTCTCATCAAAGCCACCAATTTCTTCCCACAAAGCTTTTGAAATCATAATCGATGCACCAGAGATATAGTCACATTCTCTGACATAATTATATTCCGGCATTTCCGGATCCTGGTTTCTTCCGTAATTCCATCCGGTTGCATCTTTCCAGATAATGCCTCCTGCTTCCTGTAAACTTCCATCCGGATAAACCAACTTGGAACCTACTAAACCGATTTTATCATCGGATTCGATTAAGTTCACCAGGCTTTCCAACCACTCTTCCTTTACCAACGTATCGTTATTTAAAAACACAATGTATTTACCTTCTGCCAGTTTTGCAGCACGATTACAATTCATCAAAAATCCATGGTCAGAGTGGTTGATATTAACCTTCAGATTTTTAATAATCTTTTTAATCTTTCTCGTTGTGTCTTTGGATTCATCGTCACCTATAATAATTTCGTAGGACACGTCCTTTACGTTACTAATAATCGACGCAATACATTTATAAGTATAATCAAATTCATTGTACACCGGAATCACGATGGATACCATCGGACTTTCCACACGATGTATCACTAACTTCTTGTAATACATTGTCGGCGGTAAAATTTTCTTCAATATCGGCTTTATCTTTCGATAAACCTTTCCGCCGATACGTCTGCAAATACGATATGCTCTTCGAACCGGGTGTTTTTTGTAATAACGGATTCGATCCAGTTCAATGCGGTTTTCTTCCTTATTTGCTTCCAATGCGAGAATGTATTTTTGTTTCTCACGATTATCAGCCAAAGAATAATCCAACTGGATTTTCGTATTTTCCAGACCGATTCTGTAATCTTCAGCCTTTAACACTTCTTCGTCATACATCTGCTCTGTTTTTCTCAATAACGCTATTGTCTGACGAAGCAGTTCTTCTAAACGCTTATTCTCATCCATAAATGATTGACAGCTCTGTACATACTGTTCCAAATATTTTTCGCCATGTACATAATCCTGGAAGGCGTGTTCCATATTTGCGAAAGTTTCGGCATGTACCGTTTCTACTCCGAACGTCGCCAAAAAGTTCTCAAAGTTAAACCACTTTTCCAATTCGCGCCTATAGCTTCTATAAAAATAAAACAGAATGCGGTATTTCAAGAAGGAAACCGGAATAGGGAAATCCATTCCCCACTCATTATCAATGAGCGTCATTCCCGCTTCAGATACAAATACGTTGTCCAAAATCATATCTATATTACAGCTTTTTAAGGCATCCATCCCTACCAATGAAGGTTCGTCACCAAACACAGTTTTAAATGCCTCCGTCATGAAAAACGGCACAATCCCTTCATCCTTGATTTTAAACAAGTCATCAAGATATTTGGACATGCTTTGGGTAAAAAGCTCTTGATTTTCTAACATTTGTGCCAAATGATCTGAAAGTCTTTCGCCATTTACATATTCGAACACGATGTGACCGTTTTCACAGGATACAACGGTTGGAAAATGAAGGTTTGCATATACATTGCCTAACAAACTTCCATAAGTTCCCATATTTGCAATATGTTCATAAGCAGCATCTGTCAAAGCATATTTTTCCACATATTTTTTCCCGCTTGTTTCAAAAATCTGTGTCCCGATTTGAAACTGGGCCTTTCTTGTCCGGTTATATTTTGAATATATTACCTGTTTCATAGTCTTCTCCTATTTCGCAGCAAAGATTAAAAAGGAATTTGCAAAGTAGTCAAATTTCCCGTCTTTACACAATTGGTCATATACAGCCTCTTCCTGAAAGGTCTGATATCTTGGTCGGTCAAATACATTGGTAACATGTCGAAGTTCACCTGCAACCGGAAGATGTTCATCCGAATAAATCACATTCGGCATTTTATAATCCGGCATCGGATAGTAAAATTTTACTTCCTTGTATCCCGCGCCATAAAGTAATGTTTCTAGCTCCGGCTTTGTAAGGGTTTTTACATGTGTTATGCCAACATAGTCATTGACTCCATCAAATACACCTCCGGTATGATCCTCCGGAACGCCGGCTAAATATTTAAGGCCCATCTTATTTTCAATTGCAATAATAAGCTGTCCATCTTCTTTTAAATATTCTTTAGCCTTTTTTGCCATATCTTCAAACGGTGTTTTGCTGTTGATATAAAGCGGAGAGTACTCCAACACACCGATTAAAGTTACATAGTCAAATTTCTCTTCCAACTGGATATCTTGAAAGTTTCCCACCATAATTTCCAGGTTTCCGTATTTCCCGTTTCTGGTGGCATTAATGGTTGCTCTGCGCTTGGACAATTCAATTCCCACAACTCTTTTTGTTTTTCTGCAAAAAACACCTGTTACCGCACCGCATCCGGAACCGATTTCAAGCACATTTGCATCCGGTTTATAATCGTACCATTCCAGGAGATTTTCACGGATATTGGAAAGGTGGTAAAGAATCGCCCAACGATTATCGTTTCTCAGTACTTCCGTATAATCTTCGTTCTCGGTAACAATTTTTAAGAGTTCATCTTCTACATCCCCGTCGCTGTACAAGTCTTCACCCTGATAATATTTTAAGTTTAAAACGTTCTCAATCATGATTACTCCTCTGTTGCATTTGTAATGCTTGCTTTTGAGCCAATATCAAAATATCCGATGGTATTGATTTCGGAAAGAACCGTTAAATATGTCACATCATACAAACGATGATTAATTGCCAGCTCCTCGCCCCTAAACACCGTACATCCAAGGGATAACAAATATTCTCCTCCTTGCATAATCGCCTTTTGCTTAAAGGAAATCTCGTAAAGCTCTCCGGCCTTTGCCTCTGACAAATCGCATCCTTCTAATGCCGTATTGGTGCCGGTAATCTCTGTTCCTCTCTTATCCTTAAAGGTATATGCAAAAATCGGATCTTTTTGATTCTCATAAAAACGCACCTTCATTCGAATCGTAAACTCTTCACCCTTGGTAACGATATTGGAAAGAGCACCCCTATGATCAAAAATTCCAAAATCTACAATTTCTGCTTTTTTGTCACCATATTCAATGCGTTCTGCATTTAGGCCCAAACGCTCTTTCCATACCGCACAATCTTTCGCATCTTGCACGGTCTCAACATCTTTTCCTTTAAACATATCCACATCAGCACCATCAAATTGGTTTGCCAATATTTTCTTGTAAAGGTCAACCATTTCACCGGCTTTGCCCTCTGCCACAAAATGGCCTTTATTTAAAAGTACAACCTTTTCACAATACTTTATAACGCTTCCCATATCATGAGTAACCATAAGGACGGTTGTACCTTTTTGTCTGATTTCTTCAATCTTTCTGAAGCACTTAGACTGGAAAAATACGTCTCCCACTGATAATGCCTCATCTACAATTAAGATTTCCGGTTCCACATTGATAGCCAATGCAAAAGCCAGACGCACAAACATACCACTAGAATATGTTTTTACCGGCTGATACACGAAATCACCAATATCCGCAAATTCTAAAATTTCCGGTAATTTTTCATCCATCTCCTTTTTCGTGTAACCCATCATGGTTCCGTTCATATAGATATTCTCAATACCGGTATATTCGTTGTTAAATCCTGCACCCAGTTCTAACAGGGCGGAAATCTTTCCGTTAATTTCAACGCTTCCTGATGATGGGGTTAAAACGCCTGTTATAATTTTCAAAATCGTGGACTTACCGGATCCGTTTGTTCCGATGATACCAACTGTTTCACCTTTCTTAACATCAAAGCTGACTTTATCCAATGCAAAAAAATCTTTGTGACGACTCTTTTTCGTAATGGACATTGCCTCTTTTAAGCGGTCCATCGGACGATCATATAGCTGATATATTTTTGTTACATCTTTTACTCTGATAGAATACATATTTCCTCCATGGACTATAAAACATCCGCGAAATGCGGTTTCATCTTCTTAAATACCTTTGTTCCGATTAACAACACAATAAGTGCCACTGCCCAGAAATAAAGTGTCATAAATGGTTTCTGCCAGAACCATACATTATTTAACATACTGTCTCGATATCCCTCTGAGATATAGAAAAATGGGTTGATTTTCAGGATATCGGCATTTGCGCCCATCAAAGTATAACTCCACATAATTGGTGTAATCCACATACCGAACTGTAAAAGTATATTTACAATCTGAGCCATATCCTTAAAAAATACATTGATAGCTGAGGTCATCATGGTAAGTCCGATAACTAAAACAAAGGCACAGAATGAATAATAAAGGGTTTGTACCCAGTAAATTGTCGGCATATACCCAAAAAGGATAAATACAATCAGCATAATGAACCAGAAAATCATATGCACGAAAAAGCAGGATACATTTTTGATAACCGGTAAAACAGAAATCTTAAACACTACTTTTTTAACCAAATAGCTATAATCATATAATACCGATGTTCCTGCATTAACTGCCTCGCTAAAATAAAACCAAGGCACAATTCCCGGAATCAGCCACAATACATACGGTGCGTCAATTCCCATCGGCGGTGCCGCTTTAAAACCCAACTGGAAGACACAGTAGTAAATAAACACGGTGACTACCGGCTGCACAAACATCCAGAAGATTCCGAAATAGGAACCAACAAAACGTTTTTTAAAGTCATCAAGTGCCAGACTCGTAATAATTTTTCTTTTTTCCAATACTGATTTGACTGTTTCTACAATTCTCATGGTTTTCTCCGTTAATCTAGAATGTTTTCTGTCATAGACAAATAATTGCGTTTGATAAAGTGCTTTTGCTGAATGCAGATTCCGATCCGGTAGCCTTTATACTTTACCAACTCTTCTGCGGGTATATTGCAGGCAAATCCGCACATCGTAGCTTCATTTCCAAGTGCTTGGGCTACATCCTTGCGACATTTTTTATGGCTTTCATACCACACCTGTTTACCGGTTGTCACATCCTTAAGCACAACAAATGCCTTTGCGTTATTCGTACATACATCATCGATGAAATAATACCATCCGGATACTTCACCCAGATTTCCCGCACATTCTATTGTAAGATAAAATTCGCTGTTGCGATAACGCTTTGGCCGAATCTTTTTATTTTGTTCCTTGGATCCGTCCGCATTTACTACGGAAAAATCCGTATCTTCCAGTGTGTAGTTTGGATTGTAAGAGCCATCTCCCTTGTCCAAAATCCACGGATGCTTTTCATACAAGGCTTCGCGCTCATTTTTCAATCGAAGTGCTTTTTCTTCACTCTGATGATCCAAACCGCGGCTAACGGATTCATGATGATATAAAACCGCATCCGTACGCACCAGATTGCGATAACCTGCCTCTTTTAGCTTGTAGCAAAAATCCACATCGTTATAGGCAATCGGGAAGTTTTCATCAAACCCACCCACCTGTACAAAATGCTCTCTTTTTACCAGTAAGCATGCAGCAGTAACCGCATCGTAATTATAATCGAGGCAGTTTCTGCCATAAGCTAAAACACCCTCGTCTGTCTTTTTATTTAATACATGTGCCGGGCCCATTTTGGTTCCGATGTTGACAACGCCCACATGCTGAATCAGCTTATCCTGCGGATAGAGCAGTTTTGCTCCGACCGCTCCGATTTCTGATTGTGTCGCTGCTCCAAGCATTCGTTCTAACCAGTTTGGGCGAATACATTCCATATCGTCGTTTAAAAATAAGATATACTCGCCATCACTTTCTGCGGCACCGATATTGCACATTTTGGAAAAATTAAATTCCATCGGACGGTATACATATTTTACACCTCGGTCCGCCAGTTCTTTTTCCAAATCTGTTTTATTCTCTATACTGCTGCCGTTATCCACAACCACAATATCGTAATCTTTGTATTGCGTTATTGCTTTTAAAGAATCAATCCCTTTTAGCAACATCACAACATTGTCCTTAGATGGAATGACAATACTTACATATCCTTTTGCCGGATAAACGATTCGCACCTGTTTGGTACGCTCCTCCATTTCAAAAGTTAGCTCCGGATTTATCTTGGCAAAAACAGATTGTTTCATTTCCAAAAGTTCTTGCACTTTCTCGTTTGTGACAGCTGCTTTTCTGCTGTAATATAAAACTTCCGGAATATGATAAATCTGCTGCGGAATACAACTTTCTATGAATCGCATAGCAAATTCATAATATCTGCAAGCGTTACTTGTCATATCCCATTTACTGATTTTCTTAGCAATTTCCGTCTTATAAACTGCTGCTCTTCCGGTATAAAAGAACGATAAAAATGTATCTTTTGACCAATCCGGTTTGTAAAAGCATTCCGCCTCTTCCTTCTTTTTTCCGGAAAGAAACGCTTCGTCAGTATATACCAACCCAGCGTCTTGTTTATTTAAAATAAACTCCGCAATCTGTCTTAAAAATCCCTGTGCCATCTCGTCACGCATGCTCATAAGTAACACATAGTCTCCCACAAGCTGCTCTTTTATCGTTTCCCAGGAAGACTCTTTTTCAGATACCATAAGATATTCAATTTTATTATATTTCTGATTTTGAAGGCTCTTTAAACATCGCTTTTTTTCTGCCTTTTCGGCCTCGTCTTCAAAAAGCAGTACCTGAAAAAAAATCTCTTTCATCAATTACTTTTCCTTTTATTCTGCATTCGTCACAAAGGACAATAACTCTTTGTGCTCATTCAACGTTGTTTTATGTTCCATTACATACTGATGTGCACGCTCTGCCATCTCCTGACGCAACTGAGGTTCATCCACGAGTTTTAATAATTTTTCTTCCCACTCACTTAGCTCCTTACATAGGAAGACATTTTCTCCATTTTTCGTGGACAAATCAAGCTCATCATTATAGCTTCCAATGGTTACCACTCGAACAAGTGCTGCTTCCATCCATTTATTTTCCGATTTGCATCTATGGAACAAACTGTCTTCTAACGGCATCAAATTGATATCGCATTCCGCAATAGAGGCCGGCAATTCTGTCCAGTCCATAAAGCCTTCGCGAATGATACGTTCTGACATCCCCTCAAAGCTTTCTGGCAACTCAAGGCATCCAACAACTTTAAGGTATACATTTTCCCTCTGTTTCATCACGGATATAATAACATCGGAAATCAGTTCAAAGTCCCGGCTGTGTGTATTGGACCCGCTGAAGTATCCCATAATTACCTTACCCGGATGCATCTTCTTATTCTCATGTGCCAATAAAGAACAAATCACCATTTTTGCACTTGCTACATTTCGATTTACAAAGACCGGTTTGTCCGGGAAACATTTTTTTACTACCCGTTTCATATTTTCGGTGGATACGGTAAATGCATCGCATTGTGCCATGCAGTCATACATTCCTTTGGAATACACATCAAAATCCTTATATTCTTCGGTCTGTAAAAACGGTAAGTCTTTGATCGCATCATATTCAAAAATATAATCATCGGTATCGTAAATAACCGGAATATTATGTTTTTTTATCTCCTCTACCAAACTGTTTAACGGCTCTAAGTCACGGCATCTGTAAATCACAACCGCGTCTACACCTTCCCAGTTTCGTTCTTTTGGAAGATTTGCGGTCTCCCACATTTCTCCCTTGATACCGTGGTACAACAATTCTTCCATCATGTGTTCCAAACGGTATCTGGAAGAAAATGATATATATTCAGCAATATAAATCACTTTCTTTGCCGGTAAAATCTCATCCTTCAAATGCAATTTGTGAAGTACAAATTCTGTAATCTCTTTTAATACCACGCTTTCGTCGCGGTCGGAAAGAATTAAACCTTTATCGTATTTCTTGATTCGTTCTGCCGGTGCTCCCAAATCAAAGGATGCAATCGGTAAGCCCATTTTCATAACTTCTTCGGTTGTATAGGAGAAGGTCTCCGGCCAAATCGATGCAGTCATAAAAATGTCAATATCATTTTCGTATACCAGCTTTGGTAAATCGGATACATGATACGGACCTGTCGCATAAAAGTTTTTGTACTTGTTCATACTCGTTCCCATTACTTTACCGATTAACACAATGCGGACATCCAGGTTCTCTGCCTCAATTTTTTTCAGCATTGCTTCCACCAGGTCACTGCCTTTGTGATTAATCAACACACCCAGTAATCCGATTGTAATCGTTTTTGAATGGGTATGATTTTTATGAATCGGAATCATATGGTTTACCTGATGCGGTACCAACGTATGCGGATAATCTTCTCCAAAGGTTTTCACCACGCGATTTAACGTATCTTCTGAGAAAGAACGGATTTCCGTGCAGGCTTTGAAGAATTCCGCCCATTTTTCCACCCATTCTTTTTGGGAAGCACATCCGTACATTTCTTCGTGATTCTTCTTGTTGTAGCATTCCTGACATTTTTCTTTGCCCGGCATATTGCAGTAGTGGAAGTCTTCCGTCACAAGATTAATGGTCGGACAGATGGAAAAATAATCGTGCATCAACATAATTAATTTTGTATTCTGCTTTTCTTTTAATGTTTTGATAACTTCCATGCAATCCCAAAGTTCCGGATATGTCACCAATTCATTAATCCAGATTTCATTCCAGGATAAATACTTTGCAATTTCTAACAAGTCTTCAAACTTACGAAAAGCATAAGTTGCCTTCATATTTCCGTTTTCAAAATCAAAATAGTACCTTCTCTGTACGATATTGTAACGAATGGTACTTACACAGATATTCTGCTGGAACCATTCTCTTTTTTTCTTTTCTAAATAACTGGTAGCTCCTCCGCCCAAGTCATGGTCAAAACACAACAAGGAAGTTTTTTCATTCATATCAATCAGCATCTGCATCAACTGTCTTAAATCCTTGTTTGGATCCGCACTGACAAAACTTCCCACTTGGGCATCGTAATTCGGGAATCGGTCTTTGAGTTTCTTTAAGTGATTTTCAATTAAGTTTTTCTTTTCTTCACTTAAAAAGCTTCCGCCATGTTTGTGATATACAAAGAGGTTTTCCACCTGTACATTTCGATAACCTTTTTTAATGGCTTTTTGGCACCAGTCATTTTCCTCGGCGTAACCTCTGTCATATGTTTCATAATCCAGCATGCCGACTTCTTTTATCGCATGCTTATTCATACCCATACAAAAGCCCACACCGGTTGGAGCGGATACGTATCTTGGCTTAATGGTTTTAAAATAGCGGTCTATCGTATCCACATCCAGTCCCTGATAAATGGCATTATTGGTACCCATATTCGGGAAACTGAAAATCGTTCCGCTATTTGTAAACGGTGTTGTTGTTGCCACCCTTTTTTCAAATAAAATCGGATACATTAACCTTGCCAGCCAACCTTTCGGCAGTTCCGTATCGGTATTCACCAATGCCACATGCCCCTTTGCCACAGCAAGTCCGTTATTTACACTTTTTACAAAGCCGTAGTTCTGCTCGTTTTCGATCAGCGTTACATTGTCGTATTTTGCAGCAAATTCTTTTTCCAGCTCATGCACTCTCTCATCAGGGCTTTTATCATCGACTAAGATAATATGACATTTCATGCCACCATTCTGAATGCAGGAAAAAAGTTTCACCAGATAATCATAACCGTTATAAATCGGCACAATCACATCAATAACTTCATCCGTTTCCGGCATTGTAAACGCTTGTGTCTCTATATTTTCACTTAATACGGTATAAAAATCCAAAAAGCGGTTTTTACGTTCTTCCATTTTATCCTTTACACTGAGCACTTTTCTTCTCGCTGCTCTGGCAAAGTTTAACAATGGTCCTTTTTTGAAAATCACTTTTCCAACTTTGCTATATTGGATTCTTCGTAATATATTCATTCTTACACCTCATTTATCCTACAAGCCAGTATCGGGTCAGTAAAAGAAATCCCACATAGAAATAAACAATGATTCCTCCTGCAGCAACTGCGATTTTTGTGGTTTTCCTACTCATAATCTCTAAGCTTCCGATCTGCATAAAAAACAGAGAAATAAACGGCAGGAAATATCGTCCCTGCAATCCTCCGATGAACGGAATCTGATATAACGCCTCTCGGATATTATAACTAAATTCAGAACTCTCTTTTCCAAACAATGTCATGGTTATGGTATGGTGAATCATGGAAAAAAGTATTAACATGACCAGCACTGCAAATGTTCCAAGTACGATGATTCTGTCTTTTTTTGTAATCTTTTTTGCGGAACCGTCTCCGCCTGCAAGTGCAAGTACAAAAAGTGCCACATAAAATAAATATGCAAAGGATTTTAAAACCGGTGCATCCAGCCATCCGAAATTTCCCACGGAGGATATCAGCAAATGGTCGTCAAATTCAATTGCGGTCTGCTTTAACAGATATAACGTTCTTCTAAACTCCGTTGTTACACCATAAATAATTTGAATCCATACATTTTGTCGAAACAAATAAATACCTACGGCCATTATTACTACGCCTGCTGCCAATACTGGCCAGCGCCATTTTTTTATAACTGCCTCGTTAATTTCCACTTTACCAATCCGGATGTGATACTTATTAAGCGGAATCATAAACACCAAAAGAATGATAAACGTGTACGGAATTTTAATATAAGTCGCTAACAGCCAAACCGCCAACAATTTCAAAACATCGTTTAATTCTATGGTTTCCTTTTCGTAACGCAGATAAAAAATATCGCAAATAATCCAAAATACCAGCGGGACGACAATGGCATCATGTGAAAAACTTCCTGCACCCTGCATCATCATCGGTGCCAGCATAAACACCGCCATAACGCCTTTTTTAAAAGGACAAAGCTTTAATGCCATTGCACACACAAAGGCGTAAAACAGTAGCGAGAAAAGCTCGCCGAGTTGTAACACCCAGAAAGTCGGCAAATGCAACACTATACCAAGTTCCATACCTATGATACAAGGCAGGTATTTTATCGCCGAAAGAGATATTCCCTTCGGCAACATTTCTTTGACCGTATAGGTTGGGCTTTTCACCATAGAAGATAAAACCTGTTTCACATTCACGGTTCTTTTCTCAAAAAACTCCGCCCGGTCAATATCCAGACTCTCTTCTATTCGTTCCATAAACATTGGATTGTGAATCGCTTTCTCAATCAGTTCCAGGTGATTATCTTCATCCGGTGTCATCCACACGGAAATCATCACAGACATTACAAAGCCAATCACCAACGCTATTATATAAAATTTTCGAATCTCTTTATCTGCAAAAAGTTTCTTAAACATTTCTAGCCCCATATCCATAATCCTGCATTTTTTGCAAGGGTTGATTTTTTTATGTTATGCTCTTTGTAGAATTTCCAGCGTTTGAGCTTCGGCTGTGTGCCAATAGCTGCATATTCTCTTGCCAAGACTACTGCCGGCAGCTGTCCTGACACAGTGTTTTTCATTACACCTTCACAAATCTGTTCGTACACGCTTGCAAAAAGCCCTGCCTGCTTACGTGTTTTCTCCAAAGACTCTTTAATGGAACTGCCCTGCATCATGCGTTTTGCCATATAACCGACTTTATTTGCATTTTGTGCTCCCACACTGTTCTTTCCGTGCTGTCGGTAAAAAATCGTTGGCTCACTGACAAAGGTCATTTTCCCAAACGCCGCTGCTACTAAGGCAGCCCACCAGTCATGCATCAGAACGTCCCTGTAGTCATTCAGTTTCATCAGTTCATCCCTTAAGGAACGATTGATCATCATGGTGCATCCCGTAACCACATTTTGAATCAGCACGCGGTTAAAGCTCACATTTTGGCAATCCAGTCCCTGATAAGTGCTCATTTTTTCTGCAAGAACCTGTAACTGTCCGTCTACCACGGTTAAGTCGGTAAACACCAAATACGGTTTTTTTCTGCAACAATCGTTCACGCTGTCTGTCGAACCCGTTTCTCTCTCTTCCATGCGCAGCATTGCCTGTCTTGTAAGCTTTATTTTTTCCGGCAACCACACATCATCCTGGTCTGCGCACATATAATACGGTGCCTCCACTTGGGAAAACAGATAGAAAAAATTATTCTTTGCTCCGCCCGTCTTTGCTCCTTGTACAACGACGATTTTTTCCGGATACTTCACTGCATATTCACGAATGATATCTACTGTTCGGTCATTCGAGCCATCATCGTGAATGTAAAGCTTCCATGCATCAAAAGTTTGAGCCAGAATGGAATCAATTTGTTCCGAAATATAGGGTTCTCCGTTATAAGTCGCCATTAAAATAGCAACATCATCTGTCTGATACATATCTCACCTATTCTTCCGCAAAATGTTGTTCGAATACTTTTCTGGAAACTGTTTTCATCATCTGAACCTGCGTCCGGTCCATTTGACTAATGCGTTTTATCGCAGGTTCTAAATCGTTCCTGTCAAGATTAATACCGCAACCGTATTCTTTCACCATATTCCAGGTGTCACCGGCAACCGTATTTAAAAGTGGCAATCCCGCTCTTAAGTAAGTAACGGATTTCATCGTTAAACCGATTGCTAAATCCGGCAACAGGAAATTTATCCCAAACGAACACTGATTGAAGATTTCCTGCAAACGATGCACATCATAAACTACGCCATAGGAAATGACCCGGATTCCTTTTTCCTCTACTGCCTGAATCAGCTTGTTACGGCTCTCGCCATTTCCAATCAAATGAAAACATACTTTTTTATGCTCATTCAAACGCTCCATAAAATCGGCAATGAATGGAATATCGATGATATTATTGATGTTTCCCACATAGCATATGTGGATGTTTTTTTCGTCCCACTGTGTCTGAACATCAACCTCTACATTTTTACGGGTCAGATACTTTGTTTCCATTCCCACATCGCACCCTTCTGCGCGAATCAGTTCCTGATAATAATTGCACTCTGTATAGACCTTGTCAGCGTATTTTAAATTGCGGTTTCGAAAGCCCCTCCACATCTTACATGCCATCTTGTAAAGGGTGTTCGTACTTTTAACCGGCAACGACTCCGGCCACATATCGAAAATATCCATAATCAGTTCGCATTCGTGATGACGTTTGTAACGTGCAGTCGCCGATGCTAACGTGTTATGTGGAATTTCAACATAGATAATATCCGGTTTGTTTTTCTTTAAATACCCATATGTTTTTATTGAAAAAATAATGTGGGATAAGATTCTGCTTACCGAAAGATTCTTCTTGTATCCCGGCACATGAATCTGTTTCGCATTTGGCAACTCCAACTGATAGAACTCTTTTGTTGTATGATTAAAATCCGAAGTCAGGTACAGCACCTCGGCTTCTTTTTCATATTCCTCAATCACACTTCTCATCCGTTCCTCATAATGGTTTGTCCCACTTATGACAACTACTTTTTTCATATTTTCGTCCTTTATCGGGTTTCTTGAATCTCCAAACGAATTCTAAAGTTTGAACGCATCCGGTGTTTCTTCAACCACGAATAAATCCTCATTTTTCTTAAATCCTTCCGTGCTGTCTCTCTTTAAGAGAACCAAAACGGTCTGGAACAACAGTTTTACATCTCTCCAAAAGCTGTATCTCTCAATATACATCATGTCCAAAATCAACTTATCTTTTGGTGAGGTGTTGTATTTACCGACCACCTGTGCAAGACCGGTTAATCCCGCTTTAACTTTTAACCGATATTTAAACTCCGGCAAATCTCTGGTGTAGTTATATACATTTTCCATCATCTCCGGTCGCGGTCCCACAAAGCTCATGTCGCCGAGAAGGATATTAACCAGCTGCGGAAGTTCGTCCAGGCGGTATTTTCTCAGAACATGTCCGATTTTTGTAATTCGGTCATCATTTTCTGATGCAGAAATATTTTCACAATTTTCTTTCATCGTTCGAAACTTGATAACTTTAAAGACCCTGCCTCCTCTGGTTGCTCGCTTCTGAATGAAAAAGATCCGTCCGCCATCATCAAGCTTAATCAATATGGCACAAATCAAAATCACCGGGCTGGCAATCAACAGCGTAACAACGGAAAGTACAATGTCAAATACTCGTTTGATAAATCTTTGTTCATAGGTCAGGCCCTGAACATTTGCATTTAACAGCGACACATCATCTAGTAAATAGTGTTCCGCAAAGTTTTCTACAACATCCGAAATTTCCGGATTAATGTAGATGTTAATCATATTTTCGTAGCAATATGTTACCAGTTCTTCTCTTTCTTCTCTCGGAAGGTCATACAAAAAGGCGGCGGACATCTTGGATAAAATGTTTTTCAAGTCACTTCTTCTGTAATCAACAACTCTCAATACCTGATACTGCTTTTTATATTTTTTCAATCCGCAGGAGAGTTTTTCCAAATCGGACTCTTTTGTGGTAATAATAATTGTTTTCTCCGGAGGAATGATGTAGAAAAACAATTCATTTCCTGCATAGGAAAATGCAACAATGATAAGCGTCTGAATTAAGATAACCGCTATCAAAATCCAAATATCACTAACATGGAATGCAATCTTTCCCGGCGTTAATGTACTCATGATTAACAATTGCACATAAGTGATAATATCCGTAATCATAAACGCCAAAAACAAAGAATAAATAATTGGTTTACTTTTTCTTCTGCCAATATCATATTTTCCGTAAATGTTAACCATGGTTATTCCCGTCACAACAAAGGTCAAAATCGTTGTCGCCATGGTACGTGACAATGTGGTAACCGCAAAGTAATTTATGGAAAACATTAACATGAATGTTGCCAAAAGAGACAAGTATAACAATCCCTTTAAAACAAGCACGATTGTATTTATTAATTTTGCTAATTTTCTTTTCATAAGCACCTCTTAAAACCTGTACTTTTTCAAATTGTTTTGTAGTTATTTTTGCATATAATCATACACAATAATTATACCACGATATACGTATAATTCAAACAAAATATTGCTTTTTCTTCTTATTAAAAGGAAAAATTTTTTATAAAAAATCCCCTGCAAAAAACGATAAGCATTTTATGATGCTTACCCGTCTTTACAGGGGATAAATTTCTTTCCTTTTTCTGATTATTTCATAACATCCCAAGCCTGATCTTTATCACTCATCACAAGCTTTGTTCCGTCTGCCAAACAATATCCTTCTGCCGACGCAGTACCATGATATTCACCGATTACCTGTGGCCAGGTAATTCCGATGGTCGGGTCGTTCCATGCCAACCCGCCCTCATCACCCGGATGATAGAAATCGGTACATTTGTAACAGAATTCTGCAATATCAGAAAGTACTAAAAATCCGTGTGCAAATCCTTCCGGAATATAGAATTGCTTTTTATTCTCTTCGGAAAGTTCTACACCAAACCACTTTCCATAGGTTTTACTTCCTGCTCTTAAGTCAACTGCAACGTCAAAAACAGTTCCCTTAATCACGCGGACTAATTTTCCCTGTGGAAATTCCTTCTGAAAATGCAAACCTCTGAGCACACCTTTTACGGAGCATGACTGGTTGTCCTGTACAAAAACCATATTTAAGCCTTCTGCCTGCATATCTTTCTGATTGTAAGTCTCTACAAAGTATCCTCTCGCATCACCGTGAACGGTCGGCTCAATAATGCACAATCCTTCAATTCCGCCTACATTCTTTTCTACACGTATCTGTCCCATATCATTCTCCATCTAGATTCTAAAATTCTATTTCTTTTAAATATCTGTCAAGTGCATCCTGCCAGGTTGGAAGCGGCACAAATCCGGCTTCCGTCAGTTTTGTCTTATCAAGTCTGCTGTTAAATGGACGGGCCGCCTTTGACAAACCATATTCCGCAGTTGTAACCGGTTTTACCGTCAAACGCTCTTCACTATAAATGGTATGTCCCTGTTCAACCGCCTGTCTGAAGATTTCTTTCGTAAAATCATACCAACTAATATAGCCGCCTTCATTGGTTGCATGATAATAGCCATATTTTTCCGTTTCAATCATATCTACCAACAAACGCGCCAAATCGTAGGTATAGGTAGGTGTTCCAATCTGGTCGCAAACAACAGTCAGTAAATCCCTATTTTTTCCAACATTCAGCATTGTCTTTATGAAGTTCTTGCCGTTTACGCCAAACACCCATGCAATACGCACAATAAAGTATTTTTCCAACGTTTCAGAAACAGCCAGTTCACCTTCTAACTTGGTCTGGCCGTAGACATTCAACGGTTTATAATCCTTGCAATCCGGTTGCCAAGGAGTCTCTCCTTGACCGTCAAACACGTAATCCGTGCTGATATATACCATTTTACAGTCGGCACTTTTACATGCTTTTGCAATGTTTTTTGTACCATCCGCGTTAATCGCACGGACTTTTCCAATATTTTCTTCATCTTCCGCCAAATCCACAGCTGTCCATGCAGCACAATGTACCACCGCATCCGGGCGCACGTCTGCCACTATTTTTTCCACCATTTCTTTGTTGGTAATATCCATCGCAACATACGGAGCTTTCGTAACAGCGGAACCGTCCTGTGCTCCTGCATATTCCGGTGCAATATCGCTACCTACTGCTTCGTATCCGCGTTTTATCAGCTCATTTACTACATCATGGCCCAACTGACCCGCCACACCTGTCACTAGAACTTTCATTATGCTTCTCCTGAATTATCGATTGGAATACATTTTTTCATAGTAATTCTGGTATTCGCCGGAAATAATTTCTTCCCACCATTCCTTGTTGTCCAAATACCACTGAATAGTCTTCTTGATACCATCTTTGAACATGGTTTCCGGTAACCAGCCAAGTTCAGAATGAATCTTTGTCGGGTCAATTGCATAACGCATATCGTGGCCTTTTCTATCAGACACGTATGTGATTAAGCTTTCCGGTTTTCCAAGTTCTTTACAAATAATTTTTACGATATCGATGTTTGCCATTTCGTTGTGTCCACCGATATTGTAAACTTCACCCACGCGGCCTTTATGAATAATTAAATCGATTGCCTTACAATGGTCTTCTACATATAACCAGTCACGAATATTTTCACCCTTTCCGTATACAGGAAGTGGCTTATCATTTAATGCATTCGCAATCATTAACGGAATTAACTTTTCCGGGAAATGATATGGTCCATAGTTATTAGAGCAACGGCTAATTGTTACAGGTAAGCCAAATGTTCTGTGATATGCCTGCACCAAAAGGTCAGCGCCTGCTTTTGAGGAGCTGTATGGGCTGCTTGTATGAATCGGAGTTTCTTCTGTAAAGAATAAGTCCGGTCTGTCTAACGGCAAATCACCGTATACTTCGTCTGTAGAAACCTGATGATAACGTGTGATTCCGTACTTACGGCAAGCATCCATCATTACCTGTGTTCCTAAAATATTTGTCTGTAAAAATACTTCCGGATTCTCAATAGAACGATCTACATGAGACTCCGCTGCAAAGTTTACAACGATATCCGGATGTTCTTCTTCGAATAATTTGTAAATTTCAGCTCTGTCACAGATATCTGTCTTACAGAAACGGAAATTCGGGTTGTCCATTACATCCTTTAATGTGGATAAATTTCCGGCATAGGTTAATTTATCAATACATACGATACGGTAATCCGGATATTTATTTAACATGTGAAAAACAAAATTACTTCCGATAAATCCGGCTCCACCGGTTACAAAAATTGTCATATTTGGTTCCTCCTTTGGCTTATATCATGATATAAACTCTAAATCATATCTTCTTTTCTCAACAACGGACACATTAACTAATACAAATTCTCTTTATATTTTCCGTCAATAACGTCCTTCAAATACTGTCCGTACTGATTTTTCTTTAACACTTCATATACTTCCATAATTTCATCTTTGGTAATCCATCCGTTTAAGTACGCAATTTCTTCCAAACATGCAATTTTTCTGTGCTGATGTGTTTCTACTGTTTTAACGAAATTGGTAGCATCAACGAGGCTCTCATGAGTTCCTGTATCCAACCAAGTAAAACCTTGACCCAACAATTCTACATTTAAGTCACCATTTTCAAGGTAGATTCTGTTAAGATCTGTGATTTCTAACTCGCCTCTTTTTGATGGTTTCAAATTCTTTGCATATTCAACAACACGGTTGTCATAGAAATACAAACCGGTTACGCAGTAGTTGCTCTTTGGTTTTTCCGGCTTTTCTTCAATGGAAATAGCTCGTCCTTCTTTGTCAAATTCAACGATACCAAAACGTTCCGGATCGTCTACATAATATCCGAATACCGTTGCACCCTTACCTGTTTCTGCATTTTCTACTGCTTTTTTCAAACGTTTCTTCAATCCATGACCGGCAAAAATATTATCGCCAAGTACCATAGCTGCTGTATCATCGCCAATAAAGTCTGCACCGATGATAAATGCCTGTGCAAGTCCGTCCGGGCTTGGCTGTACGGCATAAGAAAGATTTACACCAAACTGCTTGCCATCACCTAACAATTCCTGGAATCGTGGTGTGTCCTGTGGTGTAGAAATAATCAATATATCACGGATTCCTGCGTTCATCAAAACGCTCATCGGATAGTAAATCATCGGTTTGTCATAAATTGGTAATAACTGTTTTGAAGTTACTCTTGTGAGAGGATAAAGACGTGTGCCGGATCCTCCTGCTAAAATAATTCCCTTCATTTATCTATTACTCCTTTCAGGCATTTTTTGCCATTCGTATTCATCATATTATAATACTAAATTTTCTCAGTTTTAGCAACCTCTTTCGTATCGCTTCAAAAAGAAAAACCTTTTTGTACCATTCGGTTTTCCAAAAAGGTTCTTTCTTCTCACTCACGATATGCTTAGGCATTGTTCTGCCATCTTGCACAGTCCTTACACATTTCTTCCAAGCCTCTTGTTGCTTTCCAGCCTAAAAGTTTTTCTGCTTTTTCCGGGTTTGCATAACATTCTGCAATATCACCGGCACGTCGCGGACCTATCTCATACGGAATCTTAATTCCCGTTGCACTTTCATAAGCGCGCACAATCTCAAGAACAGAATATCCTTTTCCCGTCCCGAGATTAAAATAATCAATCCCTCTATTCTTTCTGAGATAATTAATCGCAGCAACATGTCCAAGGCTCAAATCCACCACATGAATATAGTCTCGTACACCGGTTCCGTCCGGTGTATCATAATCATTTCCATATACATTTAGTTTTGGTAAAAGTCCCGCTCCCACTCTGGTAATATATGGCATCAGATTCAGCGGAATTCCATTCGGATCGTCACCGATTAGTCCGCTTTCGTGCGCTCCAATCGGATTAAAATAGCGTAAAACTGCAATACTCCACTCCGGATCAGATGTTTCCAAATCTGCCAGTATTTTTTCAATCATTAACTTCGTGGTACCATATGGATTCGTAGTTGCCAACGGAAAATCTTCCGTAATCGGCACACTTTTCGGTGCTCCGTAAACCGTTGCAGACGAGCTGAAAACCAATTTTTTTACACCATGCGCTGCCATTACCTCGCACAAAACACAAGTGCTCATAATGTTGTTTTGATAGTACATAATTGGTTTTTGTACAGACTCCGGCACCGCTTTATAGCCGGCAAAATGTATCACCGCTTCAATGGAATGTTTTTCAAAAATACGTTTTAAGCCTTCTTTGTCTGTAACATCCAACTCGTAAGCAGAAAAATCCTTCCCTGTAATTCTTTTTATACGATCGATAACCTCCGGCTTGCTGTTGTAATAATTGTCCACAACAACAACCTCTTCATCACTTTCCAATAATTCCACGCATGTGTGCGAGCCAATAAAACCGGCTCCGCCAGTTACTAAAATTGCCATTTCTATCTCCTTGTTTCGCCTTGCCGCTTATATATCAAAAAGTTCTAAATCATCATCATCATCAAAATCTTCATCCGGACAATTTTCGTCTTTTGTTTCCGTTTCAATTTCCGGCATTTCATCATCCACAGATACTGTCAAATCAAAGTCGTCTTCTATTACCTCATCTTCTTCGTCCTGATTTTCTTCCGGGTTCTTTGTTTCCGACTTGTTTTGTTCTTCTTCTGAAATCAATTTACCATATGGTGTATTTCTAGGCTCGCCTTCTTTTACTTCTTCATAGGTCATCTTCGGACTTTCCTCTCGGTCAAGGGTTCCGTAAGGAGTATTTCTTGCTTCCGAAACAAATTCTTCCTCCTTTTCTTCCGCTTCCGTCTTTGAACCCCTCATTCCCATAACCGTAACGATTATTAAGGCGAGCAATAAAATTCCGACTGCTCCCGCCAATGCATACATAATAATCTGCATACGGTCTTGGCGATTAATCAAGTCCATATTCTGTGCTACCATATCGGCGATGTCGGTTTCATCCATCTCTCCCACCGATCCTGTAGATGAGGAATTACCACCCAGGAAATATCGGATATAGGATTCTTCGATGGAATCATATAAATACCATCCATTCTCTCCTTTATGATTGATACAGTAAATAAGATAAAATTCCCCGGCATCTGCTTCAATCCCAGTTTTATCCGTCGTTTCAGGAGAACTTTCCTCATTTACCACATTATCGTTTTCTTTAACATCTTTTCGCAGGGCAATTAAAGTTCCTTTCCCTTCTAACGAGAGCGTACAGCGTACATATCCATCAACCGTATTATTTTCATCCGGTATTAATACAATTACATACCCATTTTCTGACGTAATCTTAATAAACGGATACACTTCATCTTCTGCTCCGCCATACACATACAAACTCTGATATCCCTCTTGACTCTTAAGGCACAAAAGAATCAACTCGCCTTTTTCAAAACTTAAAGCAGCAATCTTTTCTCCGCCGATTTCAATAATTGTTTCTTTAAAATGTTTCGGAATCATATCTTGCGGAATATCATTCTCCGGTAAAAGTTTGAGTCCGTTGTAGTCAAACTCTAAACCTTCTCCGCCTTCATTTCCGTTTCCTTCGTTGCCGTTGTTGCCTTCTTCATCATTATTTCCACCGTTTCCGGCATTTCCTGTATTTTCTAATCGCGTTACAACGATTCGATATGTCGCTTTCACACCATTTTCAGCAACAACAACAATAGTTATTGTATTTTCGCCAACTTGAAGATTATCGTATCCCGTAACCGACTCAATTGTAGCTTTTGCATTTGACGTCTTAGCATCTACTACAATGCTTGTTACACTATAATCTACTGTCACTGTGTAATTTACCACATTGTACTTAAATTCCGGCGATAAAGTCCCGTGAGACAATTTAATATACTGCAAGGAATTATCTGCAGACTTAACAGGTGGTTGAGGCGTCTGATCGTCGCCTTCGTTCCCGCCTTCATTTTCATTTCCTGTGTCGTCGCCTCCGTCCGGCGTTTCTTCTACCACTTCGTTTTTAACAGTAACAGTTCCGGATGCCTCAGTTAAACTTATTTCTGCACTCTCCGGATCATTTTTATCCGTTGCTCCGATATTCTCGTTCACATACACTCTAATAGGGCACTCACCTTCTGCGATTGCCTTAAAAGTAATCGTAGCTGTATTCCCCTCAAAAATATTGAAATGTAGGTCTCCCTGACCGCCTGTTGCCGTTACAGAACATGACTCGTAAGTTATTACGGTTTTATCATATTCAAGAATCAGCCCCGCCATAACTCCTTCCGGAATAGAAACGGTTACTGTAATTGTCTCATCGATTTTAGCACTTTCCGGTATTCCTGAAAGTGTAATTGCCCCATTTGCATATACCCTCTGTGCATGCTGCAATGGTGCAACAATCATAGCCATGACCAACAACCATACACTAAGTATTCTTTTTAATTTTTTCATATTTCACCACTCCTATTCACTAATTGTCTGTTCAATCGTTGAAAGTCCCAACATATGTCGGTTTATCACTGCCATATCCGTCATTCGGACTTTTTGATCATGATTTACATCGGCAGCCAGCAAATATGCTCCGTTTAATTCCGTAAGTCCTAACATGTGTCTGTTTACGACTGCCATATCTGTCATTCGAATCTTTCCATCCCCGTTTACATCGCCAAACACAACAATTTCCGTTGATGAAATTAATTCATCCTTAAAGTAGAGTTCCAGTTTATTGCCCGTTCCGATGATATCCGTATTTTCCGCTCCGTCCGCTGTCAAAAGCTTCAGTTCACAGTTCTCAAGCAAAAATCCTGCCAGGAATTCTTCCGCTGTAGTTCCAGGTTGAACCCCTGTAATATACTCACCCATTTGATACACATCCGTCGAAAATGAATACGTTTCTTCCGGCTCTTCCGGCGGAAGTTCTTTTTGCTCTTCTCTTACAATGGTAAGGGTGTAAGTTTTTACATCCCCTGTCTGCGACTCACAGTCTATTGTTATTACGTTCGTTCCTACTTCCAATTCATAGGTCGCATTTCCGAAAACCTCTGATTTGTCCACAACCGGTATCGCATTAACAGTAACAGAACTTGTTTCGTAATCTACAATAAGACCATAGTTCGTTGTTGCTCCGGAAAACGTAGGAGTTAATGCTAATTCCGATACATCAAGGCTCTTTAAATAGTTATTTCTATTTCCCGAAGTTGTAAAGCTTACCGGTTCTTCCGGCATGTTTTCGAACACCGGAATTTCAAAAACAAATGCCTGATGCTTGTTCGCATAAGCCTCACCCATTTTTTTGCCTTCTGTAATAGGCGCAGTAACATTCGCCATATACTGATTTCTGTATAATTTGTCCAAATTAACAACATTAAACTTCTGGAAATACAAGGTATCCTGCCCTACGGATATATACTTCTTAGCAATATATGCTGCCCCTCCGTCCAAAGACAAATATCTCGTATTCCATCCTTCTGTCATGGCACGTGTCAATCCTCTGATAATCAGTGTCTCTCCCGTACCATATGCGCCGATATTAAAATAATTATAATACCCCTCATAACCCGGATAAACACCTGAGATAAGAGCACTAGCCCCCAACACACCCTGTTCCTGACGGATTCTGGATGCCAAATGATAAGCACTGATATTATTTTTTTGTGCGATTTCCAAAAAAGTTTCTACATAATTGATGCTTGTTCCATCACTGGTATGTAAAACGTTCCCGTTTTCATCTCCAATCATAAATGTACCGTCAAGAATAGCAATAATTCCCTCTGCTGTATGTGTGGACGCATAACTTAATGACTCAAAAGCAAATATGTGCGTTTCTGTCAAAAGATTTCTCGGATCCATACAATATGCAATAAAGTCCGGATGAGCGGTTACCCATCCGTTAATATATGTTGTTCCGTCTCTTAAAACCCATTCATTTTTCGTCCAGTCATATTCCGTCGAAGCTGTAGACTTTTTAGCATCATCTGCTGAAGTCTGCACCAAATTTACACCCGCTGCAGATTCTGCTTGCACTGCATCAGACCACTGAAGTCCTGTTATAACCGGAATAAACTGCCATTCCGGATACTTCGTATGTAACATCATCAGACTGTTAATATAACTTTCCGGAAATCCGATATTTCTCAAATGTTCTTCATACTCAAGATCTTCTTCAATGACGTATTCACTGATATATATATATCTGCTTGCAATCCAACCGATATATACCACATCTTCGTATACACAACGCACGCGATACCAATTTTCACCATCGGCCGTCGTCTGCGTCAACAATTCCACTGCATGCCCCTTATTTAAAGAAACCAACTGATATGTCCCTGTTGTTCCGGCATCATTTCTCAAAAATACATTGTCGGCAATTACTGTTCCCTTTGCAAACACTACTGCATTCTCATCCAACAATACGTGCTCAGCTCTACAATATCCGACTTTTTCAGTACCATTCGACTTTAATGTATACTTTACCAGATACCACAATTCTTCATCAACCAACACTTCGTCAATGACCGTGACCGGTTTACCATAAACCAAACCACTCACCTTATCCGATTCATCCGTAGGCTCAACCCTCGTAATGGTCAATTCTCCGTCATCACGACAAATCATACCCGTCTTTTCTTCATATGCAAACACCCATAAAGCTTTCCCATTAAACACGGATAATAACGTTGACACTAACAACATTATCGAAACAGCTTTATATAATACTTTTAGCTTAAATTGTTTCATCAATAACCTCTTCCTTTGTTCTCAATCCACTTAAAGGCATAGTCTTTCACATTACGTACTATTACAAAATAATTATATTATGTATCTCTTGCAATCGTCAATCCAAATATAGTATTTTTCACATTTTCTTAACTATATTTTGTATCTTCCATATCTTTCCGTTTCCGGAACCTCCCCTTGAAAAATCACATCCGATATGATACCATAGTCATTGACAGATATGATTTCAGGAGGTTTTTATGCACTTACAAGAGTCAGGCCAAATGTATTTGGAAACCATTTATGTATTAAGCAAAAAAAATGATGCGGTACGTTCCATCGACGTATGTGAACATATGGGCTTTTCCAAGCCAAGCGTAAGTCGCGCAGTCAGCCTCTTAAAAGAGGGTGGCTATCTTTTAATGGATTCTGTCGGCCACCTCACTCTTACCGAATCAGGAAAAGCAGTAGCCGAAAAAATCTACGAACGTCACACAATTCTTTCCCAATTTTTAACCAAACTCGGAGTTCGTCCGGAAATTGCAACTGAAGACGCATGCAAAATGGAACACTACATCAGCGACGAATCATTAGCTGCACTAAAAGCATTTTTAGAAAACTAACTTTCTTTTACAAATCAAGAGATCTTACAATAAAAGAAAAACGCTTAAAAGCTTGAAATCACTCAAGTTTTTAAGCGTTTTTTAGCAGGGGTGAAGGGAATCGAACCCCTCTCTGGAGTTTTGGAGACTCTTATTCTACCGATGAACTACACCCCTATATAAACTTTAAGACGTCACCACATAATAATATGCGAAAACGTCATTGTTGTCAAGATATAGTATACCTTGAAAATCACATACAGATCATTTTCTTCCAAACCTTTGGCTTGCTTTGGTCAAGCCCTCGACCGATTAGTAACAGTCAGCTCCGTACATTACTGCACTTCCACCTCTGCCCTATCTACCTTGTACTCTTCAAGGGGTCTTACTTCTTTAAAAGAATGGGATATCTCATCTTGGGGGGGGCTTCACGCTTAGATGCCTTCAGCGTTTATCCCGTCCGGACTTGGCTACTCTGCTATGCCGTTGGTCGACAACAGATACACCAGTGGTCCGTCCACCCCGGTCCTCTCGTACTAGGGGCAGCTCCTCTCAAATATCCTACGCCCGCGCCGGATAGGGACCGAACTGTCTCACGACGTTCTGAACCCAGCTCGCGTACCGCTTTAATGGGCGAACAGCCCAACCCTTGGAACCTGCTACAGCTCCAGGATGCGATGAGCCGACATCGAGGTGCCAAACCACTCCGTCGATGTGAACTCTTGGGAGTGATAAGCCTGTTATCCCCAGGGTAGCTTTTATCCGTTGAGCGATGGCAATCCCACTTTATACCACCGGATCACTAAGTCCTACTTTC
>JAZNWA010000024.1:0-48771 GCA_045593085.1 Lachnospiraceae bacterium | reverse complement strand
GAAAATAGCAAATACATACGTCGAAAAGACAATATATTTACTAGGTTTTTATTGGAATGTAATAACTAATAATATAACCCAGTCTTGTTAATGAGTAATAAGACTGGGTTTGTACATTAAAACACCTCTAAACTATCCTCCTCATCCACCCATGCTTGCATCTCGCCATCCAGCGCAAGCCGTGCATATTCCAGCGGATAATCAATCGCTAGAGCATTCAGACACCGTTGGGAATTAGGAGTGGTCTGTATTCCGGATTCTGCCTGATTACAGTCAATCCGGAGGATGTAGCCGTTATAGTGGTTAATGTCGATGCTGTTGTGCATCGGGTTATATCTTGCGTGTATCAATTTCATTGTTATCAGTCCTTTCGTTTGAATTGGAGGTAAAAAGCCCATGGGCTTATTTTGGACTTGAAAAACTTTCGAAATAGATATAATAATCACAAAATGTACTATTATATAAAATAAAATATCACTAGAAATATTCAAAACAATACATGTTGTGATATTAACAGTAGAGTTGCTACTATCATTGAATAGTCGCGATTAAGCGGACTGAGAACACGCAATAACAGAAGGGACTTCATGCTTGCATGAAAGTCCCTTTTTTATTGCGTATTTGAAGGCGCAACGCGCCTGAGGGATTGCGTAGCAATCTCGAAGGCCGCAGAAATTAATCTGTTTTTTTCTAAAAAGCCTGCGCACGAACGACGACTGTCGCGACCGAGATGAAGCGAAGCGGAATCGAGGGCAATCTTCGAGTTGTTTTGTGTTATATAATTGCTTCCGAGAGAAATCTCGGGAGCCTTTTTTTCGTTCAGAAATGGTTGGAGTGTATTTGGAAAAAGGGCAAGTGTCGTCGGGAATAATGAGAAAGGTTTCTTTCTTTTTTCATGATTCTAAAAGTTTAGGCTTTATCCTTTTAGGAAAAGATGTATAATGAAATAAACGTAGTGTATTAAAAAAGTTAGACAAACTAACTGATAAGTAGGAAATGACGAGGGTGTTTTATGCTTATTTTAAGAGATATGATAGTAGATGATATTGAAGATTATGTTAAATGGTTTACGGTCGAAACAGAATGGGGAAAATGGGATTCGCCATGGGAAGAATTTGAAACTAGTGAAGAGGAAGAACGCACATCATGGACAGAATATTATGAGTCCGTGAAGAACATGCCAGATGATATTGTTAGATGGAAATACGAGATAGAACTAGATGGAAAACATATAGGATGGATATGTTCATACACCGACTTGGATTACATGGATAATACGGAAAAGGTATTGGCAATAGGTTTAGATATTCCTTGCACTGAAAACAGAAAAAGTGGGTGCGGAACGAAAGCATTTCAGATGTACATGGATTACTTAAAAAAGCATGGACATAATTCTTTTTATACACAAACTTGGTCAGGAAATTCGGCAATGATTAGAGTCGCTGAAAAATTAGGATTTAAGGAAGTGTGTCGAAAAGAGAGCTTTAGAGAAGTCGATGGTAAAATGTATGATGCCATTACTTGGAGATTGGATTTGTAAAATTTCAATAGGCCGCACGGATAAATTATAATTTATGAGGTAAGAAATGAGAAATGTACAAGTGATTCTCGAAAATGATAATGTGATGGTTTACATTGGTGACAAGTATAATGGAAGCATAAAGTATTCTAGCAACTTGTACCATAATGGACATTATTATTTAAAGCTGCAGCTGCAAAATTACGATACAGAAGTAGCGGAAGAAGTCTTTTTTTTGCTTTCTCAAAGGTTAGATAAACCTATGCAAGTAATGGTTTCGTCAAAAGATGAAGAGATTATTTCATTCATACAAACTGCCGGATTTAGGTGTAGAAGAAAATGCTATGAAATAGAAGCGTGTGTTCAAGATTATATTGGCAAGATAGCGATAGAGACATTATCATTTGCAGCGATAGGACATGCCATATATGAAAAGTGTTGTGAAATTATGCTTGATAGATATATTTCAACACACAAAGCAATTAATCCATGGACCGGAACGAAAGAAGACTTTTTTAAGATGCTGCCCAAAATGGTGTTTTATGAAATGGAAAAAAATAGAATCAAGAACTTTGCTTTTGTTGAAGATAATGAGATCGCATATGTATGTGGTGTAGATAGAGCTGGTTTTGTATTATTTGCTCAAAATTTGATTACCGAGATATTTAAGCAAAATGAATCGATTATCTTTGAAGCAGATGATTGCGATGAATATGCTATGGAATTAAAGAATCTGTTTGCAAGTCAATCAGATGAAAGTTTTGATACATATATTCTGAAATGAATAGAGTGAAAAATTCTAATAGGTCGAACAGATAAATAATAATTGATGGAGGTGTGAGATAATGGATATATCTTTTACATCGGGAAATGACAAATTTAATTACAGAGTTTGTGCTATGATTATTTCTGACGGAAAAATCTTAGCAATGCATGATGATAGGTCGCCATATTACTATCTGCCTGGTGGGAGAGTTGCAATTGGTGAAACTGCAGAAAATGCAGTTATTAGAGAGGTTCAAGAAGAATTAGGTGTCACCCCGAAAATTGTCCGTCCTCTTTGGCTAAACCAAGCATTCTTTACAGAAGATGTTGATAATCTCAATTATCATGAACTTTGTATTTACTTCTTGATGGATATATCAGATACAGATTTGCTGGCAAGAGGTAAACAATTCATATCAAATGAGGGAAATCGTAAACATACCTTCGAATGGTTGGAGTTCGACAGATTGAAGGATGAGTATTTTTATCCATTGTTCTTAAAAAAGGATATTTTCAATCTTCCTAATATGTTTACTATATGTACAGAAATTGAGTAATCAACAAATTTGGATAGCTCGAAGAGATAAATAAGAATTGACCGAGCTCGTTAGAGCGAGGGATGACAATTGAACGTAGTTCAATTGTATGGTGTTAATAGAGATAGATAAACTTGAATTTGACGAAGTGTTAAAAAGACCCGCGAGAGTGGTTTGATAATATTTGAAAGGAGAGATATTATGGCTAAATTTTCCATGACAAAGCAAAAATTTACCAATCAATGGCTACGCCATTTTGCAAAAGGGGTTACTGAGAAACAGATTGAACAATATGTCAAAGACCAGTTCATTTGGCACGTTTTCTCCTGGGAACTGATAAAACCAGCTGGTTTGTTAGTTGGTAATGACGCAAGGCAGGCTTTTGATAAAATAGAAAAGAATGATTGTATTTGTTGCGATATGTTCGGTAGTAATGGTGTAACAAACAAGCTCTCTAATGAATATGATACCGCTGAAAAAATCGACCAAAAGTTGACAGAGTTTTATGTGGTTGCCCAAGATTATTCGTGGACCTATATTAAAACCCATGAGGGTGATTTGTGTGGTCCTTATTTTCTGAGAACTACGGAGTAGCCATACCATTAGTCATAAAACTGTCCGACAAATTCCAATTTATCGAACAGATGTAAAGCTCTAAAGAAGTTTTATTTTTTTCCATTTTTACCCCATAGGCTATGATGGTTTGATGGATAGAAAGGATAGTAGTGCGATGAGGATGATGGAGGGAAATACAAAAGAGTTTCCTTTTTTTAGATATGGTGTATAATGGGCCTATAAACAGGAACTGTTAACAGTTCAATGAACTTGAAACTGCAGGGAGGGTGCGATAATGTCTAAAAAGAAACGATTTGAAAAAGTTTACAGTCAAGGAGGGGGCTCTGTCGAAATCTGGATTGACAAAGAAACGGGTGTTAATTATTTGTTTCATGCTAGCGGTTATGCCGGCGGAATGACAGTTTTGTTGGATAAAGACGGAAAACCTGTAATTACACCTATTGAAGAATAGAAAATTCCATATGTAGAACAGTTTGAGAAAGTTGAAATTTGGAGGTTAAAAAATGAGAAAATTCTTTTTCGTTTTTGTTTTGATGTTTGTGATGGGGATTACACTTGTAGGTTGTGGAACAAAAAATAATAGTACCGATAACAACATTCCTTCAGGAGATTTGGAAAACGAGGAATCGAAGAACAGTATAACGGAAGAAATGGCTTATGAAGGAGTAAATAATTATTGTCATGCTATGTATGATTGGAGTATGGCGGAGCAGAATCCTGATATTATGGAAGTAACCATGGGAGAGGTGACTGAAACTGAATATCAAGTGATATTCCGCAGTTATACCGGTGCATTTGTTTACTTTTATGTGGATAAATCAACCGGAACGACAAAATTAGTGGAGTATGTTCCAAGTCTTGATATTGAAGAAGAAGCAGGGACCATAAATTTATATGATTACCTGGAATCAGATGAGCAATAATTGAAATATCGGAAGTAGAAGGAATGAAGGTTATCGTCTTAACAGAAAACACAACTTCGAACCAAAACTTATTATGCGAGCATGGACTGTCTCTTTATATAGAGACAGAGAAATACAAGATACTGTTTGATATGGGTCAAACGGACCTTTTTGCCGAGAATGCAAAAAAGCTGGGGGTTGATTTGACAGCAGTTGATTTGGCGATTCTTTCTCATGGGCATTATGATCACGGAGGGGGATTGCGGAAGTTTTTGGAAATAAATAAGACTGCACCGGTGTATATTAGCAAATACGCTTTTGAACCTTATTATAACGGGACAGAAAAATATATTGGCTTGGACGTAAGTTTAGCGGAGTCAGACCGGCTGGTTTATGCGAAGGATGGGGAAGAAATTGCCGAAGGTCTGACGTTATATCATTGTAACGACAAGAAGAGAAGTTATAATTTGGGAAGTTTTGGGCTAAATAAGAAAACCGGAGACCTTTTTGAACCGGACGATTTTTTGCATGAGCAGTATTTATGTATAGAAGAGGACGGAAAAAGGACCTTAGTTAGTGGCTGCTCTCATAAAGGGATTTTAAATATTGTTGAGTGGTTTATGCCGGATGTATTGATTGGGGGCTTCCATTTTTCAACTTTGGCCTTAGATGCACGATTAGAAGAGTATGCGAAGGTTTTAGAAAGTTTTGAAACGCAGTATTATACCTGCCATTGTACAGGAGAAGCTCAGTATGAGTTTATGAAAAAAACAATACAGAAGCTTTCTTACATTTCCGTGGGAGATGTGGTTCAGATATTGGGGAACGATTAGCGGATGACAGTTGACCGATGAGGTTCAAAAACTGACCGAATAGACAAAAAAGAACATTTTTCTGCCTTGATTTGCTATGATGACATCAGCAAGTCAAAAGGGAGGAATACATATGGATGCGATTAAGACGATGGAACTTGTCAAGCAGTATAAAAATTTGACTGCTGTGGATAAGTTCCATTTAAACATTAAACAGGGTGAATTGTTTGCGCTGTTAGGCGTTAATGGTGCAGGAAAAACCACAATGATAAAAATGCTTTCCTGTCTGACAAAGCCAACGGGTGGTGATGCATTAGTAGGCGGGTATAGCATTACAAAAGAACCGGAACAGGTGAAACGTCTGATTGGGGTATCGCCACAGGAGACAGCGGTTGCACCGAATCTTTCCGTCAAGGAGAATCTGGAATTAATCTGCGGAATTTATGGATTTTCAAAAGAAAAAACAAAAACAAAGGTAGAGGAACTTTCTGCACAGTTTTCCTTAGGGGAAGTGCTGGCGAGGAAGGCATGTAAGTTATCCGGTGGGTGGCAGAGACGCATCAGCATTGCGATGGCACTTATCAGTGAACCGCAGATATTATTTTTAGATGAGCCGACATTGGGGCTTGATGTTATAGCAAGACATGATTTGTGGGAATTGATTCAGACATTGAAAGGTAAGATAACGATTGTCCTCACAACCCATTATATGGAAGAGGCGGAGGAGCTTTCTGACCGTATCGGTATCATGAAAAAAGGGCAGCTTCTTGCAGTAGGAACGACAGCAGAATTAAAGAAAATGGCTGACACAGAGGATTTTGAAGCTGCTTTTGTAACGATTGTCAGAAGGGAGGGTACATTATGAGAATGCTGATTTTTGCAAAAAGATGCTTTAAAGAAATCGTGAGAGACCCGTTAAATCTTTGTTTTGGACTGGGCTTTCCGTTGGTGTTGCTGTTCCTTTTAAGCAGCTTGCAGGCAAATATTCCGGTGAGTTTATTTGAAATTAATACCTTGACTCCGGGAATTACGGTTTTCGGGCTATCGTTTATGACGCTTTTTTCGGCAACTTTGATTGCTAAGGATAGAGAAAGTGCACTTTTGCAGCGGCTGTACACGACACCGCTTACGGGCTTTGATTTTATTATAGGATATATGCTTCCGATTTTGCCTGTTGCAATCGGGCAAACCATAATTTGCTATTTGTTTGCGATTCCTTTCGGTTTGACGGTGAATATAAATCTCATTTATGCTATAATAGGAATGATCCCGATGGCGATTTTCAATATTGCGCTAGGACTTTTGTGCGGAAGTTTGTTTGGAGTAAAGCAGGTGGGTGGCATCTGTGGCGCATTGCTTACCAACCTTTCGGCATGGCTTTCCGGAGTGTGGTTTGATTTAAAGCTTGTGGGCGGAGGGTTTGAGAAAATTGCAAATGCGTTGCCGTTCGTGCATGCCGTAGAAATGGAAAAAGCGCTGTTTGGCGGCAATTTTCAAATTGCGCTATCCCATGCGTTGCCTGTGATAATATACAGCGCGATGACAACGGTGGTTGCAGTAACTGCATTTCTTTCCCAAATGAAAAAACAGTAAGGAATTGAGAAGATGAAATATAGACTCGTAATAAACAAAGAGGCAGAAGAAGAAATAATAGCCATTGTTCACAGACCTTCTTCGTTGACGCAGGAAATAGAAAATCTTGTTTGCAACTATACCGGTGCAGATGGAATTATGGGGTACAAGGAAGATGAAATGAGAAAGCTACCATTCGAGGAGATCGAGTGCATTACCGTTCTTGACCGAAAGGTGATTGCAATTGATACTAACGGAAATCAATATCGTATCCAGGAGCGGCTACGGGATTTAGAAACGGTCTTACCAACTTATTTTATCCGCATTAACAAATCGTCTCTTGCCAACGAGCATAGTATCCTAAGATTTCACGCTGTATTTAGCGGTGGAGTAGATGCTGTATTTTCCTGCGGGTATCGGGAATATGTTTCGAGACGTTGTTTCGCAGAAATTAAAAGGAGGTACGAAGGAGAATGAAAAAATTTATATCAGAATTTATTCGTCGAGGTCTGATAGCCTGTGGTTTTGGCCCGATTGTATTGGCTATGGTATATCTTGTTTTAAAGAATGCTATAGGGTTGGAAACGTTGACGATAAATCAGATTTGCATCGGAATCTTTTCTTTGGCGGCACTTGCGTTTGTTTCGGGCGGAATGAATGCACTTTATCAATTAGAACGCCTGCCATTGATGGTGGCGATATTGATTCATGGCGGCGTGCTATACATTAGTTACTTAGTAACATATTTGTTAAACGACTGGTTGGAATCGGGAACAACACCGATTTTTATATTTTCCGGCATTTTTGTTTTGGGTTATTTGATAATTTGGATAATTATATATTCCATGATTAAGAAAAATACCGAAGAAATTAATCAGGTACTTGCAAAAAAAAGAGGAAATAAAAATACAGAATATAAAGGTGAAAAAAACACCTCATTATGAGGTGTTTTTTTGATGGCTTTATATTATTTTTTCTTGGTGAATTTCGCTTTGATTTTCAACCAACGTTCCATTGGGAATAAGTAGTTAACAAGTAATGCAATAATAACACCGATACCGGTATCTACGATTCTGTTGATAGAGTACGGAATGTATCGGTCTACCGAGTTGTTAAATAAAAGGATACATAACATAACACCACCCGGCTGAATGGCCCCCGGCCATTTAACAAGAGTACTGATTAGGATTAAAAGTACAACGCCGATGAATACCCATATAAACATTAGTGGGGTAAATGCACCGTCCGGTTGAAATATAATGTGAATTCTAAAAAGTCCCATGCCGATGAGACCGCCGATAATGGTTCCAAAGAAACGGTTTCCGCCGTTAAGACGGGATTGTCCCATGTCTCCGCCCATTCCAAACACTGCACCGATGCAGGCAAAGGTTGGGTTTCTGTGACCCGGAAGAAAATAATAAATAATTGCACAGATTAAAGCAGCGGCTGCTGTTTTAATATTACGCATACCGATATGTACCGGAAATGGTTTCGGTTGTGCATTGTTTGCCGGACCGGTAGTAACAGTAGTGACAGTGGTCACGGTAGTCACGGTGGTTTCAGTGGTCTCTGTAGTAGTTACATTATCTTCTGTTATCGTATTTAAATCCAAATTTTCTGACATAACATCATCCTCTTTTGTTTCCCATAAATTTATCCTTGGCACACAGAAACAGATGTGCCATAATCACCTTAGATAATGTATCACAAATAAGGTGTGGATACAACCTGAAAATGTTGAAAAATCGGGAAAAATTGCGAAAATCAGGTCCAATATAGCACCCAAAAACGCGATTTGGAACGCGGGTTGTGTTCCTCTCAACGGTGAGTTGATATACAAGTAAGCACATGTCTGTTACGATGTGATTATCGAAAAGCCACTTCTGGCGGTTACATGGAGGAGAAATTATGGAACAGAAAATGATTGGAAAAAATATTGCACGAATCCGAAAAGAAAGAGGTTTGACACAAGCCCAGCTTGCAGAATTTTTATTTGTTACACCCCAGACCATATCCAAGTGGGAGATGGAAAACGGCACACCGGACATTTCCCTGCTTCCAAAAATTGCGTTGTTTTTGGACGTTACCATTGATGAGTTGTTTGGAATCAGCAATTTAGAGCATGTGGAAGACTTGGTCTTGAGATATTCTGTTGTCCGCGATGATAATTTATATTATGAAGCTATGCGGGCGTTAGAAAATCAACAAAGTACGCTTCCGGATGGAAATACGGAGGAATATTATAAATTAAATGGCTTAAAGACACACTTGTTACTTCAGCAAAGCAGGGAAAGGCTTAAAGAAGGAATGGCCATTTGCCAAGAAATGCTTTCCGAAATCGGTAACCATTATGAACATCCGTGGTATTTGCCATTTACATTGCAAATGACATTATTTGAAAAAATGGATGGCGATTTGAGTGGCGTATGTACAAAGAACGAAGAACTCTTCGAAAGTAATCCAAATGAAATGACCTTACGGGTGATTTGCGAGACCTATAGGATGTTGGAACAATATGATAAGGTGATAGAGGTTCTTACGAAAAATGAAAAAGCAACGAGGCTGATGGTGGATGTGACACCAAAAAATAAAAGCATACATATAGCGAAATTGTCTGCATTGGCGAAATTAAATGATATACCACAGACAAAAGCATTGGCGGAAGAGTTGAAAAAATACATTGACGTTAATGAAAAATTCGAAATACAGATGATACTGATGAATTTGTACAGAGAAGTAAAAGATGCAGAGGCCATGGAAAAAGCCAAGGAAGAATTGCTGGAAACGCTGGATGAATTAGATGAGAAGGATTATATTAAGGAACTCTATCGCTCACAACTGAAAGAGATAGGTAACGTATAGCACATAAAATAAAAAATCTGTTTTATCATAGATTGATAAAGCAGATTTTTTTTTATATAATGGTTTACGGATCAAAATCCATAAGAAAGATATGAGAGTCAGGATAGATATGATGAAACAAAAAACAAATTCCGGCAATGTTGATTTTGCAAAAGGACCGGTATGGAAATGTATCGTTGCCCAGGCGATACCGTTAACCATAGCCCAGCTCGTACAGCTTCTTTATAACGTTGTAGACAGAATATATCTGGGACATATGGGGGATGGGGATTCCATGGCGTTGACCGGTGTTGGCTTGGCGTTTCCGGTTATAACCTTAGTTATGGCATTTACGGCACTGTTTGGAAACGGCGGTGTACCTCTTTTTGCCATCGAGCGAGGAAAGAAAAATGAAGAAAAGGCTGGAGAAATCTTAGGAAATTCCTTTGCATTGCTTTTACTTAGCGCGGTTCTTTTAACAGGATTGGGTTATGTTTTTCATAAGCCCATACTATTTGCCTTCGGAGCCAGTGAAGAATCCTTTGTATATGCAGGAAGTTACTTAAAAGTGTATTTGATTGGAACCGTTTTCTCCATGCTTACGACGGGGTTAAACGGATATATTAATGCACAAGGCTTTCCCCGCATCGGAATGCTTTCAGTGGTGCTTGGCGCACTTGCCAATATTATTTTGGACCCAATTTTTATCTTTGTATTGGATATGGGCGTTGCAGGTGCAGCACTTGCTACAGTTATCAGTCAGGCAATATCCGTTTTTTGGGTGCTTCGTTTCCTTACGGGGAAAAAGGCAATTATTCCGCTGCGGATAAAAAATATAAAAATCAGCAAAGACATCACACAAGGAATCCTCAAACTGGGAACAGCCAATTTTATTATGCAGGGAACCAACTTTGCCGTGCAGGTGGCATGCAATACAACGCTGCAAAATTTTGGCGGAGATTTGTACGTGGGAATTATGACGGTTGCTATGTCTGTGAGGGAAATCGTGATGCTTCCGGTACATGGAATAGTACATGGGGCACAACCGGTTATCAGTTATAATTATGGAGCAAAAGAATACCAAAGAGCAAAAAACGGAATCCGGTTTAATACTTGGGTCGGAACCATTTATACGATGATTGCCTGGATGATGATTATTGTTATTCCGGGTTTCTGGTTTGGAGTCTTTTCCGATGATGTTTCCATGATGGCAGAAGGTGTGGAGATGTTAAAAATCTACTTCTTTGGTTTCGCATTTATGGCGTTGCAATTTGCGGGACAGTCTGCCTTTCAAGCCCTTGGAGATGCGAAACATGCAATTTTCTTCTCGCTTTTGCGAAAAGCATTTATTGTTGTTCCGCTGACACTTTTGCTTCCACGATTTGGGCTTGGGGTAAGTGGCGTATTTTTAGCAGAACCAATTTCCAATATTGTGGGCGGCCTTGCTTGCTATATTACAATGCGCATGACTATCTACAGACAATTGTCAAAAAAGGCATTGGAACCATAGAAATGTTGCATGATTAGAAAATAAGCATTAAAATACATATGGAGTGTATAAAAATACAATTTATATCTTTTCTAATTGTGAAATAAATGATAAAATAATTATTGGTTTTTTGAAAAACCGACCGTTGGAGAGAATGTAATTTAATTCAAACATAAGGAGGACAATATGAAAAAGAGATTACTTGCACTTTTATTATGTGTAGTTATGGTACTTGGATGTTTGGCAGGTTGTCAGACCAACAAGGGTGGTGCTGATAACGGCATAAACAACGAAGTTGAAAACGACAACAACGAAAACGAAGGCAACACGGAAGACGAAGGCAATACCGAAGATGAAGGTAACACCGAAGATGAAGGCAACACCGAAGATGAAGGCAATACCGAAGATGAAGGTGACACCGAAGATGAAGGTAATACCGGAAATGAAGGGAATGCTGGAAACGAAGGAAACAACGGCGGATCTACAGATGCAGGAAACAACTCCGGCAGCACAGAGGTCGCAGAAGCAACTTATACAGTTACCATTACTTCTGAAGCAGGACGCAAAATGGCAAATGTAGAAGTAGAAGTATTTAAAGACGGTAAGGCATTTAAGATTGACAAAAAAGCTGTTAAAGGAAAAACAGATGAGAATGGAGTCGTTGAATTTGTGTTACCAAGCGATGGAACATATACGATTGAGGTAAATTCAAAACATCTTCCGTTAGGACATGTGGTAGAAGATGAATACACATTGGTAAGTGGTACAACAGCGATTGTAGCAGACATCCAATTGTTATCCAAGACTCCTACACAGATTAAAGTTGGTGATGCAATGTTTGATTTTGAAATCACCAATTTAAAAGGTTCTAATGAAAGCTATAAGCTTTCTGATCTTTTAAAAGAAAAAGATTTAGTAGTTATCACATTCTGGACAACATGGTGTACATTCTGCGATATGGAAGTTCCGTATATGTCCGAAGCATATGAAATGTATAAAGACGATATGATTGTCCTTGCACTGAATGAGTACGACACACCGGAAAACACAGTGAAGCATCCATCCATGGCAAATTCACCATTTGTAGTTGCAAACTGCCCAAGCTCCTGGTTCAACGTATTTGGTACCGGTGCTTATCCGACAACCGTATTGATTGACCGTTATGGTGTGGTATGCGAAATTATTAATGGTGCATATGACAGCGTAGAAAAATTCTCAAACAGATTCTCTACATACATTGGAGAAAGCTATACACAGGTTTTACATCCATAAAAAATAATGCTTTAAGCATTTAAAAAAGGAACAATACTTAAGGCTTTGCCACTGAATGATCAGTAGGCAAAGCCTTTTTTGTCGGTTATCGGTTTAACCACCATACGCCAAGATTTAAATACGCCGCAAATGTCAACCAAATGAGATACGGGATATTCATAAAGGCTGCAATCGGACGGATGTTATAAAAACGCTTGATCATTACAGCAACTAATACCCATAAAAGAAGTAGCCAAAAGAAAGCAAATAAGAACCACTGGAAGTTGAAGAATACAATTGTCCAAAGGAAATTAGCCAATAATTGGTAAAAATAGACGGACATGGCTTTTGCGATTTCCTCTTCCGAAGCTTCTGCTGTTTTAATCAGATAAGCTGAAATTCCCATTAAGGTATAGAGAACGGTCCACACGATAGGAAATAAAATGTCCGGTGGAGTTAACGGCGGCTGATTGAGCCGATGAAAATCCTCCATTGCATTTTGTGTAAAAAAGCTTGCCAACAAACCGAGAAGAATCGGGATGGCGATACATTTTAGTAGAATGAGCCAATTTTTTTTCATAAATACACCTCCGCTATAGGATATGCGGAAAGCAGAATTTTATGCGGTATCAAGCGGAATACTCAGCGGATTGCAAAGAAGAAAAAACGAAATTTAATAGAAAAAAAGGTGAAAATGACTTTATTATTTGTGAAGAAAGTGTTGTAACATGACTAGAAGGTTTAAATACTTCATATAGTGCGTAAAAAGAAAAATTATAAATTCAGGAGGATATTATGAAAAAGAGATTACTTGCACTTTTATTATGTATGACAGTGGTAGCAGGACTTTTTGCAGGTTGTACAAACAAAAATGCCGGCCCAACAGAAGAAACCTATTCTGTGACGGTAGTTACTGCAGGAAAGAAATTACTTGCAGATGCAAAAGTTGAAGTTTACGAAGGAACCGAAGTGGTTGCATCCGGAACCACAAACAGCGAAGGTAAGATTGACTTTGTTTTACCAACCAGTGATACTTATAAGGTGGTTGTATCAGGAATCCATGAGATGTATACTTTAGAGGAGAGCTATTCCTTTACTGACAAAGTAGCAGAAGTCGTTCCGGGTAGTGTATTACCAACCGGAGCACCGGGCCGTGGAGTTGTTAAAGAAGGCGACACTATGTTTGAATTTACGTTCCAAAGTTGTGATGGAACAACATATAGCCTTACAGACCTTTTGACAGAAAAAGAATTAGTAGTACTTAATTTCTGGTTTTCAACCTGTGGATATTGTTCTATGGAACTTCCATTCTTGATTGAAACTTACAAAATGTATAAAGACAATATGGAAATCCTTGCATTAAATCCGTTTGATGATTTATCAAATGTTAGAGCATACATCACATCCAAAGGAGTGCCGTATCCAATGGGACAGTGTTCCGGCAAGTGGGAAACCACATTTGGATTAAGAGGCTATCCTACATCTGTTTTAATTGACCGTAATGGTGTTGTTAAAAGAATTATTGTTGGTGCACTTGATTCTACAGAAAGATTCTGTGAAGCATTTGAACCATATTTCGGTGATGACTATCAGCCGTAAAATAAAGCAAAAGAGTTTGATTCCAACAAATAAATCATAAAATAATAAAGGCTTTGCCGGGTAGAATCCCTGGCAGAGCCTTTTTCATTCTGTAATAATTATAGCACAATTCAAATTCGGATAAAAGACTGTTTTTTTTAAATATTTCTGTATATATTAGAAAGTAGGAAAGTATGAGGTGGCGTCATGAATCAGAAGCTTCGCTACGAGGAAGAGAAACATTTGGAAGATGTAAAAGACAAGTTAAGAAAAGCCTTAGAAGCAGAAGAGAGTATTCTTTCAAATCAGAAAGAGGAGCTTTTAAAACAGCGCCGCATAATGTGGGAAGAAAGTGCCCATGGGGTTGGCGATTTTGATGATATCATTGATATGGCCATCTATGACGAACAGGTGCGAAGCGAGAATGATCATTATGTCAGACGAGATGAAGCGGTCCGACAAATGAAATACCTGTTGCAGACACCGTATTTTGGGCGTATCGACTTTGTGGAAGAAGGCGAGACGGATTTAGAACAGATTTATATCGGGCGTTATGGTTTCTGTGATAAAAAGAGTTATGAATATGAGATTTATGACTGGAGAAGTCCGATTGCATCGATGTTTTACGATTCTTCCATTGGTAAAGCGTCGTACCGTTGTCCGGCAGGAAAGATTGAAGGGGAATTGACGGTCAAAAGACAATATCGCATTGTAGACGGGAAATTGGAGTATTGTTACGATACCGATTCTGCGGTTCGTGACGAGATTTTAGAAGATGTTTTGGCAGGAAATACGGATAAGGTTCTTAGGGTTATCGTCGATACGATCACCCGAGACCAGAACGAGGCTATCCGTAAAGAGCATTCTTCCGATATTTTAGTGACAGGACCGGCAGGAAGCGGAAAGACCAGCGTTGGTATGCATCGTTTGGCATATCTGCTTTACCACAATCGTGATTTTTTGGACAAGGAAAAAATCGTAGTGCTTTCACGAAATGAGATTTTTTCGTCTTACGTTTCCGGAATTTTGCCGGAATTAGGTGAAGAAAATGTGCAGGATGTACTTTTTGACCGCTTGATACAATACGGAATTCCAAGAGATTTCAGAAAAAACAAATATTACGAACAAATGGAATATTTGCTGCAGTTCCACGGAGATACCATTCGAAGGAAAAGCATCAAGGGGAAATACTCGAAAGAATTCATAAGTTTTATTGAGGAAAAAGTGCAGCCATTACGAGGCAGACGGTTGTCCTTTTTGCCGGCGATGGAAAAATATCTGGAATGGTTGCATGAGTTTTTGTTAGGTGCGGGCAAGGAAAGTTATGAGTATACCAAACATGCATTGGAACAGAAGCAGTTGATGTATGAAGACTTTTTGCTTATTAGCTATATTCGTATCTTAAGCGGAGATATCCGGCCACAGGATCACATCAGCCATGTGGTTATCGACGAGGCTCAGGATTACAATTTTTTACAGTTAAAGTTGATAAAAAAATTATATCCGCGAAGCAGATTTACGATACTTGCGGACCCGCATCAGGCGGTATATCCGGAGACGTCAACGATTGATAATGACGATTTTAGACAGGTGTTTGGCAACCGTTTAACGGAAATGCAGTTGAAAAAAAGTTATCGTTCCACGGCGCCCATTAACCGGTATGCGCTGTCGATTCTTGGTATTGATGACAAGGAACGGTATGTGGATAGACCGGGTAAGGAACCGGAAACTGTTGTAACGGGAAATCCAAGAGAGGAACTTCTTTCTATTTTGGAAAAAACCGGGGAGAACCGTTCGATAGGAATCTTAACCTGTGATAAGGCGTCTGCAATAGAATTACGTAATCACTTAGGACAGCCGTTTGGGGATGAAGAACGAAAGGTACAGTATATTTTCCATCCGGATCGAATGTTAGAAGAAAAAGTTGTAGTGATGCCGGTGCTTTTGGCAAAAGGGTTGGAATTTGATGTTGTTATTATTTGGGATGACAAAGCAGAGGCTTTTTGGACAGAAAATAAGAATTTAAAATATCTGATGTGCACCAGAGCACTTCATGAATTATATCAAATCACTACAGAGTAATACAAAGGAGGCATATATGTCAAAAGAGAAAGATAATAATTTTATGAGGAAAATTGCGACATTTATTGTTGATAAAAGAAATTTATTCTTTTTACTGTATGGATTCGCGATTATCTTTTGCCTCTTTTCTATGAACTGGGTAGAGGTGGAGAATGATATTACCACATACCTTGCTGAAAAAAGTGAAACCAGACAGGGCATTGTTGCCATGAATGAGAACTTTGCAACCATCGGAACAGCACGCATCATGGTACAAAATGTTTCTTATGAGAAGGCAGAAGAATTGTCTACAACCTTTGCGGATATGACGGAAGTGGCGATGATTAGCTTTGATAGGACGCCGGAGCATTATAAAGATGCTACAGCGTTATTTGATATTACCTTTGCAGGGGGAGCAAATGCGGAAGAAACGGTGCAGGCCGTGGAAGATATCAAAGAACTTCTTAAGGGATATGATTTTTGCGTAGATACTTCCGTAGGTGAAGATTTAAATGCAATGTTAGCCGGTGAAATGACTGTTATTTTAATCGTTGCAGTGATTATTATTTTTGCGGTATTAACGTTAACATCCCGTTCGTATGCAGAAGTTCCGGTTTTGTTATTGACTTTTGGTATTGCGGCACTTCTCAACATGGGTACCAATTTTATGTGCGGAAAAATCAGCTTTATTTCCGATTCTGTAGCGGTTGTATTGCAGTTGGCTTTGGCGATTGACTATGCTATTATTTTGTGCCACAGATTCGTAGATGAAAGGGAAAAACTGCCGACTAGAGAAGCGGCTATCGAGGCTTTAAGCAAAGCAATCGTGGAAATTTCTTCATCTTCCATGACGACAATCAGTGGATTGGCAGCTTTAGCATTTATGCAGTTTACCATTGGCCGTGACATGTCCCTGGTGTTAATGAAATCAATTTTCTTAAGCCTGGTAGCCGTATTTACCTTAATGCCGGGATTATTAGTGATTTTTGCACCTTTAATGGATAAGACAAAACACAAAAAGCTTCTGCCAAATATCAGCTTTTTGGGACGTTTTGCAGTAAAAGCAAGAAGAGTATTGCCACCAATCTTTTTGGTAGTCTTGGTGGGTGCATTTATTTTGTCCGGAAAATGTCCGTACTGCTATAGTTTTACTGATCTTGAAACTGCAAAAATGACAGAAAAGCAACATGCCTATTTAAAAATCAAAGATACCTTTGGTACTAGCAATATGGTTGCCTTGGTTTTTCCAACCGGAGACTATGAAGCAGAGGCTGCAGTTTTAGCAGAGTTAGAGCAGCGTTCGGAAGTAAAAAGTGCAATGGGACTTGCTAATATCGAGGCAATGGATGGTTACATGTTAACGGATGCATTAACGCCGCGTCAATTCTCAGAGCTGATTGGGTTGGATTATGAAGTGGCGCAGTTACTGTATAGTGCATATGCCGTGGAATATAACCAGTATGGAGAAATTATCAGTGGGCTAGAGGATTATTCCGTGCCGATGTTTGATATGTTTCTTTATTTAAAAGGAATGCTGGATGAACATAATATTTATTTGGAGGGAGAAGACCAGGCGACAATCGAAGAAATGCTGGGGCAGTTGGAAAGTGCAAAACGTCAGTTAAAGAGCGATAAATATAGTCGTATGGTAGTTTACTTAAATCTTGCAGAGGAAAGCGAAGAAACCTTCGCATTTCTTCAGGAGATTAGAAATATCATGGGAAAATACTATGAGGATGACTATTATGTGGTAGGTAACTCAACCAGTTCCAGGGATTTGTCTGCATCTTTTGAAAGAGATAATCTCATCATTAGTATTTTGTCGGCATTTTTCGTAATTGTTGTTTTGTTATTTACTTTCCAATCAGCGGGATTACCGGTGTTATTAATCATCGTTATCCAAGGAAGTATCTGGATCAACTTCTCGATTCCGGCTCTTACGGGACAGCCGTTATACTTCCTGGGTTACCTGATCGTAAATGCAATCCAGATGGGTGCAAACATTGATTATGCTATTGTAATATCCAATAATTACAGAGAATATAAGGAAACTTATAAACATAAAGAAGCGATTGTTCATGCTTTAAATACGGCTTTTCCAACCGTTTTTACATCCGGAACGATTATGGCCAGTGCCGGACTTTTAATCGGTAATATGTCCGCGCAACCGGTAGTTTCCATTATGGGTAGCTGTATTGGACGAGGAACCATTATTTCTATGATTTTAGTATTGGGCGTGCTTCCATCTATTTTGGTTTTGGGAGATTCCATTATCGAAAGAACGAAATTTAAGATTAAAGGAATTGATCTGGGAACCAGACAGGCAACCGGTGTTCTTCGTGTAAAAGGACATGTCAGAGGATATATCTCGGGTGTGGTTGATGGTGAATTTAACGGTATTGTTCGCGGTGATTTTAATGCGATGGTTTCCCGTGATGGTAAAGTAGAGGAATTGGAAGGAGGAACTGAAGATGAAAAATAAGTTAAAAAAAATAATCAGCTTACTCCTTTGCCTAACGTTGCTTAGCGGAAGCATTTTATCCGTTTATGCAGAACCGGAGAATAAAGAGAATACCGAAAGCGAGAATAATACAGAAGCAGAAGTGCTTCCGGAGCCGGAACTTTTAATATCCACTGTTGAGGAGTTTTTGGCATTTTCCAAGAAGTGTCAGTTGGATACCTATAGTAAAGATTTGGTTGTGGCATTGGAGAAAGATTTGGATTTATCGGATGTGGAGTTTGATGGAATTCCAACCTTTGGAGGTGTATTTTTAGGGAATAATCATAAAATTACAGGCCTTCAAATTGATGCAAATGGTTCCTATCAGGGATTTTTCAGATACATACAGGCGGATGCAGTTGTTAGGGATTTAACAATAGAAGGAGACATTCTGCCGCAAGGAAGTCGTAGTTATGTGGGCGCTGTTGCAGGACATAACGCAGGACTTGTAACAAACTGTCACTTTGCCGGAAACATTGCGGGCATTGAAACAATCGGCGGAATTGTGGGTTATAATGCTTTAACGGGAATTGTTGAAGAGTGTGGGACAGTTGGAAATATTCACGGTGATCATTTTGTAGGCGGTCTTGTGGGAGAGAACAATGGTGTTATCAGAAACTGTAAAAACGCTATGTTTGTTAATACCACGGAGCTTGAAAATTCTGTTGAAATCTCGGATATCACGTTGGAAACATTGTTAAATTCCGAATCTGTGGCGACCACTACGGACGTGGGAGGAATTGCAGGCTCCAATTGCGGTGTGATTCGAAGGTGTTTTAATGAAGGAAACGTAGGCTATCGTCAAATCGGATACAATATTGGCGGAATTGCAGGATGCCAGATGGGCTATATCGTAGACTGTGAAAATACGGCACCCGTTGCAGGTCGTAAAGAGGTTGGCGGAATTGTAGGACAGATGGAACCGGCAACAAAGTTAGAATATGAAAAAGACACCTTACAGATTTTGCAAGGCGATTTAAGTATTATGGCAGATTTAACGGACAAGGCAGCAGGTGACGCGCAGGATACCAGCGATATTTTGTCCGGCCAGATGTCAGAAATTAATACGGAAGCGGAAAAAGCCGGGGAATCCATTGATATTTTGATGAAAGCAATGGAAGGCGAAGAGGTAGATCCTGACACGGTACTTGCTGCAAGAAATAATTTAAGCGGAAGTATCTCATCCATCTCCGGAACAACGGAAGAAATGTTGGAAACCGGACAGCAGGCTTCAGATACCATGACAGGACATATTGAGGCGATTTCAGAACAAATTCGGGTAATCAGTACATCCATTGGTAATGCCGCAGACAATCTAGGGGCAGAAGTGCATGATGTATCCGATGAAGATACAGCAGAAGATTTTACCGGAAAAATCGAGAACTGCGTAAATTATGCAACGGTTATGGCGGATATAACGGTTGGCGGAATTGTGGGAAGCATTGCGATGGAGAGCGATTTGGACCCGGAAGCAGATATTGATATTGTGGGTGAAACTTCCTTGAATTCTGAAATAAAATTGCGGGCAGTCATTTTAGGTTGTAAAAATCGTGGAAAAGTGGAATGCAAAAAGCAATATGCCGGAGGTGTTGCCGGCCAGACAATGATGGGATTAATTAAGTTGTCGGATAATACCGGAGATGTTTTGGCAGAAGCTGCAGATTACGTTGGCGGAATTGCAGGAAGCAGCAGGGGTTATGTTCGTTCCTGTTATGTCAAAGGGACGATTACGGGTGCGACATATGTAGGCGGTCTTTTAGGAACCGGTTTGATTCTGTCAGACTCATATAGTATGGTTAAGGTTACCGGTACGGAAAAGGTAGGCCAGATTATTGGATACATAAGGAATCATGAAGATATTACAGAGAACTATTATTTTTGTGCAACCGGTGATAAAGGCGGAATTGACGGCATTTGTTACGATGGAATAGCGAATTCTTTAAGTAAAGAAGAGTTTTTTGCCTTGGAAACGCAAAGCGATATTTTTCAGACGGTGCAAATTACCTTCATTTGTGAGGACGGAGAAGTTATCACCACAAATGTAGCGGTCGGCACTTATTTTTCCACGGGAATGATTCCACAGACGGAATCGGTGGATAATCGGGTGGCAATATGGGAAGGTGTTGATGAATGTCTGGGTAAAGAACTTTTGTTTGACCATGTATTCTATGAGCAGCATCTGCCGTATAAAACCGTTCTTGAAAGTGAAGAAACCAGAGAAAATGGCTTGGCGATTCTTTTAGTGGAAGGTACTTTTTTGCCGGATGCAACGATGCGTTTAAAGGAGACCATTGTGGCACCAAAGACTTCAAAAAGAGAGACTCTGATAGAGGGATTTACTGTGATTTTACCGGAGTCAGAAGGGGAAATAGTACTTCGTTATCTGCCGAATGAAGATGAAGAAATTAAGAATATAAAAATTGTTGCTTACAACAAAAACGGAACATGGCGTGAAACGAAGGTAAACAAAGTCGGAAGTTATTATGTGTTTGATATGCAGAAGGATGAAACAGCATTCTATGTTCTTTCTTATAAGAGCTATAAGAGCTTTATAATCGGAGCAGGAATGGGATTGGTGACACTTGGCGTTATTGCCGGAGGTGTCCATCTTGTTAGAAAAAGAAAAAAGCATGTGGAGGTATAAAGTATGAGATTTGCAGACATTACAACAACACGTCAGTCTTGTCGTAGTTATGACGAAACTAAGATGGTAGAGGAAGAAAAAATCAAAGCGATTATTAAAGCAGCACAACTTGCGCCTTCTGCTTGCAATGGACAGCCATACTTTTTTACAGTATGTAAAGGAGAAGTAGCGAAACAAGTAGAAGAGCTGACGAAGGGCGTAGGTCTGAATAAGTTTGCTACGCAGGCGCCGGTAGCTATTGTTGTGTCAGAGAAGCCATATGTGGCAAGTGCAGCAGCAGGGGCAAAAATGAAACACAATGATTATCGTTCCATCGATATCGGTATTGCAGCAGCTTATATTACTGCGGAAGCTACTGCTTTGGGCTTGGGAACCTGTATTTTAGGTTGGTTTGATGATGAAAAAATCCGTAAAGTTTGTAATATTGACGGAAAAGTACGTTTAGTCATTACAGTCGGCTATGCGAAGGAAGCAGATGCTATTCGCCCGAAAAAAAGAAAAGAGTTAGAGGATTTAATGAAGGAACTGGGCTAGGAGATTATGATGTATCAAGTAGGAATTGACATAGGTTCCAGTGCTGCAAAGGTTGTCGTACTTAAAGATAATGAGATTGTAAAAACAATTCTGTTAAACACGGGTTTTAGCAGCAGGAAAATCGCAGATGATATTTACGAACTGCTTTCGCAGGAAGGAATTACGAAACAAAATGCCAGATATGTAGCGACCGGGTACGGAAGAATTTCCGTGCCGTATGCAGATGATGTTGTAACGGAGATTACCTGTCATGGTAAAGGGGCACAGTTTATCTTTGGTCAAGACGGCACTGTAATTGATATCGGTGGACAGGACACGAAGGGAATTTTATTAAAAAACGGACGTGTAATGAAGTTCGTTATGAATGACAAATGCTCCGCCGGAACCGGCAAATTCCTGGAAGTTATGACAAACCGCTTAGGTCTTACGCAGGAAGAATTATCCACACTTGCAAGAAACGGTCAAGAAATAGAAATCAGTTCTATGTGTACGGTTTTTGCTGAGTCAGAGGTAATTAGCCTAATCGGGAAGGGGACCCCGAGAGAGGATATTGCATGGGGCGTGATAGAATCCGTTGTAAAAAAGGTTGTGCAGTTGATTGCGCAGGTTCCGGCTGAGAAATACTTCTTGACCGGTGGTCTTTGTGACGACGAATATATAATTTCCAGATTGAGTAATGCTTTGAATGCTCCGATATTCAGTCATCCGATGGCCAGATATGCAGGTGCGATCGGAGCGGCTCTTTTAGCGGAAGAATAATTTTTAGAATAATAAAGGAAGAAGAAACGTGAGTAAAGAATATCAGTTGCCAAAAACATTTGACGAATTTATAGATGCCAGAAAAGCCGGGTTTATGCGAGTAAAAGAGTACAAGGAGCAAGGTGGAAATTTTGCAGGATTTTTATGTTCCTATACTCCCCTTGAAATCTTAGACGCGGCCGATATAGCAACCGTTGGACTTTGCGGAACCAGCAATGAAACCATTGCAGAAGCAGAAATTGATTTGCCGAAGAATCTGTGTCCGTTAATCAAGAGTACCTACGGGTTTGCCAGAGGACAAAAATGCCCGTATACCTATTTCGCGGATATTATTATTGGTGAAACAACCTGTGACGGAAAGAAAAAAATGTACGAGCTTTTAGAGGAATTAAAAGAAACCCATATTCTTCATTTGCCGCAAAGTCAGGAACGTCCGTATGCAAAAAAAATCTGGCGTGAAGAAATCGAACTTTTAATCAAGCATTTGGAAGAAAAATTCGGCGTAGAGATTACGGAGGAAAAACTAAGAAAAGCGGTTCACAACAGAAACCGCTTAAGAAAAGCTTTATGCTCCATGTATGAATTGCAGGCACATGTACCGCCGGCAATGAAGGGAACAGAAATGATGATTGCGCTTCAGCAGGGTAGCTTTACCTTTGATTTGGAAGAGCATATTGCAAATATTGAAGCAAGAGTGGCTGAAGCTACGGAAAAATATAACGAAGGAGCACATCCGGTATCTAAGAAGGCAAAGCGTATTTTAATTACGGGATGTCCGACAGGCGGCGTTATTCAAAAGATTGGTTCTGTTATTGAGAATAATGGAGGAGTTATTGTTTGCCTTGATGACTGTAGCGGGGAAAGAACCGTCCGAATGATGATGGACGAAAATGCACCGGATATTTTACAGGAGATTGCAGATCATTATTTGTCCATTCATTGCTCCGTTATGACAAAAAATGACGGTCGTCTTGAGAACACAAAGGAAATGATTGAAAAATATAAGGTGGATGGTGTGGTTGAAGTTGTGTTACAGGCTTGCCATACCTTCAATGTAGAAGCAACACAAATGTCCAGAATGGTGGAGAATATGGGAGTTCCGTATTTGAAGATGGAAACAGATTATTCCACATCGGATAGTGGCCAAATTGAGACACGAATTGCTGCATTTATTGAAATGTTGTAAAAATTTAAAAAGTCAAAAAGAATTCACAAAAAAGTACATAATACGCTATGAAATACATTTTGAAAGTGTTAGAATAGTAACAGAATGATTTGACAAGGAGAGAAGACATGATATTTGGGAAACATATTAACCGGTATTACATAAAATATGCGGCATGGTTATTAACCGGTTTAGTGGCGTTGATCATTGTAGACTATTTCCAATTGATTATTCCAAATCTCTACCAGCAGTTGATTAATGGTATTAACTATGGCGTGGTAGTAGTAGATGGCGTAGAAGTTGCATTTGATTTTGCATTTTTATTAGAGCGTATCTGTATGCCAATGGTTTGGATTATTTTGTTAATGGTTGCAGGACGTTTCTTATGGAGAATCGCTTTATTTGGAGCAGCGATTAAGGTAGAGCAGGACATTCGTAACAACATGTTTGACCACGCAAAAAATTTAAGCCGCGAGTATTATCAGGTAAATAAAGTGGGTAACTTAATGAGTTTGTTCACCAACGACTTGGATACCATCCAGGAATGTTACGGATGGGGATTTTTGATGTTCTTTGATGCGCTGTTTTTAGGAATATTAGCAGTAATCAAGATGTGGAAGATGGATCCGTTTATGACTATTTTTTCCATGATTCCGATGGCAATTTTACTTGCTGTAAGTACGATTGTCGGTAATTATATGGCAAAAAAATGGGATATTCGACAGGCGGCTTTTTCCGATCTTTCTGATTTTTCACAGGAAAGCTTCTCGGGAATTGCTGTTATCAAGGCATTTGTAAAAGAAACCAAAGAATTAATGGCATTTAAGAAGTTAAATGTGAAAAACGAAGAGGTTAACGTAGACTATACACGTACGGCAGTATTGCTTCGTATTTTGGTTACTTTGTTTGTAGAAAGTGTTATCTGCGTTATCTTGGGTTATGGCGGATATTTGGTATATCAGGGAGAATTTAATTCCGGTCAGCTCGTTGAGTTTATCGGATATTTCACTTCCATTATTTGGCCGATTATGGCGGTATCCGAATTGATTGATATGACATCCAGAGGAACCGCATCCTTGAAACGTGTCAGCGAATTATTGGATGCAAAGCAGGATGTGATTGACAGAGAAGATGTAGGCGAATTAAAAGATATTAAAGGTGAAATTGAATTTAGAAACTTAACATTCCGTTATCCGGATGGAGAGTATGATGCTTTAGAGAACTTGAGTTTTACCATTAAGGCGGGAGAAAACGTTGGCTTGGTAGGTAAAACCGGTTCCGGAAAGAGTACACTTGTAGATTTGATTTTGCGTACCTATAACGTTCCGGACGGAACCTTGTTTGTAGACGGACATGATGTAAATACTGTAGCAATCCGTGATGTCAGAGCTGGTTGTGCGTATGTTCCGCAGGATAATTTCCTGTTCTCGGATACGATTGAAAATAACATTTCTTTCGGAACCAGTGCATCCACATTGGAAGAAGTTATGGAAGCTGCGTCTTTGGCGGATGTGGACAGCAATATCAAGGAATTCCAGCAGGGATATGGCACCGTACTTGGAGAACGAGGCGTAACCGTATCCGGTGGTCAGAAACAGAGAATTTCCATCGCAAGAGCACTTATGAAAAATGCTCCGATTCTTATTTTGGACGATTCGGTTTCTGCGGTTGATACCAAGACAGAAAAAACAATTTTGGAAAATCTCCGTGCCACCCGTGCAGGAAAAACAACCATTTTGATTGCCCACCGTATTTCCACCATTGAATCAATGGATAAGATTTTATTCATTGATGAAGGTAAACTAGTGGCTGTTGGCTCCCATACAGAATTGTATGAAAACTGTCCGGAATATCAGAAGATGGTAGAACTTCAGAAATTAGAAGAAGAAGGAGGGGATAAATAATGCGTGAATATTTACCAATTATTATTATCGTATCAATTATCGCAACCTTCTCATTGATTTTTATTGTTGCATATGCGTTATTGAAAAAACGCAATATCGTAAGAAGCGAAGAACGTAATATGGCAGATGGCGAATTGACCCGTCGCTTGGTGGGATATGCTTTGCCTTATTGGAAAGACTTTTTATTGGTTCTTGTTATTATGATTTTTTCCGTTGTATATGATGTTATTTCGCCGAAGATTATCGGAAACATCGTAGAAATGGTAAAAGTTGAATTCGCGTTAAAGGAATTGTTTACACTGGTTGCCATCTATGCAAGCATTTTGATTGTATGTATGATTTGTACTTACTTCCAGTCCATCATTTTGCAGAAAACCGGTCAGAAGATTTTATCCCGTTTGAGATTGGATTTATTTACCCATATTGAAACATTATCTCATAATCAGTTAAACAATATTCCGGTTGGTAAGCTTGTAACTAGAGTTACAAATGATACCAATGCAATTTCCATGATGTTTACCAATGTGCTCGTAACCATGGTAAAAAATGTAATGGTAATCATTGGTGTACTTATCGGTATGTTAAGCACAAACGTTGCATTGACCTTGGTTATTCTTTGTTTTGTGCCGTTTGTAGTATTATTTACCGTAATCTTCCGTAAGTTTTCAAGAACGGTTCACCGCTATGTAAACGAAGCAAGAACCGACATTAACACATATTTATCTGAGAACTTATCCGGTATTAAGATTACACAGATTTTCAACCGCGAAGATCAGAAGATGGAAGACTTTGTAAGAAGAAGTGCTGTTTTAGCAAAGGCAAAACGTAACCAGATTTTCGTATTCGGTATCTTCCGTCCGATGGTTTATTTGTTAAATATATCTACCGTGCTTTGTTTGTTCTATTTTGGAGGTAAGGCATGTGCGACGGATGGAACACTTTTGGGACAGGTTATCAACGGTGGTGTGTTGGCAGCATTGTATATGTATGTGTCCAAGTTCTATAACCCGATTCAGACCTTGGCAGAGCAGTTCGACGTATTGCAAAAAGCATTTGCTTCCGCAGAAAAAATCTTCTCCATCATGGATATGGTTCCGGAAGTTGTGGACGAACCGGATGCAATTGAATTAGAAGAAATCCGCGGTGAAATCGAATTTAAGGATGTTTGGTTTGCTTATAAGCCGGGCGAGTGGGTATTAAAAGGCGTTTCCTTCCATGTGGAACCAAAGCAGACGGTAGCGTTTGTAGGATCTACAGGTTCCGGAAAAACAACCATTCTTTCCTTAATGTGTCGTAACTACGATATCCAAAAGGGTCAGATTTTAATTGACGGAATCGATATTAAGAAGATTAAGATTTCATCCCTTAGAAAACATTTTGGACAGATGTTACAGGATGTATTCCTGTTCTCGGGAGACATTAGAAGTAATATCGTTCTTCGTTCCGAAGGTATTTCCGACGAAGAGATCATGGAAGCTTGTCGTTATGTAAACGCAGATAAATTCATTAACCGATTGGAAGATGGTTTGGACGAGGTTGTTCGTGAAAGAGGTAATAACTTCTCTGCAGGCCAGAGGCAGTTATTAAGCTTCGCAAGAACCATTATCCACAAACCATCTGTAATGATTTTAGACGAAGCAACAGCAAATATTGATACCGAAACGGAACTTTTGATTCAGGATTCATTAGAAAAGATGAAGAATATCGGTACCATGTTAATCGTTGCACACAGACTTTCTACGATTCAGCATTCTGACAATATTATCTTATTGTCTCATGGTGAGATTGTAGAACAGGGAAATCATCAGGAGCTTCTTGCGAAAAAAGGTCAGTATTATCATTTGTATACTTTGCAGTTTAGTAAAGAACAGTTGGAGGGTTAAATATGGCCAATAATATAATGAAGACAGGATTTTTAGTTATATTAGTCGGAATGATTTTTGCATTGGGTGTTCGTGCTAAGGAAATTGATAAAACTGAAGTGACTATTTACGTTTTGGAAAAACACGCTGAAGAGCCGTGGAATTAATGAAAACGCCTTTGCTTTGGCTATGTGCCGAGGCAAAGGCGTATTTTTGGTATGGGTGGAGTTTTCGGTGATATGTTGCAGAAAAACCAGCGATTGGGTCTTATGAAACGTCACTTCGCGAATAGACCCGAAAAAAGGTAATTTATAACTTTAAAAATTAGTATTTGGGTCAGAAAAGGCGGGAAAAGCACGTCAGACCTACGATTTTCAGAAATCGTGGGTCTGAGAGAATTATCGGTTTTATATAGACCCGAAATAGGAATAAAACAACCAAATTGAGGAAAAACTTGGGGCTGGAATAAAAAAAATAATTGTATAGACCCAGCGGGGGCCAAGAATCAATCGGGGGGCCAAGAATCAATCGGGGGGCCGAGAATCCGCCGGAGCATCAGAAACTGGCGGAGCAACATAAAGTCGGCGATGTGGAAGAAAACTAGAAAAGATAAGAGAAGAGCCGAAAAGATCACACGTATTATCAGATAAAAAAGAATCCCGTATGCATTGCATACGGGATTGATAGTTGGATTATAGCCTTAATATTACATGCCAATATCATTTTTTAATCGATTCAATGCCCGATGTAACGGCTTAAATAATACCAAACATATAATAAAATTGCTGGCACCGTGAATCAGGTCATACGGAATTCCGGCGATAAAATAGGAAAAACCACCGGCCCATCCGCTAATGAAGAAATAAGTAATACTGCATAAGGCCCCGAACAAAAGGCCGAATAGTCCGGATAAAAAACTAAAGGTCCAGACACTTTTTTGTTTGCGTAACAGTAGAGTAAGTGTGGCTAATAAAGGCCAGGTGTACAAATACATAAACCACCATGTGCCAAAGCCGTAAAGAACACCTTCAATTAAAACAAAAGCAGCAAGTACAAAATAAATCTTCTTCCCAAGATACAAGGTAAACAGAATAATGAGCAAAGATACCAACTCAACATTCGGAATAAATGCCAATTGAAGCTTTGCAACTTCAATAATAGCGACCATTGCCCCCATAATAGCCAGGTCTTTGATATGCGTAGAGGTTTTTTTCTTATTCATAGTTTATTTGTTACCTCCGGTTATTCGCAAAAAATGTATGCTCATTACTTAAAAATGGAGTATCGGATTGTGAAAACATCACCATCCGCAACCGGTTGTTCCGAGACGCCAAAGTTACAATACTCACCATTTACATAGAAGCTCCAATATGCGTTGTCTGTATTGTAGTCGGCCTTTAAACCGTTTATGGTATGAGGACTAAAACCATATTGACCTTCTTCGCCTTCGAATGAAAAACCTTGTTTTTGAGCATCCTTCATAACATCAATCAGGTATTCTGCATCGGTGGTAAGACTATAAGTGGTTGTCTTTCCTTCCTTATCAACGACTTCGAGGGTTACTGTTTTGGTACCTACTTCCGGCTGTGGACGCAAAGTAATATAAGCTACAAGCATTGCTGCAATTAGGATGACCGCTGCAGCTGCGGCTAGAATGATTTTTGTTTGTTTTTTCATGTATTATTCCCTTTCTACATTAAAATTTTTGGCGGGTATTCTTGTTTGTGATGGCACATTATGGGATTGTGCCGAAATAAAAGAAAACCCTCTGCACGCAGAGAGTTTGTAAGTAACAGAATGCTCCAAATAAAAATGCGGAATATGAGAATAATCCGAGACTTTTTTGAAGACCTTATACTTGCAAACAGCCATAACCGCGTGGCAGATATGCATGAAAATCAGGCAGGTCTTCTGACTTAAAGTGATAACCGATTGCGCCTTCCCACCTAGGATGTTGTACGTAACAACTCCAATTTGGCAGTGGCATCATGCAAGGGGAAACTTCATACAGCGACGGGTTCGTGCAGGATTCTCACCTGCTTCCCTTTTCACCAATGGGGTTCCATTGACACCTGATTTCGTTGCAATATGCATTATAGCATCAGAAAACGATGTTTTCAATAGGATGAATTCTTATTTTTTTAGAAAACGGAGAAATGCATCTTGTTTTTAAAACTACATTTTGCTATACTGAAGCCACATAGAAAGTTTTATGATCGTTGTAAATAGTGTTTTCCGGGAAGGTATTTTAGATATACGGGCCGTATAAGGCGGATAGAGAGGTGTAAATATGGGATATTGCTTAAGTTGTAGTTCTACAGCAGATTTAACGAAAGAGTATTTTGAGAGAAGAGGAATCCGTTATGTTTGCTTCCATTTTGAATTAGGGGGCAAAGATTACTTGGATGATATGGGACAGTCTGTATCACCGGAGCGTTTGTTTAATGAAATGGCAGCAGGTGCCGAAACAAAGACGTCTCAGGTTGGCGTAGGTGAATATATGGAGCATTTTACACCAATCTTAGAAGAGGGAAATGATGTGCTTCACATTTGCCTGTCATCCGGTATTTCCGGATCGTACAATTCTGCATGCCTTGCGAAAGCAGAATTGGAAGCAAAATATCCGGACAGAAAGATTTATATTGTGGATTCGTTGGCTGCATCCTCAGGGTTTGGTCTTTTAGTAGATACATTGGCAGACAAAAAAGACGAAGGCTATACGATTGATGAGTTATACGCGTGGGCAGAGGAAAACAAATTGAATTTGAATCATTGGTTCTTTTCATCGGATTTAACCTATTTCATCAAGGGTGGCCGTGTTTCCAAAACATCCGGGTTTATCGGCACAGTACTTGGTATTTGCCCGCTTTTAAATGTAGATAAAGAAGGCCGTTTGATTGCAAGAGAAAAGGTTCGTACAAAGAAAAAAGTAATCAAGCGAATTGCGGAGATGATGTTTAACAAAGCGGCAGAACGGGAAGATTACAGCGGTAAATGTTATATGAGTCATTCTTTATGCGAAGAAGATGCAAAAGAAGTGGCTGCTTTAATCGAGGAACATTTCACGAAATTAAACGGAAAAGTTGAAATATTCCCAATAGGTGCGACTATCGGAAGTCATACAGGTCCGGGAACCGTTGCATTATTTTTCTGGGGAGATAAAAGAGAAGATTAAAAATACAAAAAAACAAGGGGGCAATCGTTGCAGAAGCGGTTGCCCTTTTTTGCCGTTTCTTTGCAAAAAATCTGTAGATTTTTTTGGCGATAATTGGTATGATATAAAATGACGAAATAATACTTTTGGAGGCTTGTATGAAACTGAATTACAAAAGAACGTTTTTTATTGGATTAGCATTTTTATCAATCTGCGCATTCTGGCAGATGTATGATAGCGTTGTGCCGTTGATTTTGGAAGAAACCTTTGGATTAAAGGAAACCATAGTCGGTGCAATTATGTCAATTGATAATATTCTGGCGGTATTTTTATTACCGCTTTTAGGAACCTTGTCGGACAAGGTAGATACCAGACTGGGTAAAAGAACACCATTTATTTTGGGCGGAACTATCGTAGCCGTTGCTTTAATGATGTTGTTGCCGGTTGCTGACGTGACAAAGAATTTGGTGTTGTTTGTTGTAGCATTAGGATTAACCTTACTTGCGATGGCAACTTATCGTTCCCCTGCAGTAGCGTTGATGCCGGATCTTACTCCAAAGCCGCTTCGTTCATCTGCAAATGCGATTATTAACCTTATGGGAGCTATCGGTGGTGTGTACGCGTTGATTTTAATCAAAACACTTGTGCCGAAAGTTGAGAATCCGAACTATTTACCTGTATTTATCGGAATTGCAGCGATGATGATCGCGGCAGTAATTCTTTTGATGATTACAACGAACGAAAAGAAAATTGCGGCACAGGTTGCAGCGGAATATCCGGAAGAAGCAAAGAAAGAAGAAGAAATCAGTTCTCAGAAAATGCCAAAACCGGTAAAAATCAGCTTGGCTTTGATTTTGGCATCCATTTTCTTGTGGTTCACAGCCTATAATGCAGTTACAACAGCATTTACAAGATATGCAAAAAATGTATGGGGCATGATGGGCGGAGATTATGCAGATTGCCTTATGGTTGCCACAGTAGCGGCAATTATCAGCTATATTCCGATTGGTATCATTTCTTCCAGAATCGGAAGAAAAAAGACCATTTTAATTGGTTTATTATGTATGTTAATTAGTTACTCATCCGTATTTTTCTATCCGACCTATCACTTTAGTGCAAATATTTTCTTTGCATTAATCGGTATGGGCTGGGCAGCGGTAAGTGTAAACTCTTTACCGATGGTTGTAGAGATGAGTAAGGGTAGTGATGTAGGTAAATACACCGGTTTGTATTATACATTCTCTATGTCTGCACAGATTGTTACTCCAATTGTATCAGGTGCGCTTTTAGAGCATATTTCCTACAACACATTATTCCCATATGCAATGTTCTTTACGGTTATGGCTATGATTACGATGTCCTTTGTTAAACATGGTGATTCCAAGCCACCTAGAAAAGCAAAAGCAATTGAAAACTTTGACGTGGAAGATTAAAGAAGGATTTGCGGAAAAATTTTTTACAGGAGATAGGCTATGTGGTATGTTTACTGCCTGATTGCCATTGTGGCACTTGTGCTTTTGTATCTGTTTGCAATTGCACCGAGACTGATTCATAAACCGAATAAAGCAATTTTAAATACAACCTATTATGCACACAGAGGGTTGCATGATAATAATAAAGAATGTCCGGAGAATTCCATGGCAGCATTTAAAAAAGCAGTAGAGCATGGCTATGGTATGGAATTAGATGTTCAGTTAACCAAGGACGAGATTCCGGTTGTTTTCCATGATGAGACGCTGGAGAGAGTTTGTGGAGTAAAAGGAAATGTCAGAGATTATACCTATGAAGAATTGCAGGAATTTTCTCTTTGTAACACAGAAGAAAAGATTCCTTTGTTTGAGGAATTCTTGAAAATGGTTAATGGACGAGTTCCTCTCATTGTTGAAATTAAGATTCATGAAAACGCGAATAAGGTATGCACGAAGGTAGACGAGATTTTGAGTAAGTATGAAGGTCCGTATTGTATGGAATCATTTCATCCGCTTGCTGTCAGATGGTATAAAAAGAACCGCCCGGAAGTGATTCGAGGACAGTTATCTTCCAATTTTAAGAAAGAGGGCATAAAGGAAGTTTTCACTTACTTTTTAGTGCACCATTTGATATTTAATTTCTTGGCACGACCGGATTTTATTGCGTACAATCACAATTATAAAAATGTATTATCCAGACAGATTTGCCAACGCTTTTTCAAGGCACTATCGGTTGCATGGACGATTCGTTCCCAGGAAGAATTGGATAAGGCACGCGATGGATTTACAATGTTTATTTTTGAATCCTTTATTCCGAGAGAAGATTAAGCGGGAGGTATGAAAATGAACTACCAAACAGCATTTGATAAATGTAAGGCTTTCGGTCAGGAGCATTTGTTAAAGTATTATGACGAATTAAACGGGACGCAGAAAGAAGAACTGATTTCCCAGATTCTTGCAACGGATTTTTCTGTCATTAAGCAGGCACAGAATCAGGAGAAAAAGGGCGTGATTTCACCGATTGAAGCGATGGAAATGGATGAAATAACGAGAATGAAAGATGAGTATGAGGCGTTTGGCTTAGAACAGATTAAAGCGGGAAAAGTTGCAGCGGTCTTGTTGGCGGGCGGTATGGGAACCCGTCTTGGGTCAGACGCGCCAAAAGGAATGTACGATATTGGTTTGACCAAGGAAGTATACATTTTTGAACGACTTATTGAGAATCTTATGGATGTGGTGAAAAAAGCAGACACATGGATTCATTTGTTTGTTATGACCAGCGATAAAAACCATGAGATGACCATGGAGTTTTTCGAGGAAAAAGAATATTTCGGTTACATGCGGGAATACGTTCATTTCTTTAAGCAGGATATGGCACCTGCAACGGACTATAACGGAAAAATTCTGTTGGAAAGCAAATCAAAGCTTGCCACATCTCCAAACGGAAACGGAGGCTGGTTTGGTTCTTTATACAACAGCGGTTTGGAAATGTGTATCCACGAAGAGGGCATTGAATGGTTGAACGTGTTTGCGGTAGACAATGTATTGCAGCGTATTGCCGATCCGGTTTTTGTGGGAGCAACGATTAAAAACGGCTATGTTTCAGGTTCAAAAGTTATCCGCAAAGCGGCACCGGACGAAAAGGTGGGCGTCATTTGCTTAGAAGATGGTAAACCATCGATTGTTGAATATTATGAACTGACGCAGGAATTGATGGATACAAAGAATGAAAAAGGAGATCCGGCTTACAATTTTGGCGTAATCCTAAATTATCTTTTTTCTGTTAAAGAATTGGAAAGAATATTGGAAGAGGCATTGCCGCTTCATGTGGTAGAAAAAAAGATTCCGTTTTTAAATGACGAAGGTGTAGAGATATCGCCGGAAACACCAAATGGTTACAAGTATGAAACATTGATTCTGGATATGATTCATATGATGAAAAACAACTTGCCGTTTGAAGTGTTACGTGAACGTGAATTTGCTCCGATAAAAAACAAAACAGGAGTTGATTCTGTTGAAAGTGCACGTGCGCTTTTAAAGAGCAACGGAATTGAATTATAAAGTTTATCTTAAGAAAGAATAATGAGGAAATAGTATGGGAACAAGGGAAAAGAAAGCAATTGGATTAGAGGCATTTGTGTTTATTTTTGTATTCTTTGGTCTGTTTGTTGCATTAGGTAGAGTGATGGGTGCGGCAAATATGTTGAATACATTGATGAATACAGCATATTCATTATTGTTGGACACCGTATTTTACATCATGGCAATTGCAGTAGTTGCAGGAGCGGTTTCTGCACTTTTGTCGGAGTTTGGTGTTATTGCATTGGTAAATAAGTTGTTGTCACCATTAATGAAGCCAATTTATGGACTTCCGGGTGCATCTGCGTTGGGTATTATGACAACCTATTTATCTGATAATCCTGCGATTTTGACGTTAGCAGAAGATAAGGGATTCCGAAGATATTTTAAAAAGTATCAGTTCCCTGCGTTAACAAATATCGGAACATCCTTTGGAATGGGGTTAATCGTAACAACCTATATGATGGGTATTGTATCACCGACCGGAGAAGGGTTTGTTGTAGCGGCTCTTATAGGTAATTTGGGCGCTATCGTAGGAAGTATTGTAAGTACCAGAATCATGCTTATGTTTATGAAAAAAATGTACGGTACACAAGAATATGTTATTCCAAGAGAACCGGGCGAAGAAGATAAAAAGATTACAACAAGAACAGTCTCTGAGGGAAGTGTAGCATCCCGAGTAATGAATGCCATGCTTTCCGGCGGAAAGTCAGGCGTAGATTTAGGACTTGCAGTTATTCCGGGAGTTCTGATTATCTGTACACTTGTATTAATGTTAACTAATGGCCCGTCAGTAACAGGGGACTACACCGGTGCTGCATATGAAGGTGTAGCCTTATTGCCATGGGTTGGTGAAAAGTTAAATTTTATTTTGAAACCGTTATTTGGTTTTGCGTCACCACAGGGTATCGCAGTTCCGATTACCAGCTTGGGTGCTGCAGGTGCTGCAATTGGATTGGTTCCGAAGTTGGTGCAAGAAGGTTTGGCAAATGGACACGATATCGCAGTATTTACAGCAATGTGTATGTGCTGGAGCGGATATTTAAGTACGCATGTTGCAATGATGGACAGCATCAATTGTAGAGAGGCTACAGGAAAAGCAATCATTAGCCATACCATAGGCGGTTTGGTGGCAGGTGTTGCTGCAAACTGGATTTATCAATTAGTGATGCTTATTATGTAAAGAAAGAACGATAAATCTGCGAATTTTTCGCATAAGCATTTTGTTTTGTCCATACAATGATACAAAAACGGTGATAAAACAAAATGACAAATCTAGGATTATTACTTCTGGTGCTTGCTGTGTGTGGCGAGCACCGGGAGTTAACGGTACAAGGAGAGTCCCAGCGGGGCTATCAGTGGATTGAAAAACAGGAAGCTTTTGAGATGATGAAAAAGTATTCCAATTATCGGATTGTGGATGTGCGTTCAAGAGAAGAATATCAAATGAGCCATCTGCCAAAGGCAGTGAACATTCCCCTTGATGAGTTGGAAGAAGTGTGTCTTGAATTGCTTCCTAATTTAAATTCTGTGATTTTTGTATATTGTACCAGTGGAATTCGTAGCCGTAGGGCGTGTGAAATCATGTCGCATATGGGTTACGAGAATATATATGGTTTTGGAGGGTTTCAAAAATGAACGAACAGTTACGCTTTCTTCAAATGGTAGAAGAATTGGCCCGTAAAGGAAAAGAGAATAATAACTATCTGCTTCGTGCGCAGGTGGAGTCCTATCTAAAGGAACACGGAAGCTCGATGGATTATTTGGAAGCGATTTGCGATTTCCTTTTTACCAAGCAGGTCTTGGTTGAGGGTTACATTCCGAAAAGAGAGGCGCAACCGGAACAGTTACGTGCACTTTTACCGGAAGAAGAGGCGTTTAAGGCTGATTATGAGGAAGAACTTTCTATGCTGCCGACATTTTCGGAGGGTGAAATATTCGCACTTTGTAAGCAGGCAATCACTGATGAGAATGCGGCAATGGAATTAGCAACTGCGTTACTTCCGCGTGCATTTCAGATTGCGCTTTCCCATGCGGGTAAAAAAGTATTGCTTGGGGATTTGGTTCAGGAAGGTAGCCTGATGGTTGTTGTATTTTGCAGTGAACTTCATGGTATGACAGAGTATCAGGATAAAACCGGTGCGGAAATTCTTGCAATGCTTGAAAATAAGGTTAATCTGGCATTGGAAGCACTTTTGGCGGAAGAGAAAGATTCTAACTTAGAAGCACGCAAGGTAGTGGCTAAGTTAAACCAGTTGGTTGAAGCGGTAGAAGCATTAAAGGAACAACAGGCAGAGTATACAATTGAGGATTTGGCTGAGTTTTTGGCAATGGACGTGGAAGAAATAGAAAACCTCCTCCGCATCGCAGGGGAATTGGAGGAGGAGTAAGTTACGCGTCTTTTGGCCCGAGGGTTTGCTGACAAAGGGCAATAAAGTCTTTTGCTGCACTGGTCAGATATCGTTCCTTGTTATAGGCAATTGCCAATGTTTCTGTTGTAGAAGCACTTTGTAGCGGGAATAAATCCACGCTGTCCGGTAAATTTTGTAAGGAGTAAGAGGATAAAGTGGTGGAACCACGCATAAACATTTCCGGATAAACGGAAATTCCCATCCCTTTTAAAGACAGAGCAAATGCCGTTTGGGTATTTGAAGTTTCAAGAAGAATCTTTGGCGAGATTCTTCTTTTTTTGAAATATTCGTCCAAAATTGTACGGATACGATCTCCCTTTTTTAATAGGATAAAAGGGGAGTCTTTAAAGACTGCGATGTCTACGCCCTTTTTGTATTCTTCCCGGATGGCGTCAGCATTCATGCCGTACATAGAGTCCAGAAACTGTGTTGGCACAGCCAAGAAGAGACGGTCGGGCGACAAGGTGGTTACGGTTGCATTTTCCGTGGAAAAAGGTGTAAAACCGATGACCAAATCTACAAACCCATGCTGTAAGCTTTCTTCCAGTTCTTTGGCGTTGGCTTCTTCTAAGCGGACGTTTATGTATGGGTGATCTTCCATAAACTTTGGAAGTACCAGCGGAAGAATCGCCTGGCCTCTGGTATGTGTGATGCCGATGGTCAATTCACCGCGGGCGTTTTGGTTGATATCATCCACTTCGGTCATAAATTGTGCGTGGATATCCAAAATATGAGTGCTGGCATCGACCAGACGTCGTCCCGCGTATGTCAGTGCCAGAGTCGGTGTTCGCTCGAACAATGGGGTGCCCAGCTCGTGTTCTAATTTAGAAATATGGTTACTAAGGGCCTGTTGGGAAATATGCAGTCTCTGGGCTGCTTTTGTAATGTTCATTTCCTCAGAAGCCACAAGAAAATACTTTAGGTTTGAAAAGTTCATAATATGTCCTTTCTTCTGTAAAAATGGGAAAACACCCTTTTTTAACAGTTTATACATAAGTTGGGGAAATGTCAATGTTTCACAACTAAATAGTTGTGATAAACACCACTAAAAAAATGTTTTTCTTTCCGCTCTTGCGGTGGTAACATACCTATGGTGGGGCAAAATGGCCCTAAGATAGAAAACCATAACACAAAGGATATGAGAAAGGGTTAAATTATGGCAACTAAGAAATTGGTTCTGAACGCTGCTTGGTGTAAAGGTTGCGGTATTTGCGTAGCTTTTTGCCCGAAGAACGTTCTTGATATCCAGAATGAAAAAGTAATGATTAAAAATGAGGCAGATTGTGTGTACTGTGGACAGTGTGAACAGCGTTGTCCGGATTATGCAATCTACGTTGAAAAGATAGAAGAAGGAGGAGCAATCAATGGCTAAAATAGTATTAATGCAGGGTAATGAAGCCTGCGTTGAAGGTGCTCTTGCGGCAGGTATGCGTTTTTACGCAGGATACCCGATTACTCCATCTACAGAAATTGCTGAATTTTCATCCGTTCGTCTTCCACAGGTGGGCGGAAGATTTATTCAGATGGAAGATGAGATTTCCAGTATGGCAGCGATTATTGGTGCTTCTGTAGCAGGTACAAAGTCTATGACGGCATCCAGTGGCCCTGGTATTTCTTTAAAGCAGGAAAACTTCGGATACGCATGTATCGCAGAAGTTCCGTGTGTGGTTGTTAACGTACAGAGAAGCGGTCCTTCTACAGGACTTCCAACCAGCCCATCCCAGGGTGATATGATGCAGGCAAAATGGGGAACACACGGCGACCATCCGGTTATCGCACTTTGCCCATCCAGCGTACGCGAAACCTTTGACTTAACCGTACGTGCGTTTAATTTGGCAGAAAAATATCGTACACCGGTGTTGTTGATGATGGACGAAATCATCGGACATTTACGCGAAGGTGTTGAGATTCCGGATGCATCTGAAATCGAAGTGATTAACAGAGCAACAGAAAGTATTGATCCAAAGAGACCGTATTATGTTCCGGAAGGAGAATATGTTCCGGCAATGAAACCATTCGGTCAGGGGCAGAGATACCATATTACAGGTCTTTCCCATGGAGAAACCGGTTTCCCAACCAACTCAAACGAAATCACACATAACCTGGTTCGTCGCTTGATCGATAAGGTTGAAATGAACAAAGATGACATTGTTACATACGAAGAAGTAAATTGTGATGATGCAGATGTTGTGGTAGTTTGCTACGGCGGTACTGCAAGAGCAGCTCAGACTGCTTGTCAGATGGCTAGAGAGCAGGGAATCAAAGCCGGTATGTTCAGACCGATTACTGTATGGCCATTCCCAACAGAACAGTTAGAAGCACTTTCTAAGAAGGTAAAACGCATCGTTGTTGCAGAGCACAATGACGGACAGATTTTACTTGAAGTTCAGAGAGTGGTAAAATCAAACTGCGAAGTTGACTTCATTGGAAAGATTGACGGTACCGTAATGACTCCAAGTGAGATTTTAGAAAAGATTGGAGGTAACAAATAATGCCAAGCCAATTAATTGAAAAATATATGCGTTCTCAGAACCTTCCTCATATTTGGTGTCCGGGATGCGGACACGGTATCCTTATGAGAAACGTGGTTCAGGCAATTGACAACTTAGGTTTAGATCATGATAAAGTAGTAATTGTTTCCGGTATCGGATGTTCTTCCAGAGCAGCAGGATATTTGGATTTCAATACCATTCATACAACACACGGTAGAGCGATTGCGTTTGCAACCGGTATTAAATTAGCAAATCCGGAATTAGAGGTTATCGTACTTGCAGGGGATGGTGATATTTCTGCTATCGGTGGTAACCACTTAATCCATGCAGCAAGAAGAAACGTTGGACTTACCGTTGTAGTATTTAACAACAACATTTACGGTATGACCGGTGGACAGTATTCACCAACTACTCCAAAGGGAGAATTCGGTACAACTGCTCCTTACGGAATTATTGACCGTTCCTTTAATATCGCTGAACTTGCTCAGGGTGCAGGCGCATCTTATGCGGCAAGAGGTAGTGCTTACCATGTACAGCAGACAACCGCTTACATTCAGCAGGGTATCCTGCATAAAGGATTTTCTCTTATTGACTGTGCATCTGTTTGTCCTACTTACTATGGTAGAAAGAACAAAAAAGGTAGCGCTGTTGATATGATGAAATGGCAGAAAGAAAATGCGGTTATGCAGGAACAGGCAGTTAAGATGACTCCGGAAGAATTAAAAGGTAAAATGATTATCGGTGTATTAGCACATAACAATTATCCGGAATTTACGGTTGAATATCAGAAGATCATTGATCGTTTGGCAAAGGAGGCGGAAGAACGTGAGCAATAATAAAATGGAAATCCGTCTTACAGGTAGCGGCGGACAGGGTGTTATCTTAGCTACCATTATTTTAGCAGAAGCTGCAATTGAAGCCGGTAAATACACTGCACAGTCCCAGTCTTACGGACCGGAAGCCCGTGGTGGTTTGTGTAAAGCAGAGGTTATCGTAGATGAAAAACCAATCGGATTCACAAAAGTACAGAACCCAACATTCCTTATGGCTTTAACCCAGGCGTCTTTAGACAAGTTTGCGCAGAGCGTTGATGGAAATTGTATCATCTTGGCAGATTCTAGTTTGACTGTTCCGGAATATTTAAATCCGGAGCGTGTTACACAAGTTCCGATTCTTGAAACCGCTGCAAAGAAAGTTGGAAAAGCATTTACTGCAAATATTGTTGCTGTTGCAGCAATCAATGAATTGTTAGGGCTCGCTACTTTTGAACAGCTTAAAACTGCAGTTTTAGGACATGTTCCGAAAGGAACGGAAGAAATCAATGAAAGAGCTTTAAATGAAGGCCGTGCGTTGATTCAGAAATAGTAAAAGAAAAATGTTTTACAATATTTAGAGAAGGAATTGCCGGATAGGCAGTTCCTTCTTTTTTATATGAAATTCTATTATTTCGTGCATTTTTGATTTTTATAAAAGAACCGCTTTTCTTTTTCTTCGTGCCGGACTTGCGTTTTGTGTTTTTCGGCATTGTACATTTCAGGGATTTTGTTCTGCGGGTGAAAAACGCTTATTTTCATCGCCTTGTTTTTCTAAGCGGGTAGGTTCGTGAATTTCATACCATGTGGCGAAAAAACTCGGAACGGGCAAAAGCATCCATTCCTCAAACAGTTTTCGCCACATGCATCTCACTCGCCTTACCCGCGTAAGAAAAACCACGGCTCTTCACAAGGCGTTTTATCAAACCGCGAACCAAATCTCTGAAATGTACAATTTTTGAAAAACGCGAATCATCACAGAAGTTCGGCACGAAGAAAAAAAGAAAATCGAGTTCTTTTGTAACGAAAAAATGCACAAAATTCAATAGAATTTCATGCATAAAGAAAGAAAAAGGAACTGCCTATCCGGCAATTCCTTCTCTAAATATTCGAACCATTTCTCTTGTTAAACTAATTCCGTCATCATCGGCCGGAATTTCTTCTCTTGGAAACCACTCGGCCATGGCTAATTCATTTTCATCTAATGTGATCGTAACATCATCGCCGTCTAATTCGCAAAAATACCCCAGCGACAAGTTGCCCGCCACACCCCATGGCTGACTTTTGTAATAACGGATGTTTTTTACCTTTAAACCAACTTCTTCCATAACTTCTCTGGCAACGGCTTCTTCAGCGGTTTCCCCAACTTCAATAAATCCTGCAATTAAGCCGTAATGTTTATAATTCCGGTTTGCATACTGGATTAGCACGATACGGTCTTTGTGGGTTAAGGCAATGATGACTGCCGGAGCGATTTTTGGGAAAATCATATTTCCACATTCCGGACAACGCATCATACGTTCTTTTTCGTCGTGGATGGTTTTTTGCCCGCACTTACCACAAAACAGGTTTACGCGATACCAACTATATATATGCCATGCGGTCATAACTGCAAAGCAAATATTTTTGGATTCTTTCTGTCGCAAGGAGGATGCGGGTTCGTAAGCAAAGTGAACATCAGAAACGTCTCCGGCTTCGCCCATCCATAAAAAATAGTTTTTGCCCTGCAGACAAAAGGCGTAAGTCAATGGTACTTCAAACCATTGCTTCCAATCTTGGGACCATGTTTTAACTTCTGCCCAGGTTGGAAGTTCTAAGTGATTGTCGCTGTATCTGCGTACTAAAATGGTGTTTTTCTGTACACAGATTACAATGTCTTCGTCAGAAGGAGAAGTGTTTTTGTACTGGTTATCTAAAAAACCATATTCTAAATCCTGTAACATATTGATGCTCCTTAAACAAATGTAAAGTCTTTTAAAATAATTATTATATCTGTTGTATTCATTATGGATGAACTACAAGGAAAAAGTCAACTCGGCAGAATAAAAAAGATTAAAATTAAGAAAATGTTAATATTCTTATTTGGTAAGATGTGGTATACTAAAAAAGGGAAAATCTCCCGTAAAAGACAGAACACCGGAAACGGAAAAAAGGAGTATAGAATGAACGTTTTATTTTTTCTTACACCAAAGAGTGAGATTGCGTTTATCGAAGCGGAAGCAACGTTAAGACAAGCATTGGAAAGATTGGAGAACACAGGGTATACCGCGTTGCCAATATTAAATAAAGAAGGAAAATACATAGGTACGATTACAGAAGGAGATATGCTTTGGTATATTAAGAGCCAGACCAATCTGACACTGATTGACGCAGAGGATGTTCCGCTTCTGAAAGTAAAACGTCGTAGAGACAATCAGGCGGTTTCTGTAAATGAAGAAATCAGCGGTTTGTGGGATAAGGTCATCAACCAGAATTTCGTGCCGGTGACAGATGATGATAATACTTTTATCGGTATTGTGACACGAAAAGATATCATGGTTCATTTGAAGAAAAAATTCATGGCCGACAAAAAATAACTAGTTATTTCCTATTATATAAGGAAGTTAATCGGAGATAAAATATGTGGATAGCAGATCAATGGAAAGATTATGAAGTGATTGATACTTCAAAAGGAGAAAAATTAGAGCGTTGGGGTGAATATGAACTCATTCGTCCGGACCCACAGGTGATTTGGGATACACCTAAGAACCAAAAAGGATGGAAGCATCCAAACGGACACTATCACAGAAGCAAAGCAGGCGGAGGGGAGTGGGAGTTCTTCGATTTGCCGCAACAGTGGACCATTCAGTATAAGGAGCTAACCTTTAACCTAAAGCCATTCAGTTTCAAGCATACCGGACTTTTCCCGCAGCAGGCAGTGAACTGGGATTGGTTTGGCGAGAAGATTAAAAAGGCAGGTAGACCGGTGAAGGTATTAAATCTTTTTGCTTATACCGGCGGAGCAACTTTGGCAGCAGCTGCAGCAGGAGCAAGTGTAACGCACGTAGATGCATCCAAAGGAATGGTCGGATGGGCAAAGGAAAACGCAGTATCTTCCGGATTGGGCGAAGCGCCGATTCGCTGGTTGGTGGATGATTGCGTAAAGTTTGTAGAAAGAGAGATACGCCGCGGCAGTAAATATGATGGGATTATTATGGATCCGCCTTCTTACGGCAGAGGACCAAAGGGCGAAACATGGAAGATAGAAGAATCCATTCATCCGTTTATCAAACTGTGCACACAGTTGTTAAGCGATGACCCGCTATTCTTTTTGGTAAATTCCTATACGACGGGCCTTCAGCCTGCGGTATTGACTTATATGTTGTCAACGGAGTTAAAGGAATTTGGCGGACGGGTAGAAAGTAGCGAAATCGGCTTGCCGGTATCTTCTAACGGACTGGTTTTACCGTGTGGCGCAAGTGGTAGATGGGAAAAGGTATAAAAGTACAACATCTATTGCACATATTATATAGAAGAAACAACTAAAAAAAGATGAAAAATGGGGTTGCAAATCATGATTTTGGATTGTATTGAAATAAATACAATTTTTCTAAAAAAATGCTTGCAACCCCAGTGTTTATCGTGTATACTCAACTTTGCTGTGACATAAGAGCTATGAAGCGTGAGGTTGCTGTCAAAGCAATTTGACAGGTTTTCCGTGGAGCAAATGTCAAGTTAGGAAACTGGCGACAAGTCACTGTACTACAATGTAAAATCCGCAGACAGCGCGGAAATACGTGTGAGTATCTACGGGATACACACGGGAGAGTGTACAGTCACCGCTTGTCGTACTATTTATAAGTGCGAAAAGGAGGCGACTTTTTTTATGGCAAGTCAAGTAATGAGAATCACACTCAAAGCATATGAGCATCAGTTAGTAGATGCAAGTGCTAAGAAAATCATCGAAACTGTTAAGAAAACTGGATCACAGGTGAGCGGACCGGTGCCGTTGCCAACAAAGAGAGAGGTTATTACCATCTTAAGATCAGTACATGTTAACAAAGATTCCAGAGAGCAGTTCGAACAGAGAACTCATAAGAGATTAATCGACATCATTGCACCAACACAGAAAACAGTTGATGCATTGTCAAGATTAGAAATGCCAGCTGGTGTTTATATTGACATCAAAATGAAAGAAAAAAGCAAATAGGGATTAACCCTAAAGCAGATATCCTGGTAAATAAGCCTAAGGCTATTCTAGGATGAACGCAAAGCGTTCCGCTGTAGATTAACAGGAGGTAAAGAAATGAAGAAAGCTATTTTAGGAACAAAAGTCGGAATGACTCAGATCTTCAATGCAGAAGGCGTATTAGTGCCGGTTACTGTATTGGAAGCAGGTCCATGCGTTGTAACTCAGGTTAAGACTGTAGAAAACGATGGATACAGTGCAGTTCAGGTTGGATTTGTTGACAAGAAAGAAAAAGCGGTTGACAAAGACGCTGCAGGAAAGAAAGAAATCAGAAACAGACACGGTGTAAACAAAGCTTTAGCTGGTCACTTTGCAAAGGCTGGTGTAACAAGCAAGAGATTTGTTCGTGAATTCAAATTTGAAAATGCAGAAGAATACAAGCTTGCTGATGTAATTACAGCAGACATCTTCGCAGAAGGCGACAAGGTTGACGCAACTGCAATTTCTAAAGGTAAAGGATTCCAGGGTGCAATTAAGAGACACAATCACCACAGAGGACCTATGGCGCACGGTTCTAAATTCCATCGTCATCACGGTTCCAACGGTGCATGTTCCAGCCCGTCCAGAGTATTCAAAGGAAAGAAGATGCCTGGTCACATGGGACATGTAAAAGTAACAGTTCAGAACTTGGAAATCGTAAGAGTAGATGCTGAAAAGAATTTACTTCTTATCAAAGGTGCTGTACCGGGACCTAAGAAATCATTAGTAACAATCAAAGAAACTGTTAAACGTTAATTGCATTGACAGGAAAGGAGGAACACACAGATGGCAAAAGTATCTGTTTACAATATGAAAGGCGCTGAAGTAGGAAGCCTTGAACTTAACGATGCTGTGTTTGGCGTAGAAATGAACGAACACCTTGTTCATTTAGCAGTTGTTCAGCAGCTTGCAAACAACCGTCAGGGAACACAGAAAGCAAAGACACGTTCCGAAGTAAGTGGTGGAGGAAGAAAGCCATGGAGACAGAAAGGAACAGGACATGCAAGACAGGGATCCATCAGAGCACCACAGTGGACTGGTGGTGGAGTGGTATTCGCACCAACTCCAAGAGATTATTCCTTCAAATTAAATAAGAAGGAAAAAAGAGCTGCTCTTAAATCTGCATTAAGTGCAAAAGTAAGCGCTCAGAACTTCATCGTATTAGATGAATTAAAGCTTGATGAAATTAAGACAAAGAAATTCCAGGAAATTTTAAACAACTTAAAATTAAACGGAGCATTAGTTGTTCTTAATGAAGTTGATAAGAACATCATCTTATCTGCAAACAACATCCCAACAGTTAAGACAACTCAGGTTGGAACACTTAACGTATACGATGTTATGAAATACAACACAGTTTTATTATCAAAAGAAACTGTAGCAGCAATTGAGGAGGTATATGCATAATGGCAGCAATTAAATACTATGACGTTATTCTTAAACCAGTAGTAACTGAGAAGAGTATGAATGCTATGAGCGAAAAGAAATACACCTTCTTAGTTCATCCGGAAGCAAACAAAGCTATGATTAAAGAAGCTGTAGAAAAAATGTTTGCCGGAACAAAGGTTGCAAGCGTAAACACAATGAATCTTGACGGAAAAACAAAGAGACGTGGAATGGTTTACGGAAAAACAGCTAAGACAAAGAAAGCAATCGTTCAGTTAACAGCTGACAGCAAAGACATCGAGATCTTTACAGGTCTGTAAAATTTGATTGCTTAGTAACTCGCGAGAAATCGCAAATATACGCAAAAAAGCGTGATATCAAATTAGGAACTCGAAAGGAGAAATATCATGGGAATTAAGACATATAACCCATATACACCTGCCAGAAGAAATATGACCGGTTCCGATTTTTCCGAAATCACAAAAACAACTCCTGAGAAATCATTAGTTGTGTCTCTTCAGAAAAAATCAGGTCGTAACAATCAGGGTAAAATCACTGTAAGACATCATGGTGGTGGAAGCAGAAGAAAATACAGAATCATCGACTTCAAGAGAAGAAAAGATGGTATCCAGGCAACTGTTTTGAGTATCGAATATGATCCGAACAGAACCGCAAACATCCCATTAATCGCATATGCAGATGGTGAAAAAGCATACATCCTTGCTCCACAGGGATTAGAAGTTGGTGCAAAGTTGATGAACGGACTGGAAGCAGAAATTAAAGTTGGTAACTGCTTACCACTTTCTGAAATCCCGGTAGGTACACAGGTACACAACATTGAATTATATGCTGGTAAAGGTGGACAGTTAGTTCGTTCCGCTGGTAACGCAGCACAGCTCATGGCAAAAGAAGGCAAATATGCTACATTAAGACTTCCTTCCGGTGAAATGAGAATGGTACCAATCAACTGCCGCGCAACAATCGGCGTTATTGGTAACGGAGAACACAACCTCGTTAAGATTGGTAAAGCTGGTCGTAAGCGTCACATGGGTATCCGCCCAACAGTACGTGGTTCCGTAATGAACCCGAATGACCATCCACACGGTGGTGGTGAAGGTAGAGCACCAATCGGTCGTTCCGGCCCATCTACACCATGGGGTAAACCTGCTTTAGGTTTGAAGACCAGAAAGAAAAACAAACAGTCTAATAAGCTTATCGTAAGACGTAGAGACGGTAAGGCAGCTAAATAAGGAGGAATAAGATGTCTCGTTCATTAAAAAAAGGACCATTTGCAGACCAGAGTTTACTTAAGAAAGTAGACGCAATGAACGCTTCCGGAAACAAGTCCGTAATTAAGACTTGGAGCCGTCGTTCCACAATTTTCCCGCAGATGGTTGGTCATACAATTGCCGTTCATGACGGAAGAAAACACGTGCCGGTATATGTTACTGAAGATATGGTTGGTCACAAGCTTGGTGAATTCGTAGCAACCAGAACTTACAGAGGACACGGCAAAGACGAAAAGAAATCAAAAGTTCGTTAATTAACAGTTGAAAGGAGGTTTTATCCATGGCTAAAGGACATAGATCCCAAATTAAGAGAGAAACAAATGCACAGAAGGATACAAGACCAACAGCAAAGTTATGCTATGCAAGAATCCCTACTCAGAAAGCATGCTACGTATTAGATGCAATCCGTGGAAAAGACGTAGAAACAGCACTTGGTATTTTAGCTTACAATCCTAGATACGCTTCAAGTGTAATAGAAAAATTATTAAAATCAGCAATTGCTAACGCAGAAAACAACAATGGCATGAAAGCTGAAAACCTTTACATTGCAGAATGTTTTGCAAACAAAGGACCTACAATGAAGAGAGTAAAACCAAGAGCACAGGGTAGAGCTTATAGAATCGAAAAGAGAATGAGCCACATCACAATCGTGCTGAATGAGAGATAAGGAGGGCAAACATGGGACAGAAAGTTAATCCTCATGGCTTAAGAGTCGGAGTTATCAAAGACTGGGACTCAAAATGGTATGCGGAAGCTGATTTTGCAGATTTCTTAGTTGAAGACTACAACATCAGAACATATCTTAAAAAGAAATTATACAATGCCGGTGTTGCTAAAATTGAAATCGAAAGAACATCTGATAGAGTAAAAGTTGTTCTTTTCACAGCAAAACCAGGTGTAGTTATCGGTAAAGGCGGCGCTGAAATCGAAAAGATTAAGAGCGAAGTTCAGAAATTCACAGACAAGAAATTACTTGTTGACATTAAAGAAGTTAAGAAACCAGACAAGGATGCTCAGTTAGTAGCTGAAAACATCGCACTTCAGTTAGAAAATCGTGTTTCTTTCAGAAGAGCAATGAAATCCTGCATGGGAAGAAGCCGTAAGGCAGGAGCTCTTGGTATCAAGGCTGCTGTATCCGGACGTTTAGGCGGAGCTGATATGGCTCGTACAGAGTTCTATACAGATGGTACTATTCCGTTGCAGACATTAAGAGCTGACATCGATTATGGATTTGCTGAAGCAGATACAACCTACGGCAAAGTTGGCGTTAAGGTATGGATCTACAAAGGCGAAATCCTTCCAACAAAAGGAACAAAGGAAGGGAGCGATAAATAATGTTAATGCCAAAAAGAGTAAAGCGTCGTAAACAGTTCCGTGGTTCCATGACAGGAAAGGCGCTTAGAGGAAATACAATCACTTACGGAGAATACGCAATCGTTGCAGCAGAACCATGTTGGATTCGCTCCAACCAGATCGAAGCAGCCCGTATTGCTATGACACGTCATATTAAACGTGGTGGTAAAGTTTGGATCAAAATTTTCCCAGATAAACCAGTTACTGCAAAACCAGCTGAAACTCGTATGGGTTCCGGTAAAGGAACTTTGGAATACTGGGTAGCTGTTGTTAAGCCAGGTCGTGTAATGTTTGAAATCGCTGGCGTACAGGAAGAGGTTGCTAGAGAAGCACTTCGTTTAGCTACACACAAATTACCATGCAAATGCAAGATAGTTTCACGTGCAGACTTAGAAGGCGGTGAATCAAATGAAAACTAAGAAATATTTAGACGAATTAAACAACAAGAACGTAGCTGAGTTAGAAGAAGCATTAGTGGCTGCAAAGAAAGAGCTTTTCAATTTGAGATTCCAGAATGCTACAAACCAGCTTGACAATACAAGCAGAATCAAAGACGTTAGAAAGAATATCGCAAGAATTCAGACTGTGATTACTGCTAAAGCAAATGTAGAAAAATAATCCGATAGAAAGGAGACCTAAATCGTGGAAAGAAATCTTAGAAAAACACGTGTTGGTAAAGTTGTAAGCAACAAGATGGACAAAACAATCGTTGTTGCTGTACAGGATAATGTAAAACACGCATTATACGGTAAAATCGTAAAGAAAACTTATAAATTAAAAGCGCATGATGAAGAAAACTCTTGCAATATCGGAGATACTGTAAAAGTTATGGAAACAAGACCATTATCT
>JAZNWA010000023.1:0-2765 GCA_045593085.1 Lachnospiraceae bacterium | reverse complement strand
TTATGGCTCGTTGGTCAAGCGGTTAAGACGCCGCCCTCTCACGGCGGAAACAGGGGTTCGATTCCCCTACGAGCTGCTCTGTATTTTTGATACAGCCCAACCCCGAAGAAGCACTTATGAAAATAAGTGTTTTTTTGTTTTTACAAGGATTTTGAGCAGAAACGGAATTAGGAGGGACAGCAATGGAACATATGTCGAAGTTAAGGAACATGACAGGAGTATATCTTTTAAACAACGATAGAGTTCTTTTGTTATATCGTCAAGGTTCTAAGGTTGCCAATCAGACTTGGATTGCATCTGCCGGCGGACATTTTGAAGAATGGGAACTAAATGATGCGAAAGCCTGTGCGCTTCGGGAAATGAAGGAAGAACTGTCTGTAACAGAAGATATGATCACAGATATGAAACTTCGATATGTTTCATTGCGGAGAACAAACGGGGAAATCAGACAGAATTATTATTTCTTTGCAAATTTGAAGGATGAGTATTTAGATGGTCTGGTTTCCGATGAAGGTGAGCTGAAATGGTTTGATTTAGACGAAATATCAGATTTGAAAATGCCATATTCTGCAAAATATATGATAGAACACTATTTGACAACGGGAAGAGAGAATGATAAAGTTTATGTAGGCGTTGCAGACGGTGCAGGGGTAGTATTTACAGCACTACCGGAATATTGATTTTTACAAAATAACACTTGAACGTTTGTTCTGGTTGTAATATAATAGGTATAGAGCAATCGTGTACAGGGTGGTAGCCTCCCGGCTGAACATAGAAGGGAGGTGGTGCGGATGGAATTGTTTACATTTCAGGACTTGCTCCTGTTTGCAACCTTTTTAATCACACTGCTTGCCTACATAGATAGGAAGAACAAGCGAAAATAAAAATGCCTACCTTTGTACTTAGCGGTCGAAGGTAGGCATTTTGCAAACTATTCGAGAGGCTAACCACCTTGGTGGCGGTTGCTCTTTCTAAAATGATTATAACATAGTATAATGTATTTTGTAAATAGATTCTTTTGATTCTAATGAAAAGAGGGATTTTTATGTTTTTTCACATAAAAAGCAGAGCAAAGGATATTCCGGAAGTGAATTATATTTCTTTCTGGGAGGCAAAGGATGAGGAATTTTATGCTCCCGGAGTTTTGATTCGGGTAAAAAACGGAAAAGGATATTTGTATGAACGATTCTGCGAATTAGTGAATGAGAAATCGTATTCCACATTGATGTTTCGAAATAAAGCATTATTTTGGTTACAAGGGAATGAGTATTTTTGTTCCACTTGCGAGAAAATTTTGCGTAGCGGATATCAATTAGAGCAGACAGTGGAATATTGTAGCGAAAAAAGAAACGAGGAAAATATACCGTTTAAAGAGGCATTAGAAGATATTCGCCCGTTGCTGGGACTGTTAAAAGATAATTATTATGTTATTTTAGATACGGAGTTGTATCCGACAGATGGCAATGGAAATTTATTTTGGGATGTTCCGAATACAAATAATCCTTCATCTGGAACATGTATTAAATATATGGGAGACGGAGAATGGGGGAAGTTAAGACCACATTTTACGGTTGCAACCCAATCGGCCCGAAAACTTTCAAAAGAACGGGTGGCGTATTATAGGGAACATCCGAATTGTAGAGCCATTGCCTATTATATGGATGGATATATGACAGCATTGATTGATGGACATCACAAAACGATGGCAGCAGCATTAGAACATAGGACGGTAAAGGCTTTGGTCATTATGCCGTGTTATAGTTATGCGATAAAAGCCGGAGCATTGAATGGAGAATATGTAAAAATTGCAGCTGCCGGCGATATGCGTTTTGATTATAGTGCATATGGATTGGACCAATACGAGAAAGTGGCATTAAAAAGGTTAATCAAAGATATAGAAGAATATATCCCGGAAGGAATGCCGGAAGAGCCGGTATTTCCTTATGATAGCAAAGAATTAGCGTCGCATTATCCGACAGCCGACGAAGTGTGTTATATGGATGAGTATGGCTATATTTCGGACGAAAGAATCTCACGGATTATTGCAGAGGAAGAAATTATTGATATCAACGATATTTGGAAATTAATGAGAGCATTGGGCGCGCAAAGACATGCGCGGTTGTTTGAAGTGGCCGATTTCTTTTTGAGGAGATGTTCTTATACTACATCAATAAAATTTCATGATTGGAATACAATCGAAGAAATCATTCGTCAGCTTGTCAAATTGTCTAAATCAGACAAAATGCGGGAATACATGATTGAAACTATGGTGGAATATGAAGAGGAGTATCCTGAAATAAAGAATCTGATTTTGGACTATTTATAATGGGTAAAATAAGGTTGTGATGTGTCCGGACGGGTGTGTGTTGTTTCGGGTTACGGCGAAGAAACTGGAGAATGAGAACTTTTATCAGGGAAAGTTTTTTGAGTAAAGAGAAATTGTATTTGCGAAAGCGTAAGAATCGATACGGAGGAAGTATATGATAAAACGAATTGGAAAAATAGCATTCTACATAATTCTTGTGCTTGTTTCTTTACTGATTCTTTTTGTCCTCGGTACCTTTGTTTTTCATAAGATTAAGTCAAAACAGGAGCTTGAATTTTTAAAGGTGCATGGCTACTACAATCCTGTCTCTGTCGGTGAATATTCTTTAAACGTAGCGGTATTCGGTAAGGAAGACGGAGAGCATACGATAGTAGGTATGGCAGGGCTAGGCATGGGCGAATTCGCGGTTGCGGCGAGACAGATGACGGTATGTCTGGAA
>JAZNWA010000022.1:0-195466 GCA_045593085.1 Lachnospiraceae bacterium | reverse complement strand
AACACAAACCATTGCAGCACAAGCTGCAAATTTTCCATTTTGCACAATTGAACCAAACACTGGTCGTGTTGCCGTCCCTGACAATCGATTAGATACATTAGCCAATATGGTAAAACCTCAAAAATTAACTCCAGCTCAATTAGAAATAGTTGATATTGCAGGTTTAGTAAAAGGAGCAAGCAAAGGCGAAGGACTTGGAAACCAGTTCCTTGCAAACATTCGTGAAGTAGATGCCATCGTGCATGTGGTTCGTTGCTTTGAAAACAGCAACATTGTTCACGTAGATGGTTCCATCAATCCGGTGCGTGACATTGAGACCATTAACCTTGAGTTGATTTTCTCCGACTTGGAGATTTTAGAAAGAAGACTTGCTAAGACTGCCAAGTCCGCTCGTATGGATAAAGAAGCTGCCAAAGAACTGCCAATTTTGGAAAAAATCAAAGCACACTTAGAAGCAGGAAAAATGGCAAAAACACTTGAAATTGATGAAGAAGAGGAAGAGGCATTTGTAAAGAGCTTAAACCTTCTTACTTATAAGCCAACCATTTTTGCGGCAAACGTGGCAGAAGAGCATTTGGCAGATGATGGTGCCAACAATGAATTCGTTCAGAAAGTTCGCGAGTATGCAGCAAATGAAAACAGCGAAGTTTTCGTAATCTGTGCGCAGATAGAGCAGGAGATTGCAGAGCTTGACGATGATGAAAAAGCAATGTTCTTAGAGGACTTAGGTTTATCAGAGTCTGGCTTGGAAAAATTAATTAAGGCAAGCTATCATTTACTTGGCTTAATCAGCTACTTAACCTCCGGAGAAGATGAGACCCGTGCTTGGACCATCAAGGTTGGAACCAAGGCTCCACAGGCAGCCGGAAAGATTCATTCTGATTTTGAACGTGGATTTATTAAGGCAGAGGTTGTTAACTACCAGGATTTATTGGACTGCGGAAGTATTGCAGCTGCAAAAGAAAAAGGCTTGGTAGGTATTGAAGGAAAAGAATACGTGGTAAAAGACGGCGACGTTATCTTATTCCGTTTTAATGTTTAAAAATAATATGAAAAATACAAAAATGCGTTTTCACTTTTGTGAGGACGCATTTTTTTATAAAGCCGTGCATATAATATAGAAACAAATCCTGGCGGAAAAAGCTATGCGTTTTAAAGAGTTTAAAGACAAAGAAGTCATCAACATTGCCACGGGAAAATGCATTGGTTATGTTTGCGATATTGATATTGATGTTTGTACCGGATGCATTAATTCAATCTTTATACCCGGCCCGGGAAAGATTTGTGGTTTTTTGGGGAGAGAGAGCTTTTATTGCTTGGATTGGCGATGCATTGTCCGGGTCGGACCGGATATTATCTTGGTAAATGTCTGTGAATTGAAGGAAAATAAGTAAATATTCAAAAATGCTGGATTTTTTTTCCTAAATAGTGTAACATAACAATATAATCCATTTTTATGGTTAACAAACACTATAAGATGTAGTTATGACACTTTGCGAAAGAAAAAACGTTGTAGGAGGAGCAGCATATGAAATGTCCTTTTTGTGGCAGTGATAACACCCGAGTAATCGATTCCCGTCCGGCAGATGAGAACACATCCATCCGCAGACGAAGAATTTGTGACGATTGTAACAAGAGATTTACAACTTATGAGAAGGTTGAGACCATTCCGCTTATTGTTATCAAGAAAGATAACAACAGAGAACAGTATGATCGTGCCAAGATTGAAGCAGGTATTTTAAGAGCGTGCCACAAACGTCCGATTTCCGTGGCTCAGATTAACAACCTTGTGGATGCGGTGGAAGCAGCGATTTTCAGTCGTGAAGAAAAAGAGATTCCAAGTGCCGAGATTGGTGAGATTGTTATGGACCACTTGAAAGATCTTGAAGCGGTAGCGTATGTGCGTTTTGCATCTGTTTACCGTGAATTCAAAGATGTCAATACGTTTATGGATGAATTAAAGAAGATTCTTGACAGATAATAATGACGATTGGCTGTCGCATACGGATGTGATTTTTTCGCATAGCTGTGCGACAGTTTTTTATGAGGATGGCTATGGGAAAAGGTTTTTTTCCGGATGCATTAGAAGCATCCACTTACGATATTCCGCTTAAGCGCCTGGCAGAGATGGGCATACGCGGAATGATTTTTGATATTGATAATACCTTGGTTATGCACGGGGCACCGGCGGATGAGCGTGCTATCCGGTTCTTTGAACAATTAAAAGAACTGGGGATTGATGCATGTTTGTTGTCGAATAATAAAGAGCCGCGTGTAAAGATGTTTAACGAGCCAATAGGTGTTCATTACATTTACAAAGCAAACAAACCGTCTATCGGAAACTATGTCAAGGCTATGGAACTTATGGGAACGACTCGAGAGAATACGGTTTTTGTGGGGGATCAGGTATTTACAGATGTCTGGGGAGCAAATCGTGCAGGTGTGCGTTCTATCTTAGTGCGGCCGATTAACCCGAAAGAAGAGATTCAGATTGTGTTGAAACGTATTTTGGAAAAACCAATCTTGTTGGCCTATAAACTACGCAGTAAAAAGAAAAAGAAGTTTTATGAAATTGGTTGAAATGCGTAAAAAACAGTTTACAACGCGAAAAATATACGATATAATTTTTTAGAAGATTTCGCAAAAGATATGTTAGGAGGAAACGAAATGTTAACAGCAGGCGATTTTAGAAATGGTCTTACTATTGAATATGAAAACAGTGTATATCAGATTATTGAATTCCAGCACGTAAAACCGGGAAAAGGTGCAGCGTTTGTACGTTCCAAAATGAAAGATATTAAGAATGGTGGTATCATCGAAAAATCTTTCAGACCAACTGAAAAATTCCCACAGGCTCGTATCGATAGAAATGATATGCAGTATCTTTACAATGATGGTGATTTATATCACTTCATGGATACAGAAAGTTATGAGCAGATTGCATTAAATCAGGATGACATCGGCGACAGCTTGAAATTCGTTAAAGAAAACGAAATGGTTAAGATTTGTTCTCACAACGGAAACGTATTCGCTGTAGAACCACCATTGTTTGTTGAATTAGATATTACAGAAACAGAACCTGGATTTAAGGGTGATACAGCACAGGGTGCTACAAAACCGGCAATCGTTGAAACAGGTGCAACTGTTTATGTACCATTATTCGTTGAAATCGGTGACAAGATTAAGATTGACACCAGAACAGGCGAATACTTATCCAGAGTATAATTTAGGATTGTAGAAGGAGCTCATTAGAGCTCCTTTTTTTGCATTCATATAAATACAAGAATCTTTGGGAAACGATTGACGGATTATGCATAAAATGATACTATCATTACGGAAATCCGAGTAAAGTAGTAGGAATTGAAAGACTCGGAATTAAAATGGTCGGATATAAGAGTAAAACCGACACTTATGGATATAATATAAATTAAAATAAAAAGAGGGAAAAGCATGAAACTTTCAACAAAGGGACGTTACGGGTTGCGTGCATTTATTGATATCGCAGTACATTCGGAAGAAGAACCGGTATCCCTTGCAAACGTAGCGGTACGACAGAATATTTCCATAAGTTATTTGGAACAATTGATGACAAAATTGAAAAAAGCCGGACTTATCGAAAGTGTACGTGGTGCAAATGGCGGATATATTTTGGCAAAGGATGCGAAAAACATTTCTGTTGGCGAGGTGTTGCGAGCCTTAGAAGGAGAATTGATGCCGGTGGACTGTGCAGCGTTGGATGACGGGGCAGAGCACTGCTTAGTAGAGTCTTGTTGTTCTACAAAGATTGTATGGAAAAAAATCAACGATAGTTTAAATGATACCATTAACAACATTTTTATAGATGAACTAGTAAGAGAAAGCAAAAAGGGCCAGAAAGAGGGGGAATTATAAATGGAAAAACGTTTGGTTTATTTAGATAATGCAGCAACGACAAAAACCTTACCTCAGGTTGTTGATGCAATGATTCCGTTTTTTACACAGAATTACGGAAATGCATCTGCGATTTATGCCTTTGGTAACGAATCCAAAATGGCAGTTATGACCGCCAGAGAACAGGTTGCAAAAGTGATTGGCGCCAATCCAAGCGACATCTATTTTACTGCCGGTGGTACGGAAGCTGACAACTGGGCATTAAAAGCAACGGCAGAATTATTAAAGGATAAAGGTAATCACATCATTACATCCAAGATTGAGCATCACGCAATTCTTCATACATGTCAGGCATTGGAAAAACAGGGCTTTGAAGTAACTTATTTGGATGTAGATGCAGAGGGTGTTGTGGATTTGGAACAGTTAAAAGCATCCATTCGCCCGACCACCATTTTGATTTCCGTTATGTTTGCAAATAATGAAATCGGAACCATTGAACCGATTAAGGAAATCGGAACAATTGCGAAAGAACACGGCATTTTATTCCACACGGATGCGGTGCAGGCATTTGGCCAGGTACCGATTAACGTAGATGAAATGAACATTGATATGTTAAGTGCCAGCGGTCATAAATTATACGGACCAAAGGGAATCGGTATGTTATACATCCGCAAGGGTGTAAAAATCCGTTCCTACATGCACGGCGGTGCCCAGGAAAGAAAGAGACGTGCCGGTACGGAAAATGTTCCGGGTATCGTAGGTTTTGGTAAGGCTTGTGAATATGCTCTTGAAACCATGGAAAAGCGTGCTAAGCACGAAGCGGAACTTCGCGATTATTTAATGGCTTCTTTGGAAAAAGAGATTCCGCATATCAAGATTAACGGTAGCAGAAGTCACCGTTTACCAAATAACGTAAATGTTTGCTTCCGTTTTATCGAAGGAGAATCCTTGTTAATGTTATTAGACAATGAAGGCATCTGCGGTTCATCCGGTTCAGCATGTACATCCGGTTCTTTGGATCCGTCACATGTATTGTTGGCAATCGGCCTCCCGCATGAAATAGCACACGGATCTTTAAGATTGACATTGAGTCATGAAACAACCAAAGAAGAGATCGATTTTACAGTGGAAGCATTAAAGAAAATTATTACAAGACTTAGAGATTTATCACCTTTATATGAAGACTTTATGAGAAAACAGAAATAGAACATTATTCGGAGGAATGAATTATGTATAGCGAAAAAGTAATGGATCATTTCCAGAACCCAAGAAACGTAGGAGAAATTGAAAATGCCAGTGGCGTAGGCACTGTGGGAAATGCAAAATGCGGAGACATTATGCGCATTTATTTGGATATTGACGATAACGGCATTATTAAAGACTGTAAATTTAAAACATTTGGCTGTGGCGCAGCAGTAGCAACAAGCTCCATGGCAACGGAGCTTGTTATGGGTAAATCCATTGAAGAAGCATTAAAAATCACAAACGCAGCGGTAATGGAAGCGCTTGACGGACTTCCACCTGTAAAAGTTCATTGTTCCTTATTAGCTGAAGAAGCAATTCATGCAGCTTTATGGGATTACGCCGAGAAAAAAGGCATCAAGATTGAAGGCTTGGAAAAACCAAAGTCTGATATCAGCGAAGAAGAAGAGGAAGAAGATTATTAAAATTTCAGATGCACAATCATCGGTATATGATGAGAAATGCAGTCATTTTTGAGGATTATGAATCATAAAAAAGTTGTAGTAGGCTTGTCCGGAGGAGTTGACTCCTCTGTGGCGGCCTATTTGTTAAAACAGCAAGGATACAACGTGGTCGGTGTTACGATGGATATGGGTATCGGCCCGGAAATTAATAACAGCATAAAAGATGCAAAGGCAGTGGCAGAAGTCCTTGGAATAGAACATCACGTAATTGATTTTTCCGGGGAATTTAAAAACGAAGTTATGACGTACTTCGTAAATGAGTATTTAAATGGCAGAACTCCAAATCCATGCAACATTTGTAATCGCAAAATCAAATGGGAAGCAATGCTTACATGGGCAAAAGAACACGGAGCGGATTACATTGCAACCGGACACTATGCCCGGATTGCAAGATTGGAAAACGGCCGTTACGCAGTTGCAAATTCAGCTACGGCACAAAAAGATCAGACCTATGCACTTTGCAACCTTACACAAGAGCAGTTATCCCATACCTTAATGCCGGTTGGTGAGTATGAAAAAGACGCAATTCGAAAGATTGCTCTGGAAGCAGGATTGCCGGTGGCGCATAAGAGTGATAGTCAGGATATCTGTTTTATTCCGGATGGTGACTATGCGGCCTTTTTACAGCGGTTTTTTGACGCAGAAAGAGAAAAAAATTCCGTAGAAAGAGAAGAAAATACTTTGAGCAGCCGCAGACAGCTTCCAGGACCGGGAAATTATGTGGATAAAGAGGGTAACATCTTAGGAACACATCAGGGAATCACAAATTATACCATTGGCCAGCGTAAGGGGTTGAATCTTGCCATGGGACATCCCGTGTTTGTGACCGCTCTTTTGCCGGAAACAAATGAAGTGGTGATAGGAGAACACGAGGATCTTTTTACCACAACACTTTTTGCGAAAAACATTAATTTCATGGGGGTATCTGATTTTGAAGACGGAGAAGAATTTCTGGGAAAGATTCGTTACGCCCACAAAGGAGATATGTGCCGTATTTATCATGTTACGACAGAAGATTTATCCTTTATAAAATCGAAAGATGCAAAAGAATGTGACTTGAGAACATGGGCAAAGATTGTTTTTGAACAACCGGTTCGTGCCGTAACCCCCGGACAATTTGTGGTATTATACAGAAATGAATATGTTGCTTTAGGAGGAACTATCGTAGGGTAGTTCCTTTTTTATCATTTTCCGCATTTTTTACATCTAAAGTAGGATAGAAATTACAACAGAAGCAAAATTGGGAAGTTTAATTGAAAAAGAGCAAAATAACCCCACGGATTTCATGAAACAGAACTTGAATAAGCATGATTTTGGGTACATTTATCTAATAATCCCATGATAAGCAATGACCTCCGATGAGCATTAAGAACCAATGGTGCAAACTGCACAAAAAACAACTAATAATTATGTGGAAAAAGCATAATATGACAAAAATTTAACAAACACAGCAAAAAACTATGGAAATTCTTTCAAAAAGAGGGTAAAATGGAAGTTGTCGAGGGTTTCTTAAAATGATTTTCTATGAAAAAGTAAGAAACCGGGTACCATATAGTATTTAATTAAAAATATCATATAGAGGAGGACTATTATGTCAGTTAGAGTAGCAATTAACGGATTTGGCCGTATCGGACGTTTGGCATTTCGTCAGATGTTTGGAGCAGAAGGTTATGAAATTGTAGCAATCAATGATTTGACAGAACCGGAGATTTTGGCTCACTTATTAAAATATGATTCCACACAGGGAACCTATGCACTTGCAGATAAAGTGTACGCAAAGGAACACTCTATTGTGGTAGATGGTCATGAAATCAAGATTTATGATGAAAAGAATGCAGAAAATATTCCATGGGGAGAAAACAACGTAGACATCGTTTTGGAATGTACAGGCTTTTATACTTCCAAGGAAAAATCAGCAGCTCATATTAAGGCAGGTGCAAAGAGAGTCGTTATTTCTGCACCGGCAGGAAATGACCTTCCGACTGTTGTATATAATGTAAACCATGAGACATTGAAACCGGAAGATACCATTATTTCAGCAGCAAGCTGTACAACCAACTGTTTGGCGCCAATGGCAAAAGCATTAAATGAATACGCTCCGATTCAGAATGGTATCATGAGCACCATTCATGCATACACAGGTGATCAGAACTCCCTTGATAATGACCATAGAAAAGGCGATATGCGTCGTGGTAGAGCAAGTGCATTAAATATCGTTCCAAACTCCACCGGTGCAGCAAAAGCAATTGGTCTTGTAATTCCGGAATTAAATGGTAAATTAATCGGTTCTGCACAACGTGTTCCGGTTCCGACCGGTTCCACAACCATCTTAACAGCAACCGTAAAGGGAAAAGACCTTAGTGTAGAAGGTTTAAATGCAGCAATGAAAGCAGCTTCCAATGAAAGCTTTGGATATACAGAAGATGAAATTGTATCTTCTGACATTGTAGGTATCCGCTATGGTTCCTTATTTGACGCGACACAGACATTGGTAAGCAAGGTTCGTGATGATTTGTATCAGGTTCAGGTAGTATCCTGGTATGATAACGAAAATAGCTATACCAGTCAGATGGTTCGCACCATTAAATATTTTGCAGAGTTAAACGATTAAGGAGGGAACAAACTATGGCAGTAAAAGTAGCAATTAACGGATTCGGACGTATCGGCAGAGCGTTGTTCCGTCAGATGATTGTAGATAAAGATATTGAAATTGTTGCATTGAATGGCGTACGTGATATTAATACGGCAGCAAACTTAATCAAATACGATTCCACATTAGGACGTTTTGAGCATTACAGAGCGGTAGAAGCAAAAGAAAATACGATTTCTGTATATGGTAAAGAAATTAAAGTATTTAATAACAGAACCCCGGAAACACTTCCTTGGAAAGAAGTAGGCGCAGACATTGTTATGGACTGCTCCGGTGCATACAGAAGTAAAGAGGCGGCTCAGGTTCATCTTGATGCAGGTGCAAAAAAAGTCATTATTTCCACACCGGCAGGAACAGAAGTTCCGGTGGCTATCTATGGTGTAAATGAAAGAAAATTAACAGAAAATGATAACATCATTTCTACCTCCAGCTGTACAATGAATGCGCTTGCTCCAATGGTAAAAGCATTAAATGATTATGTTTCGGTTTTATCCGGTATGTTAACCTCTGTTCATGCGTTTACGCAGGATCAGAAGACGCTGGATGCACCACATAGAAAAGATGATTTTAGAAGAGCACGTACAGCAGCTATCAACATTGTTCCGAACGATTCCATGGCGGCGTACCATATTGGTATGGTTATTCCGGAATTAGATGGAAAATTAGATGGTTTGGCACAGAGAGTTCCGGTGGCGGATGGTTCTTCTGCGATTTTAGTTGCATTGGTTGAAGGTAGCGATGTTACTGTGGAAAAAGTGAATGCAGTTATGAAGAATGCAGAAAATGCTTCTTTCGGTTATAATGAAGATCCAATCGTATCCTCTGATATCGTCGGCACAACAGAAGGCGGTATTTTTGATGCTACCCAGACAATGGTTGCACCGGCTGGTGAAGGATTATATCAGGTTCAGGTTGTTTCCTGGTATGATAACGAATACGGATATGCAGCACAAATGCACAGAGTTGCAAAATACGTAGCAGGATTATTATAAAGAAATGTTTAAGAGAGCATCAGTTAATGATGCTCTTTTTTTGTGAAAGCGACGAGCCAAGCGCCATCGTGCTTGCACGAATGACATTTGGCGACCGCTCATCAGAGCGAGATTTAAAAAGCATACCTCGGCTCTGTTGTGGAAATTTGTGATATATACATATTTTCTCCAGATAAAAAAGCCTTGGGAAGCGCCTTAGCGACTCTTGGTGGATGTGGCGAATGAATGTTGATGCATACGAAACTGTTTGAAGTCCGATGCTTTTTCGGACGAGTTTTTCGTATGCATCGATTGACATATGAGCGCATCCGCATAGAGTCGCTTATACGCTGACAATAGGCTTTTTTCATCTGCAGAAAATATGTACAAGTTATAATAAATATTGTACATATTAAAAAACCGATTGTGAAAATGATAACATTGTTTTTGCGGAAAATGGGTTGATTTTCACTAGGGGATTTGTTAGAGTGAATCAGGGGTAGACAAGTGTCTACATTTAAACTTTAACATTTAAGGATAATATCCAGGGGGACAAAAAAATGGCAGTAAAAGTTGCAATTAATGGTTTTGGTCGTATTGGTAGAATCGCATTCCGTCAGATGATTAACGATCCTGATTTTGAAATCGTTGCTTTAAACGGTATTAAGGACGTTGAGATGGGTGCACACTTAATTAAGTATGATACCATTTTAGGACGTTTTGAATTCTACAAAGAAGTTGAGACAACTGAGAATTCCATCATCGTATGCGGAAAAGAAATTAAAGTATTCAATGCAAGAGAAGCATCCGAACTTCCATGGAAAGAAGTAGGGGCAGAGATTATCATTGACTGTTCCGGAGCTTATCGTAAAAAAGACAAGGCAATGGAACACATCAATGCAGGCGCAAAGAGAGTTGTTATTTCAGCACCGGCGGGAAATGATGTACCAACCATCGCTTACGGCGTAAATCACGAAGTATTAACTTCTGATGATATCATTGTATCAGCAGCAAGCTGTACAACAAACTGCTTAGCACCAATGGCTAAAGTTTTACATCAGTATGCACCGATTCAGTCCGGTATCATGACATCTGTTCATGCATACACAGGTGACCAGAAAGCGGTGGACGGCTTACATAGAAAGTCAGATTTCAGAAGAGCAAGAGCAGCAGCAGGAAATATTGTTCCAAACTCATCCGGAGCAGCTTCCGCAATCGGCCTTGTAATTCCTGAATTAAGCGGCTTATTAACAGGTTCTGCACAGCGTGTTCCGGTTCAGACCGGTTCTTCCACAATTTTAGTTGCAGCTGTCAGAGGAAAAGACGTTTCTGTTGAAGGCATCAATGCAGCTATGAAAGCAGCAGCAAATGAAACATTGGGATATACGGAAGACGAAATCGTATCTTCCGACGTTATCGGAACAACCGAAGGCGGTATTTTTGATGCAACTCAGACTATGGTTATACCAATGGGTGAAGACTTGTATCAGGTACAGGTAGTTGCTTGGTATGACAACGAAAGTGGCTATACAGCACAGATGATTCGTACCATTCGCCACATTGCAGGCTTAATGAAATAATAGAATCTTTTAGAGCAATTTTTTACATCATCGTTTCAACTGTATGATGGTAGAAGGTTGCTCTTTTTTTGCCTGAAAAAAGGCGAAGAAATATACAAAAAACGATAGAACGACATATAATTCTTATTGGCTTTATAATAAAAATATGATAAAATAATTTGATGATGTGTACTTTAGGAGGGAAAGTATTATGTTTAATAAAAAGACTGTTGATGATATTTGTGTAAAAGGTTTACGAGTATTGGTAAGATGTGATTTTAACGTACCGTTAAAAGACGGAAAGATTACAGATGAGAACCGTTTGGTTGCGGCATTGCCAACGATTAAAAAGTTAGTGAATGACGGCGGAAGAGTTATTTTATGCTCCCACCTGGGAAAACCGAAAGGAGAAGCAAAGCCGGAATTAACATTGGCACCTGTTGCGGCACGTTTGACAGAATTATTGGGACAGGAAGTAAAATTTGCAGCAGATGCAGAAGTTGTTGGTGCAAATGCCCGCTCTGCAGTTGAAAATATGAAGGATGGCGAAATCGTGTTATTGGAAAATACACGTTACCGCGTGGAAGAGACCAAAAACGAAGAAACCTTCAGCAAAGAATTAGCGTCTTTGGCAGATGTTTTTGTTAATGATGCATTTGGTACCGCCCACAGAGCACATTGTTCAACAGAGGGTGTGACCAGATTTGTTGAAACATCCGTACTTGGATATTTAATTGAAAAAGAAGTAGAGTTTTTAGGAAATGCAGTTGATGCACCAAAACGCCCGTTAGTAGCAATTCTCGGTGGTGCAAAAGTTGCTGATAAATTAAACGTAATCAATACCTTACTTGAAAAATGCGACACCCTTATTATTGGTGGCGGCATGGCATATACCTTTTTAAAAGCCCAGGGGTTGGAAGTGGGAACATCTTTAGTAGATGATGAAAAGATTGAATATTGTAATGACATGATGAAAAAAGCGGCTAAGTTAGGAAAGACCTTGCTTCTTCCGGTTGACTGTAGCGTGACAGCAGATTTTCCGAATCCAATTGATGCAAAAGTGGATTGTGAAAATATGAAAGTTTCTGAGATTCCTGCAGACAAGATGTCATTAGACATTGGCTTAGAAACCAGAAAACTTTATGCCGAAGCAGTGAAAAATGCTAAGACGGTTGTTTGGAACGGACCGATGGGCGTATTCGAAAATCCGATCTTTGCAGCAGGAACCATTGCAGTAGCAGAAGCCTTGGCAAATACAGACGCTATTACCATTATCGGTGGTGGTGATTCTGCAGCAGCTGTAAATCAGCTTGGCTTTGGCGATAAAATGACGCATATTTCTACCGGCGGCGGAGCATCCTTAGAGTTCTTAGAAGGAAAAGAACTTCCTGGCGTAGAAGCAATTGCTGACAGATAAAGGAGAAACACTATGTCCAGAAGAAGAATTGTAGCAGGAAACTGGAAAATGAATCAAACACCGACAGAGGCAGTAGCTTTGATTAAAGAATTGCTCCCTCTTGTAAAAAATGATGATGTGGATGTTGTTTTTTGTGTGCCTGCAATTGATATCCTCCCTGCTGTAGAAGCAGTGGCAGGAAGCAATGTATCCATCGGTGCCCAGAATATGTATTTTGAAGAAAAAGGTGCCTTTACCGGTGAAATCTCCCCGAATATGTTGGTGGATGCAGGTGTGAAATATGTTATTATCGGACATTCAGAGAGAAGAGAGTACTTTGCAGAAACCGATGAAACCGTAAATAAGAAACTTTTAAAAGCGTTAGAACATAATCTTACTCCAATTGTTTGTTGCGGAGAAACGCTTACTCAGAGAGAGGATGGAATTACGCTTGAATGGATTCGCGGACAGATTCAGGTGGCTTTTACAAATGTAACGGCGGAACAGGCAAAGTCTGTTGTGATTGCTTATGAACCAATCTGGGCAATTGGAACCGGAAAAGTAGCAACCAGCCAACAGGCTCAGGAGGTATGCCGCGAAATTCGTGCATGCATTCGTGAACTTTATAATACGGAAACGGCAGAGACTATTCGTATCCAGTACGGCGGAAGCGTAACCGGAGCGAGCGCCGATGAATTGTTTTCTATGGAAGATATTGATGGCGGCTTGGTTGGAGGCGCATCGTTAAAAGCAGATTTCGGCAACATCGTTTGTTGCTAAAAAATATAGAAATAATAGGCATAGACAAGATGAAGAAAAGTTTGAAAATCATAGCTTTAATACTGGTTGGAACGCTGTGTCTGACCGGATGTAAGGCAATGCAACAATTGGAAAACTTCAAAGATTTGGTATATGGTGATTCCAACGGAACAACCAACCCGGAAGAGGACGCAAACAAGGTTTTGGTGGACCATACGATTATGCAGGATTTAGAGGAAGTTGTGGAAGAAATCCTGTCCGGTATTTCTGCAGAACAGTCCAACGGATATCCTTTGGATGAGAACTTTTTTGCGTGGTTTTACGGTAACTACGGTGAAGAAATCCTCAGACAGGTGGCGGTGCATGTAGCGACTGAAGAATCAAATGACTTTTGGAATACACTTACCGGAAATACGCTGCATGCTCTTTGGGTATATTATTGCGCAGATACGGGAATGTACCCGGAAACTTTGATGAACGTTTATGCCAAAGATGCAAATGGTTCTGACATTATCATTGATTTTATCGGAGACCTGAATTTCGATGATGACTGGCCTAACATTCAGGATTTAAGCGGATTGGGAATGGATGCAACGGACCGAATGAACGACGCGTTGTTATCCGAACTTACCGGCGCGGATATATTAATGGTAAATAATGAATTTACCTATGGTGAAGGCGGGACGCCACTGGAAGGAAAAGCTTATACTTTTCAGGCACATCCGGACAAAGTAAAATGGTTGACAAACATCGGGACCGATATTGTGTCCCTGGCGAACAATCACGTGTTTGACTACGGACCGGAAGGCTTGATGTCAACGATAGAAGCGGTGGAATCGGAAGGCTTACCATTCGTTGGAGCAGGAGAGAATTTAGACGAGGCAAAAAAAATCGTTTACTTTGTTATCAATGGTAAAAAAATTGCTTTTACCGCCGCAACGCAGATTGAAAGAACATTAAATTATACAAAAGAAGCTACAGAGACAACTCCTGGTGTGTTAAAAACATTAAATGCGGATAAGTATGTTGAGGTTCTTAAGGAAGCCCGTAAAAATGCGGATTTTGTTATTGCATATGTGCATTGGGGAACAGAAGGCAGTATTTACTATGGATATGATCAAAGAAATTTGGCAGACCGCTTCATTGAGGCCGGCGTAGATGTTATTATCGGCGGACATACCCACTGCTTGCAGGGTTTTGAGTATCGTAATGGTGTTCCGGTTTTTTACAGCCTTGGTAATTTCTGGTTTGACTGGGAAGAAGAAAATTCCAAAGCTACCGGTGTGGCACAATTGGTAATCCATCCGGACGGAAGTTTTGATTGCCGATTTATTCCGTGTGTATATGATGAATATGCAACCTACAAGTTGACCGTGGATAGTGATATCAAGGCAGCTTATGAATATATGGAATCTATTTCCAACAAGGTGTCATTAGACGACGAAGGATATTGGATAAAGGAGAATGAAAATGAGTAAGAAAACAACAGTGTTGTTGATTTTAGATGGTTACGGAATCAATGATAAAGAAAAAGGGAATGCCGTAATGCAGGCGCAGACCCCTGTTATGGATACACTTATGAAAGAGTATCCATTTGTACATGGAAATGCCAGCGGATTAGCGGTAGGGTTGCCGGAAGGTCAGATGGGAAATTCTGAAGTCGGTCATTTGAATATGGGCGCAGGCAGAATCGTATTCCAGGATTTGACCAGAATTACAAAAGAAATTCAGGATGGTGTATTTTTTGAAAATGAAGCACTTTTAGCTGCAATGGAGAATGTAAAAAAACATAATTCTGCGCTACATTTATATGGATTAATGTCTGATGGCGGTGTACATAGTCACATTACACATGTATATGGTTTGTTAGAAATGGCAAAAAGACAGGGAATTGAAAATGTTTTCGTTCACTGCTTTATGGACGGACGTGATACAGCTCCTACATCCGGTAAGGGATTTATTGCTGATTTGGAAGCAAAAATGGCAGAAATTGGTGTGGGTAAAGTGGCATCCGTTATTGGCCGTTACTACATTATGGACAGAGACAATCGTTGGGAAAGAGTAGAACAGGGTTACAATGCCATTGTTAAAGGACAGGGTGTGTTGGCAGAATCTGCAACAGAGGCTGCACAGAAATCCTATGACGAAGGTGTAACCGACGAATTTATTTTGCCAACCGTTATTTGTAAAAACGGTGAGCCTGTAGGCTTGATTAAAGATCATGACAGCATTGTATTTTTCAATTATCGTCCGGATAGAGCAAGAGAGATCAGTAGAGCATTCTGTATGGAAGAATTTGATGTTTTTAACAGAGGAGAAAGAGTAAAAGTTGATTATACATGCTTTACAGAATATGATGTAACAATTCCAAACAAACGTGTTGCATTTAAAAAAGTGGAATTAAATAATACTCTTGGTGAATATTTAGCAAGCTGTGGCCTTAAGCAGGCACGTATTGCTGAAACGGAAAAATATGCACATGTTACTTTCTTCTTTAACGGGGGAGTGGAAGCTCCAAATGAAGGAGAGGTTCGTACCTTGGTTGACTCCCCGAAAGTTGCAACCTATGATTTGCAACCACAGATGAGTTTATACCAGGTAACCGATAACTTGGTGGCTGCAATTAAATCCGGAGAATATGATGTGGTGATTTGTAATTTTGCAAATCCGGACATGGTTGGTCATACCGGTGTAAACGATGCGGTAGTGGATGCAATTAATCATGTAGACATTTGCCTCGGAAAGACAGTTGAAGCAGTAAAAGAAGCAGAAGCGCAGATGTTTATTTGCGCAGACCACGGAAATGCTGAGCAACTTGTAGATTATGAAACAGGTGATGTATTAACTGCACATACAACAAATCCGGTTCCGTTTATTTTGGTAAATGCTGATCCTGCGTATACTTTAGCGGAAGGCGGTTGTCTTGCTGATATTGCTCCGACACTATTAGAGCTTATGGGAGTAAAACAACCGGCTGAAATGACCGGACATTCTTTACTTCGTAAATAAAGAGGAAAGATAGAATATGATTAAAGATTTGTTTTCGAAAGACAGTAAACAATTCTATAAGACACTGGCCACATTGGTTATTCCAATTACGATTCAGAACCTGATTACATCTGCGGTAAATTCCGCAGATGTTTTTATGCTGGGCTTTATCGGACAGACGGAACTCTCGGCAGTTTCCTTGGCAAATCAAATCCAGTTTTTGCTGGGCGGGATCTTTTTCGGAATATCCTCCGGAATCATAATGATGTGCTCGCAGTATTGGGGAAAGAAAGATACCGACTCCATTCAAATTATAATGGGTATTGCAACAAAACTGGCGTTTGCAATTTGTGCCATCTTCTCTGCAGTTGCAATTTTTGCGCCGGTGCTTTTTATGAAAATATATACCAATGATATACAGTTGATTCAAATCGGATCGGAGTACTTGCAAATCATCGGTATCTCTTACTTGCTTATGGGAATTTCACAAGTTTATTTAAGTACACTTCGCAGTATTGAAAAAGCCGGTATTTCAATGGTTATCAGTGTGACGGCGTTGCTTACGAATATTTTGTTAAATGCAGTTCTGATTTTTGGGCTTTGCGGAGCACCGCAACTTGGCGTAATCGGAGTAGGTATTGCTACAACAATCTCCCGTATTTTAGAACTCACATTATGTGTAATACATCTGTTGTGTAATAAAGTTTTCAAATTTAAACCGGTATTATTTATCAAGTGGAATGCGGTGCTTTTCAGTGACTATTTGAAGTATTCCGTTCCGGCGTTGTTGAATGATGTTTCGTGGACGTTTGCATTTTCTACCTATTCTGTAATTATGGGGCATTTGAATGCAGATGTCGTAGCGGCAAATTCTGTTGCTTCTACGGTCCGTAATCTTTGCTCAACCGTTTGCTTTGGAATCGCCAGTGGCGGTACGGTATTGCTCGGTGTGCGAATCGGAGAGAATAATCTTACCGAGGCTAAAAAAGATGCTTCCAGATTGTGTAGGGTAACTTTGTTGACGGGTATTGTAACCGGACTTTTGGTTATTGCAGTTCGCCCGATTGTTTTTGAACTGTTTGAATTGACAGCAAGAGCAAAAGACTATTTAAATGTTATGCTTTTTATCAGTTCTTATTATATTATCGGGCAGGCAATGAATACGTTAACAATTGCAGGCATCTTTAGAGCAGGCGGCGATTCCAAGTTTGGCCTTATTTGTGATACGGTTACCATGTGGTGTATTTCGGTTCCGTTAGGCTTTTTGACAGCCTTTGTTTTGAAACTTCCGCCGATGGTTGTTTATTTTGTTTTATGTCTTGACGAGTTTTGGAAAATTCCGGTTGTATACAAGCAATATAAATCCTATAAGTGGCTCAAAAATATAACTAGATAGAGTGGGAAAGCGACAGCTTTTTTTCAAAGATAATTGTGAAAAAAATGCTTTCGCTTTTTGTTTTTCTTATGAATGATTTGTTGACGAGGGGGTGCATATATGATAATATTAACGTATATGTGCATAAATATGCATATGTTTGTTTTGAAAGAAAAAGAGTAGGAGTAAAAAAATGGAACAGAAGAAAAAAATTGGCGAAAAAATCGGTGCACTTTTAGAACGTGCAAAGACCGATAAAAAGTTTCTCGCACTTTTATGTGGCATTGCTGTTGCAATCATTGCAATTATTGCAGTCGTTGTAATTCTCATTGTCGGCGGAAACGGTGGTAACCATGGAAATGGCGGTACCGGCAATGGTGAGCAAAACCAGATTGAAGATGGTCCGAGAGAAAACTATTATATCAACATCAAGACGCAGGGCGGAATGGCTCTTGCCGGATTGGATGTGTATGTTTATGCAGATGAAGGATTAACCAGTTTGATTAATTTTTCATCTACGAATGCAGAAGGTAGTGCAACTTTTTCTCTTGTTAGCGGAAAAGAATATTATGTTGCTATCAGTAGTGACCCGAAAAAGTTTAAGTTAGATGGCTACAATGTTCAGGCTAGTTACAAGATGGATTCTACCGTTTGTAACATTGAACTGGTTTCTTCATTAATTACAGATGGCAATTTGTCTGACGCTACATTAGGTGTTGGAAATGTTATGTATGATTTTACCGTAACGACAACGGATGGAGAGAACATTACTCTTTCTGAACTTTTGGCAGAAAAAGAATTAGTAGTATTAAATTTCTGGTATACAACATGTTCATGGTGTATGACAGAATTCCCGCTTATGGCAGAAGCGTATGATATGTATAAAGATGATGTTGCAATCATTGCCTTAGACCCATTGGATGGTGAAGCGTTGGTAAATGATTTCCAATCCACCAATCAATTACCATTCTATGTGGCTGCTTGTAACAATTCTTTCGCAACGGCATTTAATGTAACCGGTTATCCGACTTCTGTATTTATCGATCGTTATGGGGTGATTTGTGCAGTAGAACCGGGTGCAATTACTTCTTTAAGACCATTTGTATCCGTGTTTGAGCATTTTACAGCAGATGAATATGAGCAGAAACTTTGCGCAAATGGTGTAGCCGACTTGGTAACACAGGTTAAACCAACCGAAACCATGCCGGAATCTGAAGAAATCGAAGCAATTATTAAAAATGGAGATTTCGAAGTGACTTTCCGTCCGGAAACAGAAGATGACAGCGCAGAATATGCATGGCCATTTATTATTGGTGAAAAGAATGGGGAACAGTGTATTTATGCATCCAACAAGGGAATTGAAGATTCATTCGCAATTATTTATGCAGATGTTTACTTAGAAGCAGGCCAGGCACTTGCACTTGATTACCTTGCATCAACCGAAAGAGGTTGTGATATTATGTACGTTATTGTAGACGGGCAGGATATTTATGCGATTTCCGGTAACGAAGATGTTGAGACATGGAAGTCTTGTTATCCGGTAGTAGCAACAACTTCAGGATATTATGAAGTGGCATTATGCTACCTTAAGGACTCCGACATCAACGAAGGCGATGATACTGTATATATCAAAAATATGCGTATCGTAAGTGAAGCAGATATTGATGTGGATACATATTTGCCGCGTGAAGCAGCTGTTTCAGAAGATGGGTTTGATTATTCCTATGTTGATATTGTATACAATGCGGTAGACGGATACTATCATGTTGGTAGTACAAACGGACCGCTCTTATTAGCGAACTTAATGAACTATTCGGAATTTAGTGAAGAAAATTCACTTTACGAATTGTTATATGAAGAGGGATCATTAATTGTAAATGGTGAAGAGCGTTATGAAGACTTTGTTGTTTATTGTCAGTATGCATCCAATGCAAATATTTACGGCGTATGTACCGTAAACCTTGAACTGGCAGAAATGTTAAAAGCTTACGTTGCAGAATACGGCTTCGATGATGATGAAAATGAATGGTTGAAGTTCTGCTATTACTATGAAGCATTTGGTAAGAACGTGAAGCAGTTAGAAGACCCGATTAAAGGTCTTGCTCCATTCTCTGCATTCAAAGCAACCTTAGGAACAAATGTAAGCACCAACTATTTCTATTATGACAGAGCAATTATGCCAAGAGGTATGCTTGCAGAGTTTGTACCGACAGTATCCGGTGTGTATCGTATTACGTGTTACAGCGATTCCGAACAGGGAACCAACGGATGGCTCTTTAATGAAAATCGTGAAGTGATTTATACGTATGAACATGATGAAAGAATGTTTGAAGATAACAAAAATTGTTCTATCGTATTCTATATGGAAGCCGGAACACCATACTATATTAATTTTGCATTCTGGGATGTATATGAAGTGGGTGTAATTACTTATGATATTACCTATATCGGAGCATCTCACCAGCATTTCCGTGCAGCATCTCCTGGATATTTCACTTATGATCCGGGTGCAACCGGTGATGAAATGTACTATGTAATCGCAGGTGGTATTGATGTAGTACTCGGAACAGATGGATACTATTATGAAGATTTAGGAAAAGATGCAAATGGTAACCAGGTTTATGGCAGTGTACTTTATGCAGACTTCACCGGTCTTACAGGTATCTTCGGTAATCCAATTGTTTCTAACAGTGGTGTAACCGGTATGATTGATATGGGTGGTTTTGACTTTAGTAAATCGGAAAATGACCTTTATATTCTTGCATACTTAAATGAACGGGGCGGTGATGTGGAAGCAACCGATGCTTATTTACGTGAGCTCTGGGGCGAAGATTATGAAGCGTATGCAGAAGAGTATCAGATTGACGATGTATACAAAGGTCGTTATCACGGCGATGGTGAAGATTTAACAGCAGAAATTAAGAACTACATCAGCAAGATGGACGCTTCCGGAAATACAGAAAGAAATGGTTGCGTAATGGTTGATGAAAGACTCGCTGAAATTTTACAGATGCTTATGGATAAATACACCTTCCAAAATGTAGAAAATTCATGGATTAAGTTATGTTATTATTATGATTACCTCGGACCGGAAAACTAAAATTTCTTGAGACGATAAATCATAACAAGAGGATTCAATATGTTTAAAACGAAAAAATTATATACATGGCTTGTTGCGGCACTTTTAATCGGTGCCGCAATGGCACTTGTTGCATGTGGTAAGGGAGGCGCTTCCGGACCTTACAAGGTGACGGTTAAAGATGTTTTGGGGAACCCATGCAGCAACGGCGTAGTTGTTTTATTTATGCAGGGCGACACTCAGGTTGCAATGCAGGTATGTGATAAAAATGGTGTTGCCACAAAGGAATTAGAACCTGGTGATTATACCGTACAGATTAAATTTACAAATGCGGATGCTGAATATTATTATGAGGCAGGCACATTGACTGCAAAAAACAGAGAAATTGAAATCAACTTAATGAACTGTATAGAAGAATCACAATTCACAGAGATATATCCGGCAGGTGAACCATACACTGCTTACCATATCGAGGAAGGCGTAACTTACACAGAATTAAACACCGGGGAGAGAAATTATTATATTTTTACTCCGGTAAGAGAGGGCCTTTATGAGATTTATGTAGAAACAGAAGGAAACGTACAAATCGGCTATTATGGAGCACCGCATTTTGTTCAGGAGAATTCCGTAGTTGAGCCGGAAAACGGGGTAATTACTGTTTCTATCAGTAAGGGTATGATTGGAACCGGCGATACCGGAACTACAAGATTGGTTTTAGGAGTTGATGTTGCTGATGGTTCCACTTCCAATGCGAAAATTGTTGTAAAACGTGTTGGGGATCCGGAATGGACATTAGAAGATGAAGAATGGACGGTGTACCAGACAACGTCTGATTTAGAACTTTATGTTCCTGATGCCAATACGGAAATTAAAGAATTTGATATTACTGCAGATGGATATGACATTGTGTTTAATGAAGAAGATGGTTTTTATCATGTCGGAACATCTGACGGCCCATTGGTTGTTGTGTTTTTGGCAGAAGATCCATTTGTTCCGTATGTTCCATGTTTTATGAATATTTTAGATAAAACAGGTGTGGATAAATACTTCTTTGAAGAAGACGGAACTTTTATAAAAAAAGAAACGTATTCAGATTGTCTTTATCAGTATATTGATGTGGCAGACGATGAATTTGGTGTATATCCGATGACAGAAGATTTATACTACATCCTTCATCAAATGGATGAATGGTGGGATAAAGAAAGTCCGGACTTTATTTTTAAAGATATGAACGGCAATCCGGTGGAAGGATTAAATACTGAAATTGCATGGTTGTTCATGTGTGGATATATAGAGTAATGGCAAGAGGACAATTCGATGAGAATGAAGAAATATTTTTTATGCATTTGTGCCAGTCTTTTCTGCCTGTGTATTGCAGCGTGCGGAAAAGGTGAGGGGGGACAAAAGGATACTTCAAAAACATATACCGTTCACTTGGAGAATATCGTTGGAAAGTCAATGGAAGGAACAGTGGTTCGCATTTATGCAGATGCGACAAAAGAAAATATTGTTGCTGCCGGACGATTAAATGAGAACGGCGAATTTACATTTACTGCCCAGGATGCAATGGGATATTTGGTTTTCTTTGAGGGAGATTTACAGGGTTATGAGATGGAAGAATCTTATGCTATAACTTCAGAGAAAACAGATATTGTGTTAAAGGCAAAACTTCTCGAGGAAATTCCGGAGGGAACCGTGCTGGGACTTGGTGATGTAATGGCAGATATTTCCATTACAACTCCGGATGGAGAACAATACAAAATCTCGGAACTCTTGGAGAAAAAGCCGGTTGTAGTGCTTAATTTCTGGTTTTTGAATTGTATGCCTTGCCTTATGGAGTTTCCGTATTTACAGGAAGCATATATGGAGTATGAACATGTTGTTGATGTTTTGGCCATCAATCCGTATGATGGAAACAATGCAAATGTATCTGCTTTTCAAAATGAAAAAGGATATACCTTCCCAATGGCTCCGTCTGACCCATCATTAGCTGCGCTTTTTGGAGTTAAAGCATATCCTACAACAATTGTTATCGACCGCTATGGTATCATCACTTTTGTGCATGAAAGTAGTGTGACAGATAAAGAAACATTTGTGAAAATCTTTGAATTTTTTGCAAGTGAAGACTATGAGCCAACTGTTATAAGACGGTTAAGTGAACTTGAATAGTGAAAGGAGACATATTATGAAAAAAAGATTTTTAATGGCTGTATTAATGTTATGTATGGTATTTGCATTCTGCGCATGCGGAAACAATGCAGGCGAAAACAACCAGCAGAATGTTAACAATGAAAACAAAGAAGACGAAAACAACAACGAAAATAACAACAATGAAGACGAAGGCAACAATGAAGAAGAAAATGACGGAAAAGTTGTTTACACTGTTATCGTAACAGATGAAGACGGCAACCCAATTGCAGGTGCTAAGGTTCAGGTATGCACCGAAAAAGGCTGTTTGGCACCGGTTACCACAAACGAAGAAGGTGTTGCAGAATTCAGATTAGAAGAATCTGATGAATACAAAGCGATATTGTTTGAAAATCCTGCCGGATATGAAGCGGTAGAGACAGATTACGTTCATTTTGACGGAGAAACAGAAATTACTCTTACAGTTACACCGGTAGAATAATTCGTTCTGAAAAATGATTACCGGAGAGGTTTAAATTATGAGAGATTTATTCTTAAAAATGGAAAAGAGATTGCTTGCACTCTTATTATGTGTAGTTATGGTTTTGGGATGTTTGGCCGGTTGCCGGACCAATAAAGGCGGTAGTGACAACGGAGTAAACAACGAAGTTGGAAACGAGGACCAGGACAACAATAATGGTGAAATGGGCGACGTAGAAATTGGTGGCGATGAAGACAGCAATGAAGACGAAGGTACCAACGAAAACGAAGAAGCAAGCGGTGAAAATGATGATCAGTCCGACGAATCCGAAAATGAAGGAACGGACGAAGGTACTGGCGATTCTGAAAATGGTGATTCTTCAACCGGAAACGAAGAGACAAACGGTGACAATGAAGGCGATAACGAAGAAGGCTCAAGCGGTGATGAAAGCGGAGAGGGCGAAATTGAGGTTGAAATCGTAGGAAGCGGAACTTCTGATGATCCATATTCCATTCTTCCGGATGTTTTTGATGATAAATTAAGTGTTACTACATTTAACATTCCGGCAGGCGGAAGTGAATATTATGCGATTCAGCGAATCGGCGGAATGATTCTTGTGTTGGAGAGTGCAGATGCTTATATTGTGGACTCTGAAGGCAATCGATATGACCCGGTTAACGGTGTTATTACCTTTGAAGTTCAGGGAGCTATGGCTAGCGAGTTTGTCGTTTTAGAGATTGGAAATGCAAGCGCAGCGGATGCAACATTTACACTTGAGTTTTTTAACAAAGAGGGTACATATGGTAATCCGACAAAAGTGTCAAGTTTGTTAAACAATTCTTATCAGATTCATATTGAAGCAGGTAATTCTGTAGGACATTACTATAAATATTATGCTGAAAAAGACGGTGTAATCCGTTTTAGTATTGAATCCATTACCGATGGAATTGATGGTGGAATCAGTGTTACAAATAATCGTAATTCTGCAAATAGAACCCTTGGAGCGGATGGAGATGGCACCTATGTAGAAATTGAGGTGCAGGCAGGGGATGAACTGATGATTATCATCAGTGTACTTCCGGATAGACGAGGAAAGTACAAGGAAGCAGATATTACCTGGCATGCGGAATATGCAGAATAATGTATAATTATTCTGAAAAATATATTCTTTATAATTCATTTGGAGGACATAAATATGAAAAGAAGCTTAAAAGCAATTTTTTCTGTTGTTTTTGCACTGGTTATGGCATTTACAGCTACAACTGCATTTACTACAGATGTATTTGCAGATGGTCAGAATACAGCAGCAGGATATTACTATGATTATCAAGTGCTTACTGTGGGAACTCATGAACTTACACCGCAGGACGGAGTAGTTACATTATATGATTTTTCCACATCTGAAACCGGTGAATTTACCTTTACACTTAGTGATGAAAATGCATTTGTTGGTTATTACGGAAGTAATGAATGGTTTCCGTCAGTACCTGCAACTTTGAGTCATGTAGTAACGGTTAATCACACAGAAGTTGGTAGACCAATTTTAATCGGTGTTTCCGGAACAACATCTGTAACCATTACCATTACAAAGAAGGGTGAAGCACAAGAAGAAGATAGAATTCCGGTTGAAGTATATGATAATACAGCAACATTGGAAGAGTTTACACTTCCGGCAGGATTCAGCCCGGATGACTGTGAATATGTTGATATTGATGATACAGTGGAAGATGTACCGGTTCTCGGAGCAGATGGATATTATCATTTGAACACTGCAGATGGTCCTGTGTTATTTGCAGAACTTGACAGCTCTATCGTATCTTTAATTGGTATGTTTAGTTATGGTCAGTTAAAGGCTGCGGTTTATGATGAACAGGATAATCCGGTTAAGGTTGTAAACTTCTTTGATGCATTTTATGAATACATTGAAGCAACCGGCGGAAGCTACGATTTTGATAATCTTACCTTTGAAGACAGAGGCATAGGCTATTATCCGTTAACAGACGATCTTATCACAATGTTTAAAATGTTGGGAAAAGCAAATGAATGGTATGAATCAACAGGGGTGGTAGGCGGTGCGTTGCCGGAAGGCGATGCTTGGATGTTTGCATGTGCATACGATGCAGATATTACTACACTTGAAGATGAAATCGTTCAGGCACCTGACACAACCGATAGTACAGTATGGGTAGCTTACGGCACTCTTTGCCTTGCGGTAGCAGCATTCTTTGTTCTTGTAAAAAAGACAAAATAATGAATTGACAGAAATGATAAAATACGACTTGTTGCGTTTGTAACAGGTCGTATTTTTATTGTTAAAAAAGAAACGAAAATAGTAAGAAAAAATACATTTTTTTTGCATAAATTTTCATAAAATATTGTTGCATTTCATAGTTGATTATTGTATACTAAACGATATATGAAGAAATTGTAAACAGATGAGGAACAAATTAAGACAATTAATGATTTTCCGCATCGAAAGAGCAGTGTTTTTCATATGTTGCTGTCGGTTCCGTTTCTTACGATATACCGACGGACAAAAAAGAAAAAGGAGTAAAAAAGATGAAAAAGACAAAAAAAATTGTTGCTCTTCTTCTTACCTTATGCATGGCATTTGGCATGTTTGCACACATGGCACCTGTAAATGCAGAAGCACTGGACTGGTTTGAAACAGCAACAGAAATCACGGCACCAGAGTTTGCAGAACTCACAGTTACCACAACAGCTGGCGAAGCAAAATACTATGAGTATACAGCAGCTGAAGATGGTTTCTTTGATTTTATCTCTGCAACATCAACAAACGAAGAATTTACGTGTACTCCATATGTGGCAGTATACAAAGCAGATGGTACAGAAATCAACACAACATCTGTAGCATACTTCAACTATTTCGCAGTTGAAGCAGGCGAAACCTATTATTTCGAATTTTATTCTCGTTACTATAGTGAAGGTGAATACAGAAAAGCGGCTGATGAAATGACAATCAAAGCGGCTTTGTTAACATTTGAAGCAATTGAAAATGAAGATTTCGCAGAAGTTGTAACAGTAGTTGGTGAAGGACAGACAAAGCTTTACAAATATGAAGCACAGGCTGATGGTTTCATTGATTTTATTTCCGGAACATCCGCTAATACTACAGAACAAGCTCCGTGCTTACCGAATGTTAAAGTTTACAACGAGGAAGCAAGGAATCAGTTTGGCGGAAATATGGCTGTTGTTAAAGCTCTTTTTGTAAAAGCTGGACAGACATATATCTTTGAAATTTCTTCTCAGAAGAATTATAAACCAACAGCAGATACTATTACATGGGAAGCTCAATTCTGTGCTCCTGAAGAACTTACAGTTCCACAGGCTGGAAAGACTGTTACATCTGTAGTTGCAGAAAATGGTTCCAAATTCTATAAATATACATCTACAGTAGATGGTTACTTTGAAATCACAGAAGCTTCCTCCGCAGCATTTGTTACGGATCCGGGTGAAGAAACAGATGATTTCACAAGATTCCAGATTTACGATGCAGTAGGCAATAACCTTGAAAGCGGTCTTATTGAGAACGTTGACCCAATCCCTGTAAAAATTGGCGATGTTATTTATATCGAAGTATATTCACAGGGCGGTTATGATTATGATATCTATGCGCCAATTAAGATTGCAGATACACTTACTTGGGAAGTAGAAGCTTACGAATGCGGTACAGAGGCAAATCCTGAAGAAATCGAAGACATGAGAGATTTTTATCAGGAATTAACTCTTGATCCTGAATCTTATGGACGTTATTATACATATACAGCTCCTGGTGAAGGTGAAGTAGTATTCTATCCACAGTATTGGACAGACGGAAGTGAACTTGAAATTGAAGTTACAGTTGGTACAGAAACATACAAATTCTCTACTAGCGAAGATATGTTTGTAATTGATGGTTATTGGGGACCAGAAGAATTCAAGGCAGTTAAAATTGCTGTAGAAGAAGACGATGTCCTTGATATTCATGTATATGAATTAGGCGAAGAAATTAATGAAATTGGTTTGGTTGGTCAGTTTACTCCTCCGGTAGGTCAGTCAGGAAATCCATTAAATGTTTCTGAAGAAGGCGCTGAAATTGAAATCGCTGCAGGTACAACATATCATATTCAGATTCCATATGGAATGGCAGCAGTGCTTGAAGCAACAGGTGCGTTTACAGTAGTTGGTACTGATTATGATGAGTTATTGACAGAGGAAATGGAATCTGTTGATGGTAAATTAACTGTTAAGGGATGCTACAAATTAGCTATTACAAACGAAGAAACAACAGCTATCACAGTTAATGTAGCTATCGAGTATCCGGAAGGTTCTATGGAAAATCCATACAAACTTAGCTGTTATAATGAATTAGATCTTAGATTTGATGCAAATCAGATGGAATTTGAATATTATCAGTTCACAGCTAAGGAAGATTGTACATTATACTTCGATATGCCGGAAATTGAAACAGGTGCAGTAACAGGCTGGATGATTCAGATGTATGTATTTGATGCTACAGGAACATGTACAGGTTATGTTGAAATGCATCCATGGTTAGCAGAATTAAATAACGAAGTTCCGTTAGCAGCTGACGAATATGTGATTATGAGTATTTCACCTGCAGTTTATTCATCATATGAATACGGCGGTCAGGTATATGATTATGTTTCACCAGGTGCAATGGAAGCTACAAGAATCCAGTGCAAGATTGCTACAATTACAGAAAACCCATTTACAGACATTGAAGCTGGTCAGTATTATGAAACCCCTGTATTGTGGGCATATGCAAATGATGTTACAGCTGGTCTTACAGAAACAAACTTTGGTGTTGGCACAACATGTACAAGAGCACAGATCGTTACTTTCCTTTGGAGAGCAGCAGGTCGTCCGGATCCAGTAGCTACACAAAGTCCATTTACAGATGTAACAGACACTACTTCATATTTCTACAAGGCAGTATTATGGGCAGCTGAAAATGGAATTACATCCGGTTATGAAGATGAAAGCTTTGGTATCGATGATCCATGTACAAGAGCACAGATCGTTACTTTCCTTTGGAGAGCAGCAGGTCGTCCGGCCGCAGCAGCAACAACAAGTCCATTTACAGATGTTGCTGATGCAAATGCATACTACTACAATGCAGTATTATGGGCAGTAGAAAATGGTATTACATATGGTCTTACAGAAACATTGTTTGGTGTTGATGAACCATGTACAAGAGAACAGGTTGTTACCTTCTTATACCGTGCATTTAAATAAAACATTATTATAATGATAAAAGTGGCGTCGGAATTTCCGATGCCACTTTTTTGTGCGTAAAAATTGCGTTAAAAAGTTGATAACGCATCGTTGTTGTGATAAAATATACGCGGAATATTGTGCAAAAATATGTTTTTTTATTATTGGAGAAGTATTAATGAAAAAGGTAATGGTGGTATTTGGAACACGACCGGAAGCAATTAAAATGTGTCCGTTAGTTATAGAATTGAAAAAAAGAAAAGAGTTAAACACCATTGTTTGTGTAACCGGTCAGCATCGACAAATGCTTGATGTTGTATTAAATGCTTTTCGGGTAAAGGCGGATTATGATCTGTCCATTATGAAGGAAAAACAAACATTGTTTGATATTACAACGCTTATATTAAATTGTGCATCTGAAGTTTTGGAGAAAGAGAAACCGGATATTGTTTTGGTTCATGGTGATACATCGACAGCTTTTTCAATGGCATTGGCTTGTTTTTATAAGCAAATTCCGGTAGGACATGTTGAAGCAGGGTTACGTACTTATAATTTGCAGTCCCCGTATCCGGAAGAATTCAACCGTCAGGCCATCGGAATTCTTGCAAATTATCACTTTGCACCGACAGCTATGGCAGAGGAAAATCTTTTGCGTGAAGGAAAACAAAAAGCAAATATATATGTTACGGGTAATACCGCTATCGATGCTTTACGATATACAGTTCGTTCGGATTATTCCCATTCGGAGTTGGATTGGGCGAATGGAAATCGCCTGATTCTTCTGACTGCACATCGCCGTGAGAATTTGGGTGAACCAATGCGCCGGATGTTTCGTGCAATTGATAGAATCGTTAAAAAATATGAAGATATTAAAGTTCTTTATCCTGTGCATATGAATCCGATTGTCCGTGAACTGGCAAAGGAGATTTTTGGCAATAATGATAGAGTGCATCTCATTGAACCATTAGATGTAATGGATTTTCACAATTTTATGAGTAAATCCTACTTGATTTTGACGGATAGCGGAGGGATTCAAGAAGAGGCCCCATCTTTGGGCAAACCGGTTTTGGTTATGAGAGACACAACAGAACGACCGGAAGGTGTAAAAGCTGGTACGTTACGTTTGACTGGGACCAATGAAGAAGTTATTTTTTCGGAAATAGAAAAATTACTTAACAAGGATGAATATGAAAAGATGAGTGCCATTGCAAATCCATATGGAGATGGATATGCAAGTAAACGAATTGCAGATATTTTAGTAAATGTGTTAGGGCAGGAATTATAGTGAGCAGAATTGAACTTTTAGGTACATTTATTGACAATTATACTATGCAGGAAACCGTAGATGAGGTGGAAAAGTATATTATTAATAGAAAGCCGCTTCATTTGATGGGTGTTAATGCTGATAAAATCAACGAATTAAACAGCGATGAAGATTTACGGAGAATCGTGAATAGTTGCGATATTATCAATGCCGATGGAGCCTCTGTTATTTGGGCCTCTAAAGTGTTAAAAACTCCGTTGAAAGAGCGAGTTGCCGGAATCGATCTTATGCAGGAACTTTTGCGGATTTCAGAAATGAAGGGGTATAAGGTTTATTTTCTTGGCGCAAAGCAGGAGGTTGTAGAAAGCATGGTTACCCGTTTGCAATCCACATATCCCAATTTGCAGATATCCGGCTACAGAAATGGCTACTTTTCTAAAGAGGAATGGCCGGAAATATCAAAGACCATTCGTGAGGGAAATGCGCAGATTGTTTTTGTGGGAATTACATCTCCATTAAAGGAGTATTTGATTGAATACTTCCAGACAGGTGGCTCTAAGGCCGTGTATATGGGCGTAGGAGGCAGTTTTGATGTTCTCTCGGGGAAAATATCAAGAGCACCGAAACCGATGCAGAAATACGGATTAGAATGGCTGTTTCGCATGCTTCAGGAACCGAAAAGATTGGCCGGTCGGTACTTGAAAGGAAATATAAAATTTATAAAAAGTGTATATAAAGTAAGGTTTCAAAAGAAGGATTGAACGACACGATGAGAATTTTACATTTGTCCAGAACGATGGATCAGGGAGGCGCTGAAAAAGTAGTCTTTCAATTGGTTTGTGCATGTAAGGAAAAGAATATTTTTACTACAGTGGCGTCTTGTGGTGGGGCATATGTGAAGGAACTCAACCGGATGGGGATTTCACATTACGAAATCCATGATTTTGAGAAAAAGGGGATTTGGAGCCTCCTTAAGACCTATCAAACACTGGTACAAATCATTAAAAAGGATAAAATCACAATTCTTCACAATCATCATCGTATGGCAGCTTTTTATGGATGGCTGTTAAAGATGAGATTTCCAAAACTCAAGGTTGTTTATACGGCTCATAATGTTTTTTACGACAAGCGTTTTTTGACAAAAAACTCCATCAAACAGGCGTCAATTGTAGCAGTAGGGGCAAATGTCAAAAAAAATCTGGAGGAGTTTTTTAAAGTAAATAAAAAGAATATCACAATAATATACAATGCGGTTATGCAAGAACAAGAAGGAAAAGTAGATGAGGCAATGCTGGCTCCGTTTGAAATTGGAAAGGACGTTCTTGTTGGTATTATAGGTCGCCTTTCGGAGCAAAAGGGTATTGATGTTTATATAAAGGCAATGCAGCTGGCTCACGAAAAGGATGCACGCATAAAGGGTGTTATTATAGGGGATGGTGAACTGGCCGAACAGGTGAAAGAATGGATCGCTGAATTTGGATTACAGGATGTAATTTTAATGATGGGTTATCAGTCTAAAGTGGTAGACTGGGTGAGAATGTTGGATTTTGTAGTGATGCCATCCAGATGGGAAGGATTTCCGTTGACACCAATAGAAGTATTTATGGCAGGAAAAACGATAATCGGAAGTGACATTGGCGGCATTAACGAAATCGTTGAAGAAGGTGTGAATGGTTTGCTGGTTGAAAAAGATAAGCCGGAAGCTTTTGCAGAAAAAATACTTGAATTAACGTATGATATGCGGTTAAGAAGACAGCTGGAAGAGGCCGGATATGAAACGTACAGAAAAAAATTTGATTATCAACAGTTTGTAGATAAATATCTATCGGTTTATGAATCAATTACAAAATAAGGCTTTGCGTTGTAATGTAGAGACAGAAGTAATGTTGAAAAGAGGATGATATAGATGGGCAGGGGAAAAGAACTGGTAAAGAATACTGTGATTGTGGCAGTGGGTAAAGCAAGTACCAAGTTTTTATCTTTTTTTCTGCTCCCTTTTTATACATCGGCGCTTTCTACGGAAGATTATGGTATTGCAGACCTTTTTTCCAGTTATGTAACGCTTGTCGTTACGATTGTACTGGTTCAAATTGAAGATGCAGTGTTTCGATTTATGGTAGATGCACGAAACTCTGACGATGAACGAAGAAAAGTAGCTTCTACCACGTTTTTCTTTGGAATGCTACAAATGATTACATTTTCCGGTCTGTTCTTTGTAGTACGACATTTTATTTCTATCCCGTATTTGGGATATCTTTGGTTAAATGTAATCGCAGTTATTTGTTATAATTTACAAATGCAGTTTACCCGTGGCTGCGGTGATAATTATGGTTACGCTATCAGCGGACTATTTACGACAGTTGTGGCCATCGGATTAAACATTTTTCTCATACTTGGCTTGGGAATGGGGGCAGATGGTATTCTTACAGCTGCAGTTTTGTCCAGTTTTCTGGGGGCAGTGTTTTTGTTTTGCCGCAGACGAACCTGGCGGGATATTAGATGGAAGTGGTTTGATAAAAACCTATTAAAAGAAATGCTGGTTTATTCATTGCCTTTGGTTCCGAATTATTTGAGCTGGTGGGTTATTGGAACCAGTGATAAAACAATTGTAAATCGTTTCCTGGGGCTTTCACATAATGGAGTATTAGCCGTATCTCAAAAATTTTCAAACACATACACCAGTTTTTACAGTATTTTTAATTTGACATGGACAGAAAGTGCCGCATTGCATCGCTATGATAAGGATAGTAACGAATATTATTCCTATATTATAGAACAGTCTTTCCGGTTTCTTGCCAGCGTGTGTATCGTTGCACTTCCGGCTGTATCCTTGCTGTTCCCGCTGTTGATTAATGATAAGTTTACAATGGCATATTATCAAATTCCGATTTATATGTTGTCAGCGTTTATTTACTCTGTAATCGGTATTTTTAGTGTTGTGTATATTGCATATAAAAAAACCGGCGGAATTGCAAAAACAAGCATGATTGCGGCTGCCGTGAATTTGCTTGTAAACGTAGGCCTGATTCGTTATATCGGCTTGTATGCGGCTTCCGTTTCTTCTGTAGTTGCATATGCTTTGTTATTTTTGATTCGATATTTTGATATTAAAAAGTACGCAAAAATCCGGGTGAAGAGAAGCGTGGTATTATCCATTACGGGCATGTTTGCAGTTTCAATGCTTATCTATTATCTGAACCTTTTTTGGGTGAATATGGCACATATGGTTGTTGTGATAGTGTTTGCAATAGGTATGAACCGCACATTGCTGAATGAAATGAAAAAAATGCTTTTTGCACAAAAAAATAAAAATGGAAACTAATTTATAAAAGAATGAGGGATAGAATGAAACAATGTAATGGACCAATGGTTTCGATTGTACTTCCGGTATACAACGGCGAAAAATATTTGCGTTGCAGTATCGAAAGCTGTTTAAACCAGACGTATGCGAATTGGGAATTGTTGATTATTGATGATGGTTCGACGGACCAAAGTCCATCTATAGCCAGAGAATACGAGGCGCAGGATTCGAGAGTTCACTATTATAAAAATGAAGTAAATTTAAAGTTGCCAAGAGCCTTAAACAGGGGATTTTCATTAGCGAAAGGAGATTATCTTACCTGGACTTCCGATGATAATTATTTTCGTCCGAATGCTTTGGAAAAAATGGTTTCTGCGTTAGAATCCGGCGAAGCAGAATTTGTGTTTGCGAAGTACACGATTATTGATGAAAATGATAATGAAACAATGGTTGTTGAAGCTCCTGGGGAAATTAAAAACACCATATGGCATTATAATTTTGTGGGAGCATGTTTTATGTACTCCAGAAAGGTATATGAAACCGTTGGAGATTATGAACCGGATTTATTCCTTTGTGAAGATTATGATTATTGGTTAAGAATATTTAACCGATTTGAGGTATGTTATCTGAATGAGAATCTCTACGCTTATCGCCAGCATCCGGGAGCTTTATCGGCCACAAGAAAGAAAGAGCAGTTTAAAACGGTGGAAAAGGTGCTGTATAAGAACATGAAGGACAAAGCACAGATAACCACACTAGACAGATACTATTGGTATCAGGGCTTACAAAGCAGCAGAAGTTTGGATAAAGGATTTTTTAGAAAAAACAAATATTTGTTTATGGTACTTGTGTATAAATTCTGGCATAAGTTATTATATTTACCAAGACATAAAAAAGAAGGAGCGTTGTAAAAACGCTCCTTTTGTATCTTGTGAAAGAACAATTATTCGTTTAATAATCTCTCAACAACTTCTTTTAAATCTTCATATTCAACAGAAGAGAAGATGACTTCTACGACGATTCCGTCTTCATCCAGAATGATGGTATATGGATAGGTTCCGCGTCCGCCAAGCATGGTGTAGAAAGCTTCCTCTTCGCCGTCCTGAGCAAATATCAAATTAGAATTAGCATAATATTTTCCGATGAATTCCGGAGCTGTATCAGCAATTAAAGCAGTGTGGGTTGTGATAACAACAACATCATCCGTGTATTCGCTTGCAATCTGATCAAAATACGGAAGTTCATTAACACAAGGTGTGCACCATGTTCCCCAGAAATTGATGATGGTGATCTTTCCTGTTTCGCTTGGGTTGATGGTATTACCGGTAGGTCCGTTGGCTGAAAGAATAGGAAGATCATAGCCGTAGCATTTGTCACCGACTTCATTGCCAACCTCGGTGTCGACAGTATTATTTCCGTTACCAATCGGTAAATTTCTCTTTGGTTCTAAGTTCCAATAATAAATCGCTGCACCAATCAAAAGACCTAACAGCAATACAGTGGAAATAACTCTCGTAATGGTACGTGCTGTTTTTGTGGAATCTTTATTTACCTGATTTGCACTGGTAGGAAGATCAGTAGCAGGAGCTTTGCGGAAGATACCGGTTCCCTTAAAGGAAATTGCTTTTGTTGGACAAACATTTACGCATTCGCCACAGCTGATACATTCCTGGTCGCCAACGGTCTTGATATCTACCTTACAATGGTTTACACACATATTGCAGTGTGTACATTTGGATTCTTCAACCTTTACGCCAAATACGGAAATCTTATTGAATAATCCGTACAAAGCACCAAGCGGGCAGATGAATCGGCAGAAAAGACGGAAGATAAAGATACTTCCGATAATGATGCTAACCATTAACATAAACTTCCATGTAAAGATTGGTCCTAACATGGAAAAATAACTTGCATTTATTTTATTTGAAAGAAGGACGATACCACCTTCAATTGTTCCTGCCGGACAGATGAATTTACAAAATGCCGGGAGCGGAATATCTCTTAATGCATATGTAATCGGAACAATAAATACAAAGAAAACAAGTATTACATATTTCAAATAGGAAAGAACTCTTGTAACCGGACTTTTTCTAACTTTTGGTGTGCGGATTTTAAATAAGAGTTCCTGGATAAAACCAAATGGGCAAAACCAACCGCAAAGCATTCGACCAAATAAAATGCTATATAGAAGTAAAATGCCGCCAACGTAGAAGATTGCACTTTTTCCGTTGCCGAAGGAACCTTGTAAAGAACCCAGCGGACAAGCAGCGATTGCACCCGGGCAGGAGTAACAGTTAATACCCGGTGCGCAAAGCATTTTGCTTCCTACAGTATATTCTTTTCCTAATGCTTCAATAACTTTCTTTCCCTGGAAAATATTTCCGGTCATAAATCCCTTGAAGTTCACATTAAACAGCAATGCGGTGTAAAGCTGAACAAGTCTTCTTTTTGTAGGGATTAAATTTTTTAATTTTTGTAAAAATCTCTTCATAATAACTTACCCCAATCCAATGCATTCTGTACAAATGTTAATTGCTTTTGTAATAACGGAGGTTGTGCCGCCGTCAAGGAAACCATAAACAATGAAAAATATGCTGGCAACCACAATTACGATTTTCGCAATCTGCTGTGAGGTATAGCAACAATTCTTTTCATCAGGGGTACCATCCGATGTAGGTATCTGCTTTGCTAGTTCGATTTCTTCTTTAAACTTATTTGTGTTGTGATAGGCAGTAAAAATTGCAAAACCGAAAGATACAACAAGGCACGGAATCATAATCCACATTGCACGGACCATAGAGTTGTTAATCTCAGTAGAGTGGAAATTGTTTCCATTCAATGCATAAATTAAAAATGCAATACCGGAAATAACCAACACGCAAAGGCGGGCAATGCAGAAGGTCATTCTGTTTTTCTGAACTTTCAAAATGCGGTTACGCAATTCTTCCGGAGCGGTATTCAGGTTGCGGTTCTGATATAAGCGTCCTAAGATTCCTTTATAATCCACACGCGGCTTACCCTTCTTTTCAACAGTTGGAAGGATTACTTCAAGTACGATGCTGATTACAAGCATGGCAAGACAAATATAAATCGGAATTGCAATGCCGGAAAAGGTTTCCGCTACGATTTCACGAGAGAATGGATGATCCCCCATGTTGTAAATGGTAATACAACCTGCAATCAGGCAGATTCCTGCGACACCTAAAACAATGCTGAATACAATGTTATAGATATGCACAAGGAGCATGTTTTTTTGGTTTGTCATTTGTTTTCCTCCTAGTTCAATTCGTTCGTTGCATAGTATAACATAATCGAAAATGAAAGTAAATGTAAGGAAAACAATATTAATGAAAAAAAATACATTATTATGACGAAATAAAGAAAAAAATGTGAAAAAAAATACAAAACTTTGAATAGAATGCTTGCATTGGATATCAATGTATTGTAGAATGAGTGTATCCTTGTGGTATTTTGGGCAAGGTAGAGAATCAATAGCAAGAAAGAGGTAACATTAGGATGAAAAGAAACGTGTTGAAACGATTTTTGAAGGCAACTTTATCCTTCTTACTGATTTTTGCAATGGTAGTAGAATTTATTCCTGCGCCGAGACTTTCGGCTACAACAGGAGAGTACCATGCATCTTCAATCGGTAAGCTTGATGGAGTGAAAGTTGACTACTCACAGTTCTTGGACAGTTCTGTAATGTTTAAACTTCCGGAAGGTGTTAATGAGGACGAGGAAATCTCCGTTATTATCACTTTGGATGTAATTACCATCATGGAAGCTTATGAAGGTACTGACAAGACAATGAGCTTTAAGGAGTATGCTTTACAGAGTGAAGACGCTGCTGAAATTGAAGCTGATATTCAGGAAAGAAAAACTGAGATTTTAGCTGAGCTTGATGAACTTGGAATCAAGTATGAATTAGGGGATGACTATTCCACCTTATTAACAGGTTTTGAAATTATTATCAAAGCCGGTGATTTCGCAAAGACATGTGTCGTGCTGGATAAGGGCGAAGATGCTATGATTTGTGAAGTGTACAAGGTAGCACAGGCGGACGTTGTTGAAAATGCAGTATCTGTTTATGACACAGGTATTTTCGATACATCCGGAGTTAAGTATGATGGTAGTGGCCTTGTAGTAGCAGTTCTTGATACCGGTTTGGATTCTAATCATACTGCATTTTCTGTAGACAATTTTACATCAAACAACCTTGGTCTTACATATGACGAAGTTGCAGCAGTGGTAAATGATACTGTGGCAAGCGAATTGATGCTTGGACTTACTGTTGATGATGTATATATTAATGAAAAAGTACCGTTTGGTTTTGACTATGCGGACAAAGATGCAGACGTATATTCAACCCATAACAATCATGGTACACACGTTTCTGGTGTTATCGTGGGAAAAGATGATACGATTACAGGTGTTGCTCCAAATGCACAGCTTGTATCTATGAAAATCTTCTCCGACGTTGTTGATACCGCAGTAGCTTCCTGGATTTTATCCGCATTGGAAGACTGTGTAATCCTTGGTGTTGACGTTATTAATATGTCCTTAGGTACAGCTTGTGGTTTCTCCCGCGAGTCTGACGAGGAAATTTTAAATGGTGTATATGACAAAATCAGAGCGGCAGGAATCGGATTGGTAGTAGCAGCATCCAACAGCTACAGCTCTGCATTTGGTTCCGAAGCAAACGGTAACTTAGGTTTAACATCTAACCCGGATACCGGAACAGTCGGATCACCATCTACATACAAGGGAGCATTATGTGTCGCTTCTATTGCAGGTGTTAAGACACCATATATTACATATAACGGAAAAGTTATTTACTTTATCGAAACAACCGATGGCTCCAGTGAAGAAAATAACTTTTTGGACGGCATTTTAGGAAGTGAAGAATCCAAAACCTTGGAGTATGTCACAATTCCTGGTGTTGGCCGTACTGCAGACTATACAGGAATTGACGTAACCGGAAAAATTGTTTTGGTTCGTCGTGGTTCCAACACATTCGAAGAAAAAGCAATTATTGCGCAGCAGCAGGGCGCGGCCGGACTCATCATTTATAATAATGTATCCGGTGATATTAAGATGAACGTAGGCGATGCTACATTGCCGGTTGTATCCATCTCACAGGACGATGGTGAAATGCTTGCTGCAAATGCAACAGGTTCCATCGTAATCAGCCGTAGCCAGGCAGCGGGTCCATTCATTTCAGACTTCTCATCCTGGGGACCGACTCCGGATTTACAGATTAAACCTGAAATCACAGGACACGGCGGAAGCATTTTATCTTCCGTAACCGGTGGTGGTTATGAACGTCTTTCCGGTACATCCATGGCATGTCCGAACCTTGCAGGTGTGGTTCTTTTATTAAAACAGTATGTAAATGAGAACTTCCCGGAAATTGCAAAGGATGATGTGAAATCAACAGCCTTTGTTTATTCCTTATTAATGTCTACTGCAGATATAGCATTTAATAAAAATGGTGCGCCATATGCAGTTCGTAAACAGGGTGCCGGTTTGGCAAACATTCATAATGCAATCGGTACTCCGGCATACATTACCACAAAAGATGCAGAGGGTAATGTTATGGACAAAACCAAGATTGAACTTGGTGACGACCCGTCCAAGAATGGTGTATATGAACTTACCTTTACCATCAACAACTATGGCGGAAGTGATTTGACTTATACCGTTGGTGCTTATGTTATGACAGAAGGCGTTAGCGAAACATTAACCAATGCAGGTGAAACAACTGTTACAGAAGAAGCATACATCTTAGATGGTGCAGTTATCGAAGTAATTTCCGTAAATGGCGGAACTCATAAAAAAGGTGATGTTACAGTTAATGCAGGCGAAAGCGCAGAAGTAACTGTTAAGATTACGCTTAGTGATGCAGACAAGAAATACTTGGATGATTCTTTTGAAAACGGTATGTATGTAGAAGGTTTCGTTACATTAGATGCAAAAAAAGGTACCGACATCGATTTAAATGTTCCTTATCTTGCTTTTTACGGAGACTGGACAAAAGCTCCATTATTTGACTTAACCTATTTTGATACCAATGCAGATGAATTAGACATGGGTATTGATGATGAAGATAAAACCAAAGCAGATGCTTACCCAACACGTCTTGTAGGCGGTTTGTCTGAAGACTATGTAAGCTACCTTGGTACATATTATTTCCTTCAGGATCCGGACGATATGGTAATCGCTGCGACAGAAGACTTCATGGCATTATCGAATCAGGAAGGAACCGTTCATTCTTTACGTTTTATCTGGGCAGGTTTGTTACGTAATGCACAGAAGATTGATATTGTAATTACAAACAGTACAACCGGTGAAGTTGTGTATGAAGTTACAGACTATGATGTACGTAAATCCTATGGTGACGGCGGATCGATTTATCCGGCAAACGTTGAAGTTGAATTCGATACAATGGATTATAATTTGCCGAACAACACCGAATTAACCGTAACAGTTACCGGTTATGTAGATTATCGTGATGGTGGTGCTGAAACAAATACAAAGAATGTATATGAATTCCCATTGTACATTGATATTGAGGCACCAACAATTTACGACGTTGAATATTATTATGAATATGACAGCAACTTAAAGAAAAACAGACTTTATGCTGATGTTTCCGTTTATGACAATCATTACGCAATGGCAGCACAGCTTGGTTATGTAGGAATGGGAACCGATGAAAATGACAATCCGGTACCTGAAATTAAGTTGTTTGAACAGTTTTTAACACCGATTTATTCTAAGAGAAACGAAACAACGGTTGTTACCTTTGAACTTACCGATTATATCTATGATATTAAGGAAGGTGCAATTAACGATAATTCATTCGTTATCACAACATATGACTATGCATTGAACTATGCAACATATGAAATCGGTTTGCCACAGAACTTTACAGATTTTTATTTTGACGGATTAGATGAGGGATTGACCTTAAGCCCGAACGAAGTATATTCTTTAGAGCCTGTAGTGACTCCAAACTCTGAGTGGGCAGAACTGTTAGAAGTTACATCTTCAAGAGCAGGTGTAGTTAGTGTTGTTAACAACAAATTAGTAGCAGTTAAGAGCGGTAAGGCAACGATTAAAGTTACTGATCCGACCACCAACAAGAGCATAACCTTCGACGTGACGGTATTAAAAGAAGGTGACGAAGGTTATATGGAATATGATAAGCCGGTTGCAGACGTATTCAGACTGGATGGTTTCTACACTGTGAAAGCATATTACATGCTTAACAGTAGCGATAAGAAATTAGGTGACGCAGGAAGTTCTAACTTCTTTGAAGGAAACTTTAACTTATCCATGTATCCATCAGAAGCCGTAACCTTGTTATATACCTTGGATGCATATTATCCAAAGGATACAACCATTTCCATTGAGTCAAGTAATGACAGTATTGTATCCGTAAGCCCGTCCGGTATCGTTACGGCAGTCAGCGAAGGATATGCATCTGTTACAATCAGTGTGTTATTGGATGGAGAAAGTACCTATTACTCTGAAACCATTTCCGTAGAAGTTAAAGATCCGTATGTAACTACCGGAGCTACTTTGAGTCATTATTACGGTAACGGTGGTTTGGTAACCATTCCAACCGACTTGAAAATAACAACAATTGGTAGTTTTGCGTTCTCTAACTTTGATTATGTTGCAAAAACAGAAGAAGAGTTAGCACTTGATGACAGAGAAACCTCCAAGCAGTGGTATATCGGCGATAGCACAATTACAAAAGTAATTATTCCGGAAGGCGTAAAGAAGATTGATGCATATGCTTTTGCAAACCTTGTTGCCCTGGAAGAAGTAGTATTACCATCTACTTTGGAATCCATTGAATATGGCGCGTTTGTAAACTGTGTTTCCTTGTCAAAAATCACTTTCAGTGGTGAAAATAACGTGTTTATTATCAGCCAGAACGCATTTGAAAACTGCGCATTGAAAGGAACCTTAGAATTCCCGAATCTTTGTGTGATTTCCGACTATGCGTTTGCAGGTAATACAAAGTTAGAAGGTATTGTTCTTTCTGACAGAATTCTTTCCATTGGTAATTATGCTTTTGCCGGATGTAAAGAATTAAGTGATGTTACCATTGGCTCAGATAAAGTAAAATATGGTACATATGCATTTACAGGATGTAAATCCTTGACAGAATTTTATGTAAATTCATCGGTTTTACCGGAAGGTATGTTCTACCAGTGTGACAATATGGAAAAAGTTACAATCGGTAAAGACGTAAACGAAATCGGCGAATTTGCATTTAGAGAAACCAATATTTCCCAGTTTGTAGTGGAAAGCGGAAACCTTGCATTTAAGGCGCAGACAGCAGATTATATTGTTTCTGCAAACGGCGAGAAATTAATTGCAGTTTCTCCATTGGAAGAAGGAGAATTCAGCGCTGAAAACATTGGCGGATATGAAGTATCTGAACTTGCAGATGGTGCATTCTCACACAATAAAGAAATTACACACATTGTATTACCAAATGTAACCAAGTTAGGTGCGTATGCATTTGCTTCCAATGATGAATTGTTAAGTGTAACACTTGGTGAACTTACATACATTGGTGATTATGCGTTCTTTGAAACTTCTATTACAGAAGTTCCTGTATTTACAGAAGATATGTACCTTGGAAAATATGCATTTGCATATACAGATATCACTTCTGTAGATATTCCGGATAATATTGTATTGCCGGAGGGTATCTTTAGTCAGTGTTTGGAACTTCAATCCGTTGTGATTGGAAATGATGTTGTAATTGGTGACTATGCATTTGCAACCGATAAGGATGAATGCTTCAGTGCAAATTACTATACAGAAGATGGTACGAGATATTACTATTATGATTTTGCCACCAATTTAACTTCCTTAACTATTGGAAATAATGCAGTTATCGGAAATAATGCATTTGCTTATGCGGCAAGTCTTGAAACCGTAACCTTGGGAGAAAATGCGGAAATCGGCGATATGGCATTCTACAATGCTACAAGCCTTAAATATATTGATCTTTCTAAAGTGACATCTATTGGCGAATATGCATTCTCCGGTGATGTATACTACATCTGCTACGATGACAGCATGGCATTTGCAGCGGTAAGCAAAGATGGTCAGTATATGTATACACATCATGCTCCAAGTCTTGAAAGCATTGATTTATCATCTGCAACAAGTATTGGTGCGCATGCATTTTCTTACTGTAGAGAATTAACAGATGTTGTTTTAGGAAGTGAATTAACAGTCATTCCGGAATATGCATTTGCAGGCAACATTAAGTTGACAAACGTTAATCTTTCTTCTGTTACAGAAGTAGAACAGTACGCATTTATGGAATGCGGACTTGTAAATGTTGATTTATCCGCAGCAGAAGTTGTTGATAAATATGCATTTGTATCAAACCAGAATCTTACAAATGTAACCTTGAATCCGGAAGGAACAGATACAGAAGAAGGCGCATTTGCTTATTGTCCGATGCTTGCTACTGTAACAAATATTTCTGCATCCAAGAACATTGGTGCTTACGCTTATGCGTATACAGCATTAACAGAAGTTGATTTGACAGCAGCAGAAAGAATTGATGATCAGGCATTCTTAAAAGAAGACTACACACCATTTGAGGTAATCTTAGGTGAAAACTTAGAATATGTTGGCGACAACCCATTTGCAATGTGTATCCTCGCTCCATTCTCTAAAGAAGTAACAGAAGAAGTAGATGATAAAGAAGTAACAAGTACAATTTATACATTTGATATTACAGACAGTGTTAAAGTAATTGATGGTTCACTTTACTCCAAAGTTCCGTTTGGTTGGGAATTAATCATTTATGCAGGAGAAGAAGTAGAAGATGTAAAGATTTACGAAGATACCGTAAGAATTTCTTCCTTCGCTTTTGCCGGAACAGATGTAAAGATTGTAACAATGCCATACCAGACAACCTCCATTGGTCACAAAGCATTCTTTGACTGTGACAACCTGGAAATTGTGGTGTTCGGAAGTTATGATGTTCCGATTATGGAAGAAGAATTTGACCCATCTTACTATGATACATATGAGAACATTCCGGGTTCCGGAGATTACGGAACATATACTGATTTTGCAGGAAATGAAGTGCAGATTAATGGTACCGGATTAATTCCATACTTTATGTGGAACGCAACCGGCGGAATGTATTCCAACGTATTCTATGGCGCAAACTTTGTGGATTATGTTGGCAACGTAGAAAACAAATTAATTATGGTTCGTCCGGTAAACGGACAGAAATATGATTCTTTCATTATGAATCAGTATTTCGACCTTGCAATTGACGGACCGGCAGCTCCGGATGACACAACGGTTGCAGCAATTAAAGCAATTAAAGCAATTCCGGAAAAATTAACTTATGCAGACAAGGCAATCGTTGAAGCGGCTCGTGCAGCTTATAACAAGATTAGCAACTACGAACAGTTAGCACTTGTTTCCAACTATTCCAAGTTAGTTTCTGCAGAACAAAAAATTGCATCTTTGGCTCCGGGAGAAGAAACAATCGGTGAAATCCTTGAGGATTACTCAAAAGAGATTGCAGGATTTGTAATCTTAACCTTGGTTGTATTAATTGCAATTGTTTGCTATTCCTACAGAAAGAACATCAAAGAGTTCTGGACAAAGGAAGAAACAAAAGAAGCGATTAAGAACTTCCCTGCAAAAACGAAAGAAGCATTTAAAAATTTACCTGCAAAAGCAAAAGAAGCACTGAAGAACTTCCCGCAGAATTTCAAAAATCTGATGAAGTCCGTCGCTGAGTGGTTCAAAAAAGTATTTGCAACATGTAAAGATCTTTTTAAGAAAAAAGACAAAGCAACAGATGAATCTGAAGCAACAAAGGAAGTTGCACAGACAGAAGAGGGAAATGAAAATGAAAACTAAATTGTTATTACTCGCTATGTTAATAGTAGGGACTGTTTCTGTTGCAACCGGATGTAAAAAGACTCCGTACCAAATGTACGACAAAGAAAACTATACCGTTAGCGTCAAATATGACGCTAATGGTGGGTTGTTCGCTGAGAATGTTAGTACGATTGTTGACTCCTACAATATTTCTGAGATGCAGGCAGATGCAAACGGAAATGTAAATATTCCACTCATAACGCCTGACCATGAAAGTAGAAAAAATGACGGGTTTACAGCACAGAGAAGCGGATACTTTTTCGCCGGTTGGTATGAAAACCGCACACAGACCGGAGTCGATGAACAGGGGAATCCAATTTACGAATACAGTAATAAATGGGATTTTGAATCTGATCGTTTAAGTGTGAAGAAAGATGACAAGTATACATCGACTACCCCTGAGTTGGTTTTGTATGCTGCGTGGATTCCATTGTTCCAGGTGGAAATTTATTCTTTACAAACCGGTGAGATTTTAACCACCATGAATGTAAATCCTACATTGGATTCTCAGATTGAAGTGCCAACCTGGAGTGAAGAAACCGGAACGGTTGTCTTAAACGATTTCCCAAAAATAGATGGTTCTACCTATAATGGTATCTATTGGGATGCTGATGGTAAAAATGCTGTTACGGAAGGAGCCTTTCATCATCCGGGAGTTGTTAATTACGAAACAGGAACAGCAGAGGGTACCGTTGTAAAAGTTTACGCCGATATGTTAGAAGGCGAGTGGTATCGTATTTATACCGTTGAACAATTTATAAAGAATGTTAATGTTGATGGTTGTTATGAGATTTTTGCAGACCTTGACTTTACAGATGTAACATGGCCAAATGCTTTTGTATATGGTGACTTTACAGGAACTGTAAAAGGTAACGGTCATAAACTTTCCAATATTACAATTGAGCAGACAAACAATTCTAAGATGTATGCAGGGCTTTTCGGAAATCTTACGAAAACAGCAAGTGTTACCGACATTGTATTTGAAAATCTTACTTTTACAATTAGTGCCGGTGCACGTGTACCTGGAGCATGTTTAGGTTTGTTTGCCGGAAATATTTCTGCTGATGCAAACATAAGCGGTATTGAAATTGTATCAGGTGTTTTACAAATTGATTCGGAAAGTTATTTTGCCTATGAAGATTATTCCATTGGTTTACTTTGTGGTGATGGAAATGAGGATGTGTTTGAACAGGCAGACGTGTCCTATGAGGTGATCGGTGATAATACAGAAAACCTTCGTGTTACCATTGAAGATAATAAAGTAAAATTGGAATTTCTGGAATAAATAATTTTAAACAACAAGGAAAAGGAGAAAAAAGATGAAAAAAAGATTGATAGCATTATTGTTATGTGTAACAATGTGCATCGGCTCATTAACTGCTTTTACCGGATGTGGAAAAGACAAGGCAAAGAGTGATGTATTTGTTATTATGACAGAAAAACCGGATGGTTTATTTAACCCATTCTACTCCACATCAGCAGCAGATGGTACAATTGTTTCTATGACACAGATTGGAATGTTAGGTTCTGAATATGTGAATGGAGAAGTTGAAGTTGCATATGGTGAAGATCATGCAGTAGTAGTAAAAGATTATGATGTGAAAGAAAATTCTGATGGAACAACAACCTATACTTTTGTTTTGAAAAACGGAATTTTATTCTCTGACGGACATCCATTAACTATGGAAGATGTTTTGTTTAACTACTATGTATATCTTGATCCGGTTTATACAGGTTCTTCTACTCTTTATTCTACTGACATTGTAGGTTTATCCGAGTACAGAACACAGACCATTGGTTCCTCTTCTGACGACAGCGATGATAGAATTGCTACTCAGGCAGCAAACAGAGCAAATAACAGAAAGCAGGAATTAATTAATCTTTTCAAGGCAGAGTTAAAGAAATCTTCTACAAAAGAAGTTTCTTATGAAACAATGAAGGCAGCAATTACAGCACATACTTTAAGTAAAGGTTATAAAGAAGCCATCTCTAATGATAAAGACTCTGTATCTTACAAAGAGCTTTTGGCTGATTATGACTATGCATTGGAATTGTTCAAAAAAGAATTAGGCACAGATTACGAGAGTGCACAGGAGTCATATAAGGACGAGCCATATTCTAGTTTTGCAGAATTCCAGGATGAAGTGTTCTGCTTTATGTTTACAGAAGGTTATGTTGAAGTTGAATATGCTTTAGGTGAAGATAATAAGATTGACAGAACACAGATTAAGAGCTTAACAAAGTCTTATCCGGATTCTATCGATAGCAAAGAGAAAGCAATTGACTATGTTTACGAGGATAAGATTAAGAGAGAATTAGATATTATTCTTTTATATTGGGCTTGTGGTTCAACTATTACTAATGAATATGTTGCAAAGGCAAAAGAAGTTATCCTTCGTGAAAATGTAAAAGATGACGGTAGTTTAGTAGTTCCTAATATTTCCGGTATTGTTTCTTTAGGTCATACTGATAAAGCAGGAAGCACTATTAATGTTAACGGAACTGATTATACTGTAGCATCCGGTCATAACGAAGATGGAACTGTTACAAATACAGCAGAATATGATGTGTTACAGATTACAATTAACGGAATTGACCCGAAAGCAATTTGGAACTTTGCAGTTTCTGTAGCACCTCAGCACTATTATGGTGAAGGAAGTTCCGTAGGTGTAGATATTGAAAATAATCAGTTTGGTGTTGAATATGCAGACTACGGTTTTATGTCTGATGTAATTAAGAGTTACAGAAATACCAAACTTCCAATGGGAGCAGGACCATATAAAGTAACTGATGTTCAGAGCAATGACAATCCTGGTGAAACACAGTTCTTTGCAGACAACACAGTATACTTTAAAGCAAATACCAATTTCCACACAACAGGAGAAGGTATTGAAAACGCTAAAATTAATTTAGTAAGATATAAAGTTATTAGCTCCAACAATGCGATTGCAGCATTAGAAAGTGGAGAAGTGCATTATGTTTCTCCATCTCTTACAAACGCAAACTATGAAAAGTTAGAACAGTTAGAATCCAAAGGAATTGAAACATTAATTGAAGACCAGTTAGGATATGGTTATATTGGTGTAAATGCAGCAAAGATTCAGGATATTAACCTTCGTAAAGCAATTATGTGTGCAATGAACACATCTTTAGCGGTTACCAGTTATTATCGTCCTGGTACAGCATCACAGATTTACTGGCCAATGTCAAAAGTAAGCTGGGCTTATCCGGACGGAGAAGCAGCTACAGATAATGGACATGATTATCCACAGACAGGTACATGGAATAAAGATGCTGCAATTGCAAATATTGAGTATTATATGCAGCAGGCAGGCGTAAGTGAGGGAGATAGTGAATTAAAGGTTACCTTCACAATTGCAGGTTCTTCTTTGACAGAACATCCAACATATTTAGTATTTAGAGATGCAGCTGCACTTTTAAATGAATTAGGATGGAGTGTTGAAGTAGTATGTGATACTCAGGCACTTACAAAGATTAACACAGGTTCCCTTGAAGTATGGGCTGCTGCATGGTCTTCCGCTTTAGATCCAGACCTTTATCAGGTATATCATAAAGATTCTACAGCTTCCAGTACCTTGGCATGGGGATATAATCACTTAAAGACAAGTGGTACAAGTGAAGAAAAGAAAATTTTAAATAACCTTAGTGATTTGATTGACGATGCACGTGAAACAAATAATAAATCTGAACGTGCTGATTTATACGAAGAAGCTATGGGATATATCCTTGATCTTGCAATTGAACTTCCTGTATACCAGAGAAGTGTACTTTATGCATTTAATGCAAATATAATCAACAAGGATAGCCTTCCATCTGATGAAGAGATGAATCCTTATTCATCCCCATTGGATCGTATTTGGGAAGTTGAGTTCGCTGAATAGGATAGGAGCGCTATATGATTAAATATATTATTAAGAGATTATGCATGTCTGTGTTTATTCTCTTGTGTGTATCAATGATTATTTATTTCTTGCTTCGCTTGATGCCTGCTGATTTCGTGCAGGATAAAATTACTGCGTTACAAGGCAGCGGCAGTACGGTAAGTCAGGAAATGATTGATGTAATGAATGAAACATATGGACTTGGTGATGACAGTTTTAAAGGTATCTTAAAGGGATACACAAACTGGGTTAGCGGTCTGTTACGTTTTGATCTCGGCAAAAGCTTTATAGATAATACTCCGGTAGCAAAAAAAATAGTTGATAACATGGGCGTATCCTTCTGGGTGGCCCTTGTTGCAACCTTTTTCGAGTTTTTAATAGCGATTCCACTCGGTATTACCGCGGCAATTCATCAGTATAGCATTCGAGATTATATTGTTACCATTCTAGTTATGATTGGTATTTCGTTACCATCATTCTTCTTTGGTAATATGTTAAAGAACTTTTTTGCCGTGCAACTAGGATGGTTTCCAACATCCGGTATCGCATCGTCAACAGGCATTGCGACTTCTGGAATTTCAATGATTTTAGACTATGCAAGTCATGCTGTATTACCGATCTTAACAATTGTAATTTTAAGTATTGGTGCAAGAATGCGAATGACCAGAACAAATATGTTAGAAGTTATGAGTTCAGATTACATTCGTACAGCTAGGGCAAAAGGTTTGCCGGAAAAGGTTGTTATTAATAAACATGCTTTCCGCAACACATTAATTCCATTAGTAACTTCTTTGGCAGGATTATTACCGTCATTGTTCTCCGGTGCAATTATTACGGAGCAGGTTTTTGACTTGCCAGGTATTGGTAATGTCGCATTGGATGCAATGCAAAGTGGTGACATTCCATTCATTATGGGATACAACATGTTTTTGGCAGTTTTAAGTGTTCTGGGCATTTTGTTGGCAGACCTTATGTATGGTTTGGTAGACCCACGTGTTAAATTAGAGTAAAGGAGGCGCAGTCATGGAAGAAAATACAAAGATTGAAGATGTATTGGATACAACCAATAATGATGCAGAAGAAGCAGTGACTGAAGTATTAGAAAATGACGAGCCTCTGGATAAGAACTTGAAACTTATGTCCCCAACCAGAATGGTTGTCCGTAGGTTTTTTCGTTCTAAACTGAGTATTGTAGGTTTGATTATGGTGCTTGGAATGTTTGCATTTAGTTTTCTTGGGCCATTGGTTTATGACAGATGGGGGGAAACAGACCTTGATGCAAGCGGAAGCGTTTCATATGCAAAATCTGAAACAACATATGTTGTAGATGGGATTGAATATACCATTAAACAGACGACTGAAACTGCAAAAGAATATAATGTATTTGCAGGAATAAGTGCAGAGCACCCATTAGGGACAGATAAAGAAGGATATGATATCCTGGCCAGATTAATGTACGCCGGAAGAATTTCTTTGATTGTAAGTTTTATGGCAGTGTTTTTGATCACGGTATTAGGTGTTATATTGGGTGGTGTTGCCGGATATTTTGGTGGTGCTATTGACAACATCGTCATGAGAATTTGTGATGTATTGATTTGTTTGCCGGGTGTGCCGATTTTGCTTATTGTAGGTCAGGTTTTAGATGGCTGGATTAAAGGCGGAGTGATTGTATCCCAAAGCAGAATTTACTTGCTGATGCTGTTTTTAACTTTTATTTCATGGCCGGGAACGGCACGTCTTGTTAGAGGACAGATTCTTTCCCTTCGTGAACAGGAATACATGGTAGCAGCAGAAGCAATGGGATATTCCACACCTAGAAAAATATTCAAGCACTTGGTTCCAAATGTTATGCCACAGTTAATCGTACAGATGAGTTTAAGCCTTGGTAGTATGATTCTTTATGAAGCAACCTTGTCTTATTTAGGTCTTGGTGTGCAGGCTCCATATGTGGCATGGGGAACAATGATTAACGTAATTAATTCAGATCCGGATACCATTAGTGAATTATTACTTTGGGTACCAGCCGGTATTTGTATTGTTATTGCAGTATTAGGTTTCAACTTCGTAGGTGATGGTTTGCGAGATGCACTTGACCCGAAGGCAAGGAGATAAGATTATGAGTGAAAAGAAAGAAAAGAAAACGAATAAGAATTATCTCTCAGGTAAAGAGATACGCGCCATCGTAAAAGAAAATGCGAAGGTAATGAAAAAATTAGAAGCTTACAAGAACCGTAAAGCAGATGAATCTGAGTATTTAACACAGATGAAAAATGAGGAAAACATTCTTGAAATCGATAATTTACATACTTACTTTTTTACAGAGCAGGGTGTTGTAAAAGCGGTTAATGGTGTATCTTTTGATGTGCCAAAGAATATGACCATCGGTATTGTAGGCGAATCCGGTTGCGGTAAGTCCGTTACCAGTATGTCGGTTATGAGACTTTTACAAGGTCCTACCGGACAGATTTATTCCGGAGAAATCCGTTTCAAGGCTTTAGAAGAAATTGAAACAGGAAAGAAGGATGATGCCGGAAATCCGATAATTGAAAAGAATGAAAAGGTTTATGACATTGCAAAAATGCCAATTCGCGATATTCATAAGATTCGCGGGGATCAGATAGCAATGATTTTCCAGGAACCAATGACTTCCTTAAATCCAATTTTTACCATTGGACAGCAGTTAGACGAAGTTACCTTTATTCATAAACCGAATGCTACAAAGGAAATGGCGAAAGCAAAGTCCATCGAGATGCTAAACTTGGTTGGTATCGCAATGCCTGAGCGTGTATACAAAGCATTCCCACACGAACTTTCCGGTGGTATGCGTCAGCGTGTTATGATTGCTATGGCACTTGCAAGCAATCCTAGATTGATTATTGCAGATGAACCGACGACAGCGCTTGACGTAACTATTCAGGCTCAGATTTTGGATTTGCTTCGCGACTTAAAGACAAAGATTGACGGCTCTATTATGTTAATTACTCATGACTTGGGTATCATTGCAGAAATGGCCGATTACGTAGTGGTTATGTATGCCGGACGTGTTATTGAAAAAGGAACGGTGGATGAAATTTTCCACAACCCTTTACATCCATATACCATCGGCTTGCAGAAATCCAAACCCACACTGGATTCTGATAGTGAGACATTATACAACATTCCTGGTAATGTTCCAAACCCTATCAATATGCCGAACCACTGTTACTTTAAAGAAAGATGTGCACAGTGCGTAAATAAGTGTTCCGGAGATTACCCTGAAATGATTCAGGTAAGCCCGACACATTATGTATCCTGCCACTTGTACGAAGAGGGTCAGAACAATGGCTAATGATAAGATTATACTTCCAAATGAACCATTTGATCCGGAAGCATTATTAGAGGTTCGTAACTTAAGAAAGTGCTTCCCGTTAAAGAAAACCATTACCGGTAAAGTGACACAGGAGTTAATCGCTGTTGATAACGTTTCTTTTAAGTTAAAAGCAGGTGAAACCCTGGGTATCGTAGGTGAATCCGGATGTGGTAAGACAACTTTGGGACGTGCAATTTTAAAATTGCATCAGCCGACAAGCGGTCAGATTATTTTTGAAGGACAGGACATTACCAACTTCAAGTCCGCACAGATGCGTGAAATCCGTAAGAAAATGCAGATCATTTTCCAGGATCCGTATTCATCACTTCCACCAAGAAGTACCGTGGGCGGAATCTTATCGGAACCGGTTGAAGTACATAACATTGTTCCAAAGGATCAGGTAAAAGATTATGTTTTAGATTTAATGGATAAATGCGGTTTGCGTGATTATTATTACGAAAGATATCCGCATGAATTCTCCGGCGGACAGCGTCAGAGAATCTGTATTGCAAGAGCCCTTTCTGTAAATCCAAGCCTTGTTATTTGTGACGAGCCGGTATCTGCTCTTGACGTATCCATTCAGGCACAGATTATTAACTTATTAAATAAGTTACAGGCTGATTTGAACTTAGCATATGTATTCATTTCACATGACTTGTCCGTTGTTAAGTTTATTTCAGATAAGATTGGTGTAATGTATCTTGGTTCTATGGTTGAATTCGGAAATAAAGAAGATATCTTCAGTAATCCGTTGCATCCATATACCAAAGCATTGTTCTCCGCGATTCCGTATCCGGATCCGGATATCAAGATGAATCGAATCGTATTAAACGGAGATATTCCTTCACCGGCTAACCCACCAAAGGGATGCCGCTTCCATACACGTTGTCCTTATGCAAAGGATATTTGTAAAGAAGTTACTCCGGAATACAAAGAATACGAGAACGGACATTGCGCAGCATGTCACCTTCTTGAAGGAAATTAAAAGACAGTATTTAAAATATGAGAGGATGTTTTCACAAAGAAAATATCCCCTCATATTAGCTAAAGGGAAAGATAATGAAACAGGAAAAAGATAAAAAGATTCAACAAAACAAAGTCAAACAGAATCAGGCTAAGAACGACAAGGCTAAGAATGGCGTTGTTAATAAGAATGATAAAAAGAAAGAAAAAGTCAAATATTATGATGACGGCCGTACAATTGCAGATATGTCCTTCTTAGATTACGGAAGAAAATTCTCTGCCAAATCAACCTCTTCCAGCCCGAAAGATATCTGGAATACATATTGGATGGCAGTAAGAATGATGTTTAAACCGATGTTGGTTGTAATTGGCTTTTTATGCGTTATCTTTGGATTGGCATATATCTTTTTCAGTGTATTAGGATAAAACAGAAAGATTTGCTTGAATTCATCGAGGAAAAGTCCGCTTAGGCGGGCTTTTTTTGTTTGGGCTAGAAGGGAGATTTAACTGAATAACCATCCAATATGGAAAAAAGGCTGGGCGGATAGAGCGGTTTAATGAGAAAAAAACCAATATTTTTAATTGCTTGGGCTATTAAGCACTCATTTTAAAGAAAAAGCCAAAAAATACGCTGATTAATCAATAAATATCGAGTTATTGGACTATATAACTTCGAAATCAATGCGTGACCCAAAAGTGAGCCTTTTTTTGGGCTTTTGTTTTCCGTGCGATTGAAACGGCCCAACAAATCGAGGAATTTGGGCTTGCGATAAATCAGAGCCATTCACAGCCCAATAGGAAGGAAAGACTATTTACATTTTTTAGATTCTGTGATTAAATCATACTATCTTAGATTCTACGCATTCATTCAATGCATTATTCCTAAAAAAAAAACGACATAGGGGAGGTATGAGTAATACGTTATACGAAGAAGTAATCAAAGAAAAAAAGAGGATCATCAAGGAACTTTCCAATATTGAAAAAGAGTTAAGAAAGCTACCTGATGGAGAATTATCCTGTAATAAAAACGGAAAGTATGTAAAATGGTACTATACGAATAACAGGGCAAGAGAGTACATACCGAAGTCGAAGCGTGCGTTTGCCCAACAATTAGCAAAGAGAAAGTATTTTGCAGCAATGAAAAAAGACCTTGAAAACGAATTAAGAATGTTGAAGAAATTTGAAAATAACAAAAGTATTTCCTCAAATAATCATATGAAGTTGTTAGAAAATCCTGATTATGTTGATTTGTTAGGCACATGCATAAAACCAAAAGAAGAACTGTGGAGACAATGGATGAAGGAAGATTTTGAAAAAAACACCTATCAACCGGAAAACTTGATTCATGATGTAGGAGATGGGTTAATGGTGCGTTCGAAGGCAGAGGCAATGATTGTGAGTATATTAAGAAAATATGGTATTCCATTCCGTTATGAATGCGCTTGTTTGCTTAGAAATGAAAAGGTTTTTCCGGATTTTACAATTATTCATCCGCGAACCGGAAATGTACTTCTGTGGGAGCATTGTGGAATGATGTCAGAACTGAATTATTATACTGAAACATACAAAAAGTTAAAAAAATACAATGATGCCGGATGGGTTATGGGAATAAATTTAATTGTTACAACAGAAACAAAAGAACATCCGTTAGATTATACGACAATAGAGAATCGAATTAAGGAATTTTTATTGAATTAACAAATGAATTGATGAGTGAATAGAATCTAAGATATAAGGATTGCTTCGAGTTTGGGCTGAGTTAAATGTTTTTATATAAAAAGGACAAGAATGCGACTGGCATGGGCTCAGAGGGTCTGTTGTTTTATAAAAGCCCAAAGAAATGGCTGAAATTAATCAAAACAGTATATTATTGGTTTGTAGAGGCATAGTGAATTCGCTTCAGCCCCAAAAAGGTCCGTTTTTTGGGCTGAAGAAGTTTTTACAAGAAAAACTGCCCGGAAATCAGAAATTATTGGCCTTTTTACGCAAAAGGAAGTCCGTCAGCCCAGCCGCCTGCGAGGGGGTGGGTGCTGCAAAACAAAAGGAAGTCCGTCAGCCCAACGCAGAAGATAGGCTTGGAATATTACGAATAAAAAGATGCAAATTACAACATTTACCAAAAAAACTTTTGCCAATAACAAGAACTTGTGGTATCCTAAAAGATGATAGTGAGATAGTATGCTCGAAATTAGAACGAGGGCTAATGAATAAGGAGGAGTTTCATAATGGCAAAGAATACCACTTATGATGCCAGTAGTATTGCTATACTTGAAGGATTGGAGGCAGTTCGTAAGCGACCGGGTATGTACATCGGTAGCGTTACCAGAAAGGGCCTGCATCACTTAATATACGAAATTGTAGATAACTCAGTGGACGAGCATTTGGCCGGACATTGCGATACGATATGGGTTACTTTAGAAGCGGATGGATCATGTACCGTAGAGGATAACGGACGAGGTATTCCGGTTGGTATGCATGAAAAGGGTGTATCTGCGGAACGAGTAGTATTTACAACTTTACATGCGGGCGGTAAGTTTGATAACGCGGCATATAAGACCAGTGGTGGTTTGCATGGCGTTGGTTCTTCCGTTGTAAATGCCTTGTCTACTTATTTAGATGTTAAAATTAAACTTGGCGGATTGATTCATCACGACCGTTATGAAAGAGGCACGCCTGTTATTGAATTGGAAAAAGGATTGCTTCCAACGGTTGGAAAGACAAAAGAAACGGGAACCATCATTAATTTCCTACCGGACCCGGAAATCTTTGAAAAAACCAGATTTCATGCAGAAGATGTACAAAGCAGACTTCACGAAACAGCTTACTTAAATCCGAATCTGACCATTGTATTTAAGGATTTGAGAGGAGATAAGCCGGTTGAGGTGGTTTATCACGAAGAGCGCGGAATTATTGGATTTGTTGAAGAATTAAACAAAAACAGCGAAGCAGTTCACGATGTAGTATTCTTTAAAGGTCAGGCAGAAGGCATTGAAATTGAAGTAGCATTCCAGTATACCAATGAGTTTAAAGAAACGATTTTAGGCTTCTGTAACAACATTTACAATGCAGAAGGCGGTACTCATATTACCGGATTTAAGACCACATTTACAACGGTTATTAATAACTATGCCAGACAATTGGGCATCTTAAAGGAAAAAGACCAGAATTTCACCGGTGCAGATGTTCGTAACGGAATGACTGCTGTTATTTCCATGAAGCATCCGGACCCGCGATTTGAAGGTCAGACAAAAACAAAGCTTGATAATCAAGATGCTGCAAGAATTGCAGGTAAGGTTACCGGTGATGAAATAGAGTTATATTTTGACCGCAACTTAGAAAGCTTAAAAGCCGTTATCGGACAGGCAGAAAAAGCAGCCAAAATCCGTAAAACAGAGGAAAAAGCAAAAACAAACCTGCTTACCAAGCAGAAATTCTCTTTTGACTCAAACGGAAAGCTTGCAAACTGTGAAAGCAGAGATGCCAGCCAATGTGAGATTTTTATCGTAGAAGGAGATTCTGCGGGTGGCTCAGCGAAATCAGCGCGTAACAGAATGTACCAGGCGATTTTACCAATCCGAGGAAAAATTCTTAACGTTGAAAAGGCAACCATTGATAAAGTACTTGCAAATGCAGAAATAAAAACGATGATTAATGCATTTGGATGCGGCTTTTCCGAAGGATACGGCAATGACTTTGATATTACAAAATTAAGATATGACAAGATTATTATTATGGCCGATGCCGATGTGGACGGTGCCCATATTTCAACCTTGTTATTAACGTTATTCTATCGTTTTATGCCGGAACTTATCTTAGAGGGACATGTTTATATTGCAATGCCGCCTCTTTATAAAGCAATCCCAAGCAAAGGGGAAGAAGAGTACCTGTATGATGATGCTGCTTTGGAAAAATACCGCAAGACGCATAAAGGCAATTTTACGTTACAGAGATATAAAGGTTTGGGCGAAATGGATGCAGAACAGTTATGGGAGACCACATTAAATCCGGAAACCAGAATCTTAAAATTAGTTGAAATTGAGGATGGAAGAATGGCGTCTGACGTAACCGAGATGTTAATGGGAACGGATGTTGCACCGCGTAAAAAATTCATCCACGACAATGCTTTGGAAGCAGAATTAGATTTCTAAGAAGGAGTAGCACATGAGAAAGGAATTACAAGAACAGATTATTCGTACGGAATATTCGGAAGTTATGCAGAAATCCTATATCGATTATGCCATGAGCGTAATCATCGATCGTGCACTCCCGGATGTTCGTGACGGTTTAAAACCGGTTCAGAGAAGAACTTTGTATGATATGTATGAGTTAGGTATCCGCTACGATAAGCCTTACAGAAAAAGTGCCCGTATCGTGGGTGATACCATGGGTAAATATCACCCACACGGAGATTCCTCTATTTATGAAGCCTTAGTTGTTATGACGCAGGACTTTAAAAAAGGTTTGCCACTGGTAGACGGACATGGTAACTTTGGTTCCATCGAGGGAGACGGTGCGGCAGCAATGCGTTATACTGAGGCTCGTTTGCAAAAAATCACACAGGAAGCATTTTTGGCAGACCTTGATAAAAATGTCGTTGATTTCCGACCGAATTTTGATGAAACAGAAAAAGAACCGACCGTATTGCCGGTACGCGTTCCAAACTTGTTATTAAACGGAGCCGAAGGTATTGCCGTTGGTATGGCAACCAGTATCCCGCCTCACAACCTGGGAGAAGTGGTAGAAGCTGTAAAGGCATACATTAAGAATCCTGATATTACCGTAGAAGAATTGATGCAATACATCAAAGGACCGGATTTTCCAACCGGCGGTATTATTGTAAATGAAGATGAACTTCTGGAAATTTACATGACCGGTGTGGGAAAATTAAGGGTTCGTGGCCGTGTAGAAGTAGAAAAACAAAAAGGCGGAAAAGAACGCCTCGTTATTACAGAGATTCCGTACACCATGATTGGTGCCAACATCGGAAAATTCTTAAATGATGTCTACAATCTTGTAGAAACAAAGAAGACAAATGATATTATTGATATTTCCAACCAGTCATCAAAAGAAGGAATCCGTATTGTGATTGAACTTCGTAAAGGTGCGGATATTGAATATTTAAAGAATCTTCTTTACAAAAAGACCCGTTTGGAAGATACCTTTGGCGTAAATATGCTTGCTGTATGTGAAGGCAAGCCTGAGACCTTGGGATTAGACGGAATTATCCGTCATCACGTTAACTTCCAATATGAAGTAAATACCAGAAAGTACAACAACTTATTGGAAAAAGAACTGAACAAGAAGGAAATCCAGGAAGGTTTAATCAAAGCCTGCGACGTTATCGATTTAATTATCGAAATTCTTCGCGGCAGTAAAAATGTTCAGGATGCCAAGGAATGTTTGATTAATGGTGAGACGAAGAACATTAAATTTAAACACAAAGAATCCGAAAAAGAGGCAAAACAACTTCGTTTTACACCAAATCAGGCAAATGCGATTTTAGATATGCGTTTGGCAAAGTTAATTGGTCTTGAAATCGAAGCATTGATGAAGGATCATGAAAATACTTTGAAAAACATTGCCCGTTACGAGCAGATTTTAGGTAGCCGTATGGCAATGGCAAAGCTCATTATCGATGAATTAGAAGAAATCGGAAAGGAATATTCCCGTCCAAGAAGAACTTCTATCGAAAATGCAGAAGAAATCGTGATTGAAGAGAAGAAAATTGAGGAACAGGAAGTGATCTTCCTTATGGATCGTTTCGGATACTGTAAAACGATTGATTTGGCAACCTATGAGCGAAATAAAGAAGCAGCACATGAAGAAAATAAGTATGTTATTAATTGCTTAAATACCGGCAAGATTTGTATTTTTACCAATAAGGGACAGATGCATACGGCAAAAGTCCTGGATGTGCCGTTCGGCAAATTCAGAGACAAGGGTAAACCAATTGATAACATCAGCAATTACAGCAGTGCACAAGAGCAGATTGTTTATGTCAACTCTATGCTTAATTTAGGCTCGAAGTATATTTTCTTTGCAAGCAGTGACGGTATGGTGAAAAAAGTACCGGGTAGCGAATTTGATGTGGCAAAGAAAACCACCGCTGCAACGAAGTTAAACGATAAAGAAGAAGTAACCTGTGTAGGAATCGTAAATGACGACGACAGTATCGTTATGGAAACAGAAAAAGGATATCGCTTAAGATTTTCTGCAAGCGAAGTGCCGGAGAAAAAGAAAACAGCTGTTGGTAAACGAGGAATGAAGGTTTCTGCAGGAGATAAATTAATTGCTACGCATCTGATGAAAGACGGAGAGCAATTAGTGGTTGAACGTAAGGGTGCACAGATTGCATTGTATCGTTTGCACTATGGCAAGATTGATTCAAAGGGAACAAAGAAATAATGAACAAACAGCAATTGCAAGAGTTTATTAATAAAACATCACTTTCAGGCTCCATACTTGGTATGGAGTCTATTGTGCATTTATGCGAAGAACTGGGCAATCCACAGGAAAAGCAGCAAGTGATTCATATTGCGGGAACGAATGGAAAGGGCTCAACAGGTATTTTACTGCAAAATGCCCTAATGGCCTGTGGATTAAAGGTTGGCCGTTTTAGTTCGCCGGCTGTTTTTGCATATGAAGAAATGTTTCAGATTCAAGGTGAAAACATATCTGATAAACGGTTGCAGGAAATCTACGAAAGTGTAAAAAATGCCTGTGAGAGAATGGTTCAAAAAGGCCTGCCGCACCCCACTATTTTTGAGGTGGAAACAGCAGCTGCATATTTGTACTTTTATGAAGAAAAGTGTGATTACAGCATTATCGAAGTCGGGATGGGCGGCAGAACAGATGCTACCAATGTGGTGAAAAAACCGATAATCAGTGTGATTACATCCATTAGCATTGATCATGTGGCTTTTTTAGGTGAGACATTAGAAGAGATTGCATCCGTTAAAGCAGGTATTATAAAAGAAAAGGTACCGGTTGTGATGTTAAAACAATTAGAACCGGCAGAAAAAGTTCTGTTGGCAGAAGCTAAAGAAAAACAAGCACCGGCATACATTGCAGACCCGGAACAGACCAAGGTTTATGATTTTTCACCGGATGGAATGTCTTTAAGTGTTTTCGAAGGGGAAAAAATCGAAACAAGTCTTGCGGGTTATGTGCAAATTCAAAATGTAACCTTGGCAAGAACGGTTTTAAATCTGTTGGCGGAAAAAAATACAATGATTGATACCGAAAATATTTTATTCGGAATCAAAAATACCCGCTGGCCGGGAAGGTTTGAGAGTCTTTCCAAAAAGCCTAGAATTATTCTTGACGGAGCCCATAACGCGGATGCGGCAATGCAACTTGCAAAGACAATAGAAACCTTTTTTAAAGGGAAAAAGATACGCTTTATTATTGGGGTATTAAAAGATAAAGATTACGAGACCATGTTAAGATATATTCTGCCCTATGGAGCAGAAGCATATTGTGTGACGCCGAATAATAAAAGAGGTTTGGATGCAAAAATTCTGGCGGAAACAGCGAAACGTATTAGGAAACTACAGAAGAAGCAACAGAATGAACAACAGCATGTACAACAGAACGTACAACAGGCAGAAATCTTTTGGGTAAAGGCATGTGAAAGCGTGAAAGAGGCCCTATACAATGCGCTAAATGCAAGTGATGAAGAAGATATTATTCTTGCATTCGGCTCCTTGTCGTATTTGGCAGAAGTAAGAGAGGCATACTATGAAATATGTGGAAGCACTCCTTAAAAATAAGATGTATTTAGAAACCCTCACACAGATCAAAGAGGTGGAAAAAGAACGTTTTTTTTGTAAACATGATTTTGGCCATTTGTTGGATGTGTGCAGAATTGCATATATTATAAATCTGGAAAATGAGTTGGGGATGGATAAAGAAATGATTTATCTGTCCGGGCTGTTGCATGATATCGGCAGAGGACAGGAATATGCAAACGGTATTTCCCATGAAAAAGCCGGAGTAGAAATTGCGACTATAATTTTAGAACAGATTCAATGCCCGAAGGATTTGATGCATGCTGTATTAACAGAAATCAGTGGTCACCGGACAAGGCCACAGGATTGGAATCTTGTTACACGGGAAAGCTTGTTTTATCTGGCAGACAAAAAAGCAAGAAATTGTTTTATGTGTGCGGCTAACAAAGACTGTAATTGGTCAGAAGATAAAAAAACAAAGACAATTATTTATTAGAGTCTGTAGATAAAAGGCAAATAATAAAACAATCCGACAGAAACTATGTTATAATGAAAACAGAAATCAGACCATATGGCGCAATAAAGGACAGAAAAAATGAAAATTGGTAACAAAACATTTTCAGACAATCACACATATATTATGGGAATTTTAAATGTGACTCCGGATTCTTTTTCCGATGGGGGCCAGTTTAACGATACCCCAAAAGCCATTGACCGGGTGGCACAGATGATAGAAGAGGGAGCCCACATCATTGATGTTGGAGGAGAGTCTACACGTCCGGGCTTTGCACCGGTTTGTGCAGATGAAGAAATTGAACGTACGGCACCGATTATTGAGGCAATTACGAAACGTTTTGACATCCCTGTATCGATCGATACGTACAAGGCAAAAACAGCGGAGGAGGCCATTAAAGCCGGCGCGGTTATGATTAATGATGTTTGGGGCTTTAAAAAAGAGGAACAAATGGCACAGATTGCTGCGAAATATGATGTGACATGTTGCCTGATGCATAATCGGGAAGAAGCATTGTATCATGATTTCCTGGAAGATATGAAAGCTGATTTACTGGCGTCTGTTAGAATTGCGTTGAATGCCGGCGTTAAAAGTGAAAAACTCATATTAGATCCCGGAATCGGATTTGCAAAGAACTACGAACAGAATCTGGCAGCAATAAAATATGTCGACCGTTTAAAAGCCTTGGGTTATCCGATTCTTTTGGCAACATCCAGAAAATCCGTAATTGGTTTGACTTTGGATGTGGATAAAGATGAGAGAGTAGAAGGAACGCTTGCCACAACCGTTTATGGAGTGATGGCAGGATGTAATTTTGTCAGGGTCCATGACATTAAGGAAAATGCGCGGGTTATTCAAATGACGGAAGCAATTTTAAGAGGATAACAAGTTCAGAATATAAGTTATGATAAAACAGGAGGAAAAAGATATGGATGAAATTCGTATTGAGAATCTGATTGTATTTGGAAATCATGGAGTATTTGAAGAGGAAAATGCACTGGGACAGAAATTCGCGGTATCTGCCGTTTTACATGTAGATGCACGTCGTGCCGGAATGGATGACGAACTTTCGGAAAGTGTACACTACGGAGAAGTGTGTAAAGAAATCAACGCCTATATGAAAGAGCATACCTTTAAGCTCATAGAAGCAGCGGCAGAGCATTTAGCAGCCCATTTATTAATGAAGTTTGAAAAGGTGAGAACAATCGAACTGGAAGTTTTAAAACCATGGGCACCAATCGGTTTACCTCTTGATACAGTCAGCATTAAGATAACCAGAGGCTGGCACAAAGTGTTTATTGCCCTTGGCTCCAATATGGGGAACCGTGCATCCTATTTAAGACAGGGAATCGAAAGTGTGAATGCAACAGGAGGATGCAAAGTTGTTAACGTGTCGGATTTTATCGTTACACAGCCATATGGAGGAGTAGAACAGGAGGAGTTTTTAAATGCCTGCATGGAAGTGGAAACCCTTCTTGAGCCGGAAGAACTGCTGATGGTATTAAATAAGATTGAATCAGAAGCAGAAAGAACCAGAGATATTCATTGGGGACCAAGAACACTTGACTTGGATATTTTGTTCTATGATGATTTGGTATATGGATCAAAGACACTACTGATTCCGCATCGCGATATGAAAAATCGGGCTTTTGTGTTAAAACCAATGGCTCAAATTGCGCCTTATCATATGCATCCGGTATATCACAAAACAATGTTACAAATGTTAGAAGAATTGGAAGGGTAAATGCCCTTCCTTTTTTGTTTTTGTTAGAAAGAATTTTTCTGTGCATCTTATGCTCTTTTGGCTGAAAAAAGTCAGGCATTTCCTCAACACTTTGCACGGACATTTTGATGATTTATATTTTTCCAAGATGATACAAGCGTGCCCGATTTGTTCGCCGAGTGTTAAAACACTTTGGGAAGCGTCTTAGTTCCTCTTGGCAGATGCGACGAGTAAATGTGCATGCAGGCGAAAATTGTTTGAGGGCGAAACGCTTTTTCTTCGACCGAGTTTTTTCGCCGCATGTAATAGACATACGAGTGCATCCGCCTAGAGGAAGTTAGGCGTTTTCAATAAGTGTTTTTCCTCGGCGAAACAAATCGGGCACGCTTGTATAATCGGTGGAAAAACATAAAATTATAGTCCGTGCAAAGTGTTGGGAAATGTCGTCTTTTTACCAAAATCAAATCGAATAAGATGCACAGAAAAATTTTTTGACAAGGAAAAAAGGAAGGACATTTTTCTTCCTTTTATCGTGAAATTTGGCAAATAATAGATGATTGTGTGAAAAAATGGTGGAAGTCATGAAAACAAATAAATTTATGATATGATAAACGTGGTCTGTTATGACCTATCATTATCACTTTATACCGATGAGGAAACATAAAAAAGATGGAAATGAACAAACTTACGGGATTGCCAATGAATGACAATTTCTATGAACAGGTAGAAGAATATTTAGAAAGCGTAGCACCAAATTACTGCTATTGTATGATGGCAATTGATGTGGAGCATTTCAGATTATTTAACAAGCTTCATGGAAGATCAGAAGGTGATACTGTTTTAGCCAATATAGGAAAAGAATTGCGTGCATATTGCGAAGCAGTAGGTGGCGTGGCCGGATATATGGGCGGAGACAATTTTGTTATTGTCTGCGTTGATAATATGGAAAGTCTTGACGGGTTAAGAAAGAATATCCGTGAACATATTCAAAAATGGAACAATTCCATGGGTTATTTGCCTGCGTTTGGTATTTATCCGATTTCGGATAAGTCTATTCCGGTTGCGACAATGTACGACCGTGCAACCATCGCTTTGGCAAAGGTCATCGGTGATTACAGCGCCAGAGTATGTGTTTACCACCAAAATATGGAAAATGAGTTGGAAGAGGAGATTCGTCTTTTAACAGACATCCGCAGAGGTATGGAAGAAGACGAGTTTAGTTTTTATATTCAGCCGCAATGCGACATTTCCAAAGATGTTATTGTGGGAGGAGAATGTCTCGTTCGTTGGAAACACAAAGAGCGAGGTATGATTTCTCCGGGGATTTTTATCCCGATTTTGGAAAAGAACGGATTCGTTGCCGATTTAGACAAATATATTTGGGAAAAAGTTTGTATATGGTTAAGAGAAGCAATCGATATGAAATTGAATCCTGTGCCACTGTCCATTAATGTGTCGCAAATTGATATTTATACCATGGATGTTTATCAGTGTCTGACGGAGTTAATGGAAAAGTACAGCCTTCCGACTGAACTTTTAAAGATTGAAATTACAGAAAGTGCTTATACTGACGCAAAGCATAAGATTATTGATACTGTTAATAAGTTAAGAAAATACGGATTCATTGTTTTGATGGATGACTTTGGAAGTGGTTATTCTTCTTTGAATATGTTAAAAAGTGTTCCGATTGATGTGTTGAAATTGGATATGCGTTTTTTGGATATTCAGGAAAATGAGCAGGAACGAGGAACCGGTATTTTGGAATCTGTCATCAATATGGCAAGACAGATGCAGTTGCCGATGATTGTCGAAGGAGTAGAAACCAGACATCAGGAGAATTTACTTAAGAACCTGGGATGTAATTACGCGCAGGGTTATTTGTATTTTCGCCCGATGCCGAACGAAGAATTCCGTGAAATGTTAACGGAAGAAGAACAGTTTGAGCATAATGGCTTCTGGTGTCGTCAGACACAACCAATTCAGGTGTCAGAGCTTTTTGACGGCAGCTTATTTAATAGTGCAACGCTGAATAAAGTGTTGGGACCGATTGCGTTTTACGATGTTTATGATAACCGTATCGAGGTTTTACGGGTAAATGACCAGTATGCACAATTAGCCGGACATGAAATCAGAGAAGATAATTTGGAAGTACGTTTTTGGAATCACGTAAGAGATGATGACAGAATACTTTTAATTGCCCTTTTCAGTCAGGCATATGAGAACCGTGGCGATGGAGCTGAAGGCAGAATTCATTTTGTACGTGAAGACGGAAGAGATATTTTGGTAAGTATCCGAATCTTTTTCCTGCGGGAGAAAGACGGACACAAATTTTTTTATGGTTCCCTGACAGATATTTCTCAGTATGAAATTCGAAGAAATTTAAAAGTTGAACAGGAATTCGAGGAAGTTCCGGAACTGACACAGGAACAGTTGAAAAGTTTGGAAGAACATTTTAAATACTTCCCGTATGGATATACTCTTGGAAAAGTGGAAGTAGATTCAAAGGGAAATGTAACAGACTATAAAATTGTTTTTGCCAATGAAAAAATTGCAAATATGTGTAATGGAGATATGATTTATCTTCATGAACAGATGGATTTGTCTTTTATGTCAAAAAGAAAAGAAATTTTCCAATTGGCATACGAGGCTGCGTTTAACGGAAGCTCCGGCAAATGTGACGTATACAGTGATACGACAAACCGTTACGTTCAGTTCGTTATTTATCCGTATGCATATGGATATGCCAACTTTGTAATTCGAGATGCAACACAGGCACATCTTTTTGAAAAAACCGTAAATCATATGCTGTACGATTATCGTGAAGTATACTATTTAAATCTTCAGGATAACTATATTCGCATGCTTCATCCGAACAAGGATGATATTTTAGAAAGAGGCGATTATGAGGAATTGGTAAATCGTCACTTTGGAACCGGTAAAATCATTGCTGAAAATGAAGAAAAAGTCAGAGGTTATCTGTCTTTGAAGAATTTAAAGAAAGCTTTAAAGACCAAGGATTCCGTACAGTTTTCTTATAGAAGGATGCAAAATGATATTGAACCGGAATGGTGCCAGACAACTTTCACGGTAAGTGAGCGTGAAGGCATTGAACCTAAGGCTGCAGTTGTAACGATTCGCAGTATTGAAAGTTTGATGCGTGAAAGAGAAGAGTACCGTAGAAAACATATGAGCGCTACATTGGGCAATATGTCAGAAGGATTTTTTATTTATCAGGCGGACGCAGAGGAAAAATTGCTTTACATCAATCAGACTGCACTGGATATTTTTGGATGCAGAGATATCAAAGAATTCAAGGCATATACAGGCCATTCCTTTAAAGGAATGGTTCATCCGGATGACATTGACCGCATTGAGTATGAAATTGATGAACAAATCCGATATTCTGAGAAGAAAATGGATTACATTACTTACCGGATTATCCGTAAGGATGGCAGCATCCGCTGGATAGAAGACTATGGTCACTTAGAACGTGTGGAAAACGGGGAAAACAATGTTTTCTATGTGTTTATTATTGATGTGACCGATACAATTACGGAGCAGAAAAAGCAAAAACTATTACGAATCAGTGATAAATTCAATCAAAGAAATAAAGAGTAAAACAATTGTTTTTTAGGCTTGACTTTATGAAAAAAAAGGAATATCTTATATATTGTAATCAGGGGTGCCAATGGCTGAGAAATACCCTTATAACCTGATCCGGTTCGTACCGGCGTAGGGAGATTGTGATATAAGAAAAGAACAATCCTTGAATCCTGCGTACAAACGCAGGATTTTTTTTGTTTCATAGAATATCACTTCTCCATTTTTATGAAAAAGGAGGAAACAATATGAATGCTAGTATTGCGATTCAAGTATTACCGGAAGTTCCAAACGAGGAGGAACTGATCCGCATTGTAGATGAGGTAATTGCTTATTTGAAAAGCACAGGATTACCTTGTCATGTAGGACCGTTTGAAACCACATTAGAAGGGGACTATGATGAATTAATGGACATTGTAAAAGAATGTCAGCATATCGCTGCAAGGGCAGGAGCACCGTACGTAGCAGCTTATATCAAGGTTGTATACAGACCTGAAGGAGACGTGTTAAGCATTGAAAAAAAGATTACAAAACATAACAGATAAATTCATACCTGTAATTGCGTTGGCAGGCATTATTATAATATGGCAGCTGGTATGTACCTTTGGATGGGTACCGGCATTTATGTTACCATCTCCGGTGGCGGTAATAAAGGCGTTTATCGGGGATTTTGCATTACTTATGCAACATACCGGCTATACCTTGACAGAAGCCTTGTTAGGCCTTGGAATAGGAATTTTGTTGGGACTTGCCGTGTCTTTGTTAATGGACCGTTATCGTCTGGTATATAAAGCGTTTTATCCGATTTTAGTTATTACGCAGACAATACCTACAATAGCTATTGCGCCCCTCTTAGTATTGTGGCTGGGCTACGATATGATTCCGAAAGTGGTTTTGGTAGTGATTACATCCTTCTTCCCAATTACAGTGGGCTTATTAGAAGGATTCAAATCCGCAGACCGTGATACCATTGCATTGATGAAATGTATGGGAGCAAGCAGATGGGATATTTTTAAATATGTAAAACTGCCTTTTGCGGCCCCGTCATTTTTCTCCGGATTAAAAATTTCCGCAACCTATGCAATGGTAGGAGCCGTTATTTCTGAATGGCTGGGTGGCTTTTACGGATTGGGTGTATATATGGTCCGCGTTAAAAAATCGTATTCCTTTGATAAAATGTTTGCCGTAATCTTTTTGATTTGCATTGTTAGTTTATGTTTGATGAAAGCAGTAGACTTGATTCAAAAAATCAGTATGCCATGGACAAAAAAGGGTAGAAAATTTGGACAGTAAGAAAGGAATAAGAAAATAATGATGAAAAATAAAATCCTTCAAAAGATTATTATGATGTGTCTGGTAAGTACCTTTTTGATTGCATTGGTTGGATGCAAAAAAAGTGAACCGGACAAAATAACAATGGTCCTTGACTGGACGCCGAATACAAACCATACCGGGCTTTATGTAGCATTGGAAAAAGGGTATTATGCAGAAGCCGGCTTGGAGGTAGAGATTGTTCAGCCACAGGAAGACAGTGCAGCGTTGATGGTTTCATCCGGTCGTGCACAGTTTGGGGTTGACTTCCAGGATTATTTAACACCTGCTTTTTCCGGAGATAATAAACTTCCGATTACAGCAGTTGCAGCGATTGTGGAACATAATACTTCCGGAATTATTTCTGTAAAAAACAGCGGTATTACCTCTCCGCGGGGAATGGAAAACCATAATTATGCAACTTGGGATTTAGATATTGAAAAAGCAATTTTAAAATATCTGGTGGAAAAAGAAGGTGGCGATTTTAATAAAGTTGGTTTAATTCCTAGTACCGTGACTGATTGCGTAACTGCATTACAGATGGGAGCAACCGGTGATGGAACAGGTTCAGGCGTGGATGATATTGATTGCATCTGGATTTATTACGGATGGGATGGCATTGCCACAGAACTTGCAGATTTGGAAACAGAGTTTTTCTATTTTAAGGATTTTGATGAATCCCTTGATTATTACAGCCCGGTCATCATTGGAAACAACACATATTTAGAACAACATCCGGAAAAAGCAAAGGCTTTTATCCAAGCGACAAAAAAGGGATATGAGTACGCAATGCAACATCCGGAAGAAGCTGCAGAGATTTTATTAAAATATGCACCGGAATTAAATCGTGAACTTGTGATAGAAAGTCAAAAATGGCTTGCTACACAGTACTGTACAAAGGCAGGAATGTGGGGAGTTATTGACGGTGAGCGTTGGGATGCATTTTATCGTTGGTTATATGAAAATCAGGTTATTGAAGAAGCAATTCCGGAAGGTTTTGGATATACCAATGACTTTGTTATAGACTAAAGCAGGAGAACTACAGAATGATTTTAGAAGCAATCGGAATCTCTCAGGATTTTGAGGGAGAAGCCATTATCAAGGACGTTAATATAAAGTTAAATGCCGGTGAGATTGTATGCTTAATCGGAAGCAGCGGTGTGGGAAAAACAACATTATTTCATGTCCTTTCCGGGTTGGAACAACCCATAAGCGGAACGGTTTTATTAAATGGAGAAACGATTACGGGACAGGCAGGAAAAATCAGTTATATGCTGCAAAAAGATCTGCTTTTGCCACATCTTACAATTGAAGATAATGTGTCTCTTCCGTTGGTGATAAAAGGTGAGAAGAAAACGGTTGCCAGAGAAAAAGCAGTAGAATACTTTGAAAAATTCGGACTGTCCGGGACGGAAAAGAAATATCCGTCCCAGCTGTCCGGCGGAATGAGACAACGGGCGGCCCTTCTAAGAACCTATTTGTTTTCTGATCAGGTTGCACTTTTGGATGAGCCGTTTTCCGCACTGGATGCCATTACAAAAAAGCAGATGCATCAGTGGTATTTACAGGTTATGAAAGAAATCCGTCTTTCCACGATATTTATTTCTCATGATATTGACGAGGCCCTAACATTAGCAGACCGGATTTACATTATGACGGGAAAACCGGGAAGTATAACCGGAGAAGTGATTATAAACCGGAATGGAATGGATACAGAAACCTTTTTATTAAGTGAATCATACCTGGAGAAAAAGAAGGAAGTACTTCACTATTTGTCGAAAATATGCTAAAATAAAATGTGATGTAGACATTTTAGTGAGGTGACAAAGATGAATCAGAGTAGAGCAAGAAGAATTTGGTTGTTGGATTCCGCTATTGGTATTATGATTCAGATTATTTACAGTTATATAAAGCACGGAGCAAAAAGTTTGCCATGGACAATTTCGTTGTCGGTGGCTTTTTTTGCTGTTGTTATATTTGCAGGATTGATGAAAATGCAAATCGTGGCGGAGCAAAGAGTCTGGCTTTTGGGCGTTATTGCTTATGTAACGACTTATCATACCGTTTTAGAAAGTGTCAGCTTAATTCCGATCGTATTATTGATTGCCACAATACTGGGAATCGGATATTTGGAAAGCAAACGTATTTTGGAGTGTTTGGTTCTTGATATCGCGGTTCTGATTTATACCTATGTTTTGGTTTTGGTACGGCCGGACTTTTTAGATGTTTCTCTGGGCTTTTATTCCATATCCATCATTATTTCAATTTTCGGTGTTTGTTTACTTTATACGAGTAGTAAGCAATTGGAATCCGTTCGAAAGAATTTGGAAGAAGCAAGAGAAGATGCACTTAATGCCAGTGCAAGTAAGAGTAGCTTTTTGGCTAATATGAGCCATGAAATCCGTACTCCGATGAATGCTATTGCAGGTATGAGTGAATTATTATTATTGAATAAAGATTTGTCAAACACTGACAGAGAGTATATTACAACGATTCGTAATTCAACGGATGCGTTGTTGAATATTATTAATGATATTTTAGATTTTTCCAAAATTGAAGCCGGAAAAATGGATTTGATGGATGAACGTTATGAATTAAGTGCACTGGTTCAGGATGTTGAGAATATTGTAGAAGCCCGTCTGAAAGATAATTCGGTAGCCTTTACCGTAGAGACGGATCCGAATCTTCCGAGTGCACTTTATGGTGACCCTTCCCGTGTGAAACAGATTCTGATTAATGTACTTGGTAATGCTGTAAAGTTTACAACGGAAGGACGTATTGACTTAAAAATACACTATGAAAAGATAAATGAGATAGAAATTCGTTTATTGATGGAAGTTTCCGATACCGGTTGGGGAATTGAAAAGAAGGATCTGGAACGTATTTATGAAGCGTTTATGCAGGCGGATACCACAAAAGACAGAAACCGTCAGGGAACAGGCCTTGGTCTTGCAATTACCAAACGAATTACGGAAGAAATGAGCGGAGGAATTGAAATTGACAGCACTCCGGGAGAAGGAACAACGGTAAAGATTCATATTGTTCAGTCTGTTGTGGATCCAAAAGAAATGGTTACATTAGAGAATGCAGAACAATATCAGTTGTATGTATGTGAACCGAACCGTTTTTACAATGAAAGCCTTCGCGAATTATGCCGTTCTTTAAACTTGAAAGTACGACAGATTCGTGAAATTCAGAAATTAGCAAAATATGTGCCGGACGAAGAAAATGTTTTTGTACTTTACAATTACGGAAGGTGCTATGAAAAGATTTGTCCGCATATCAATCAATATAAGAAAACACAATTTGTAGCCATGACCAGCATGTATGATAATGTGGACCGTGACTATAATTTGGGCATTGCGTTGCCGCGACCGGTTACGGTATCAAAACTGGAAACCTTGGTTGAAAAGCGCATGAAATTTGAACAGGATGAGGAAAAATACGAATTTTTCTCTGCGCCGGATGCAAAGGTACTGGTTGTTGATGACAACTACGTAAATTTAAAGGTTGCAGAAGGTATGTTATCCTTATACGATGTAGATATTACGTTAGTTTCCAGTGGTTACGAATGTATCAAGTTGTTGCAGGAAGGCAAACGCTACGATATCATTTTTATGGACCATATGATGCCGAAAATGGACGGCGTAGAAACAACAAAACGTATTCGAAACATGGAAGCAAAATTGGGCGAACACAGCACGATTATTGCTTTAACAGCCAATGTTATCAAAGGTGTGGAGAAGCTGTTTGAAAATGCAGGTATGGATGATTACCTTTCCAAACCGATTGAAATTAAGACGTTTGACCGTTTGTTGAACCGATGGATTGACCCGACAAAGAAGAAAGAAAAGGAAGCAAAACAAATCCGGCACAGTGAAATGAAAGAGTCTGCAGCTCATTTTGATGCACAAACGGGAATTCGCAACGCAGGATTCAGTAAAGTAAATTATATTAATATTCTTCGAGTGGCTGTTAAGGAAGGTCGTAAAAAATCCACATTGTTGCGTCGCTTATTTGAAGAGCATGATTATGAAAATTATCAGATTGAAGTTCATGCCGTAAAGAGTGCGATGGCGGGTATCGGAGCAATGGAATTGTCGGAAATGGCAAAACGTCACGAAACAGCAGTGAAACAAGGGGATTACGCGTATGTTGCGCAGCATATTAACGAGCTTTTGGATGCTTACGCAGTTGTTTTAGATGAAGCAGAAAAGATGGTTGATAAAGAAGTTACACAACATGTAACGACAGCCTCCGGTTACAGCACAACAGTAGAAAGTCCGTCAATTACTGAACAACTCGAACAATTACAGGATGCAGTAGAAGGATACGAAGCAGATGAAGCTTTAGAAATTGCAGATAAAATAAAAGCGATGCCGTTATCTGAAAAGCAGAATGAACTGTTGGAAAAAGTAACGGAAGCGATTGAAGAACTGGAATATGATTTCGCAAAAGAATTAATCATGCAATTAAAGGAAGTATAGTAAAATGAGCAAGAAACTGATAAATATTTGGGAAGGAACGTATCCGCTAATCATATATACGTTTTTAGTCAGCTTTTTGGTAGAAGTGCTATGTCAGTATACACCATTGGACAATTATGGAATGGTTCCGGTAGGAGCCGCTGCTAAATTAGTATGTATCTTACCGATGTTGTATTTCTATAATAAAGGTCCAAAACGACAGGCAAAAACCAAACATAAAATAAAAGACGGACTGTTCATTTTGTTAACGGCAATCTGCTTAAGTGTTGCATTTAATAACATTATCAGTCTTACACCGTTAAAAGCATGGTCACCGGCCTATAGTGAAGTGGAAGGAAGTATTGCCGCCACCTCATTTGTATGGATGATTATCTCAGCAGGAATTATTGCACCGATTTTAGAAGAATTGGTATTCCGCGGAATCTTGTTCGGTAATTACAGGGCAAGTATCGGAGTATGGCCAACAATCATTGCATCAGCAGCCATTTTTGGACTGATGCATTATAATCTTGTGCAGTTTGTATATGCATTTTTGATGGGTATCTTTTTTGCTTATTTGATGGAAAAAACCGGGGAAATCTGGACATGTATGCTGGCACATATCGGTGCAAATGTATTTTCCGTTCTCATGACACAATTCGGAATTTCCAAGTGGATGTTTTCCGATGTTACACTGTGTTTAATCATAGGAATTGTATCCCTCGTGGTTGCCGTAGTGATTTTAGTAAAATGGAAAAAACTGTAAAGAGCAGAGAAACGTACGAAACATAGAAATTTTAGAATTTTATTCTAAATGGTTTATTGACCGCATATATTGAAAATGTTAGACTTCGTAACGAAGGTTATTTTTACCAAGAACTATTAAAGGAGGAGTATCATGAAATTAGTACCATTAGGAGATAAAGTTGTTATTAAACAGCTTGCAGCAGAAGAAACCACAGCATCCGGAATTGTTTTACCGGGACAGAACAAAGAAAAACCACAGCAGGCAGAAGTTATTGCTGTAGGACCGGGCGGAATGATTGATGGAAAAGAAGTAAAGATGGAAGTAAAAGAAGGAGATCAGGTTATCTATTCCAAATACTCAGGAACAGAAGTTGAGATCGAAAAAGAAACATATATTATTGTTCGTCAGAGCGATATTTTAGCAATTCTTAAATAGGAAAAACGGGATGTATAGGAGGAAATAAATTATGGCAAAGGATATTAAATACGGCTCAGATGCCAGAAAAGCATTAGAAGCCGGCGTAGACAAATTAGCAAACACTGTTAGGGTGACATTAGGACCAAAAGGAAGAAACGTAGTACTTGATAAGTCTTACGGAGCTCCTCTGATTACCAATGACGGTGTAACAATTGCAAAAGAAATTGAGTTAGAAGATGCTTTTGAAAATATGGGAGCGCAGCTGGTAAAAGAAGTTGCAACAAAGACAAATGATGTTGCCGGTGACGGTACAACAACAGCAACTGTTTTGGCTCAGGCAATGATTAAAGAAGGTATGAGAAACTTAGAAGCAGGTGCAAACCCAATCGTTTTAAGAAAGGGTATGAAGAAAGCAACTGATTGTGCAGTTGAAAGCTTAAAATCCATGAGTTCCAAGGTTAACAGTAAAGAAAATATCGCACAGGTTGCATCTATTTCCGCAGGTGATGAAGAAGTTGGTAAGATGGTAGCAGACGCTATGGAAAAAGTGTCTAACGACGGTGTTATTACCATTGAAGAATCCAAAACCATGAAGACAGAATTGGATTTGGTAGAAGGTATGCAGTTTGACCGTGGATATTTATCTGCATATATGGCAACTGATATGGAAAAGATGGAAGCTGTTTTAGATAATCCGTTTATCTTAATTACAGACAAGAAGATTACCAATATTCAGGAAATCTTACCGATTCTTGAACAGATCGTTCAGAATGGTGCAAAGTTGCTTATCATTGCTGAAGACATCGAAGGAGAAGCATTAACAACACTTATTTTAAATAAACTTCGCGGAACCTTTAATGTTGTAGGCGTTAAGGCTCCTGGTTATGGCGACAGAAGAAAAGAAATGCTTCAGGATATTGCTATTTTAACCGGTGGTGTAGTGATTTCCGAAGAACTTGGATACGATTTGAAAGAAGCTCACTTAGGAATGTTGGGTCGTGCAAAATCTGTTAAGGTTCAGAAGGAAAATACGGTTATTGTTGATGGTAATGGCGATAAAGATGCTATTGCATCAAGAATTAACCAGATTAAGGCCCAGCTTGTTGAAACAACATCTGAATTTGACCGCGAAAAATTACAGGAACGTCTTGCAAAATTAGCAGGCGGTGTTGCTGTTATCCGTGTAGGTGCTGCAACTGAAATGGAAATGAAGGAAAGCAAACTTCGTATGGAAGATGCATTAAATGCTACCAGAGCAGCAGTTGAAGAAGGCATTATTGCAGGTGGCGGTTCTGCATATATTCATGCTTCCAAAGAAGTAGAAAAGCTTGTTGCGACTTTAGACGGAGATGAAAAAACAGGTGCACGTGTTGTATTAAAGGCTTTAGAGGCTCCTTTGTTCTACATTGCAGCGAATGCAGGTTTAGAAGGATCTGTCATTATTAATAAAGTAAGAGAATCCGAAAAAGGTATCGGTTTTGATGCGTACAAAGAAGAATATGTGGATATGGTTGCAGAAGGTATCTTAGACCCGGTAAAAGTAACCAGAAGTGCATTACAGAATGCGACCAGCGTTGCATCTACGTTCTTAACAACAGAAGGCGCTGTTGCGAATATTAAAGAAGAAGTTCCGGCAATGCCGGCAGGCGGAATGGGTGGTATGATGTAATTTTTTGCCCGCAAAGCGTCAGTAGAATAATTTGACACGATAGTTATAGTATCCCGGATATCGTAACTATCGTGTTTTAATGTTATTTATGAAAAAGGAGAAGTGTCATGGGAGTATTAACTCATTTAGAACCACAAAAAGTTTTTGATGTATTTGAACAGCTTTGCGGTATTCCGCATGGTTCCGGAAATACGAAGCAGATTAGTGATTTTTGCGTGGAATATGCGAAAAAAAGAGGCTTTAAAGCTGTACAGGATAAAGTAAATAACGTAATCATCTATAAAGATGCTACACCGGGATACGAAAATCATCCGACGGTAATCATTCAGGGACACATTGATATGGTGTGTGAGCAGGACAAGACCGTATCAAGCATTAATATGGAAACTGACGGACTGGAGCTTGGCATTGACGGAGATGAGATTTTTGCAAAAGGAACCACTTTGGGAGGGGATAACGGTATTGCAGTTGCGTATGCACTGGCATTATTAGATGATGAAAATGCAGTACATCCGCCACTTGAAATCCTTTTAACCGTGGATGAAGAAGTGGGCATGATTGGTGCTGAAAATTTGGACGGTTCTTTATTACAGGGACGCATTCTTTTAAATATTGACTCTGAAGAAGAAGGAACCTTTTTATCCAGTTGTGCCGGTGGTATGAGATGTCAGAGTATCTTACCGGTGGAACGTGAGGATGTAACCGGAGATTTGATTAATGTTCAGATTTGTGGTCTTAAGGGCGGACATTCCGGCATGGAAATCATTAAACAGAGAGGAAACTCGAATGTATTAATGGCACGTTTGTTAAATAAGATTAATTCAGAATGCGGATTACAGCTTTTATCTTTAGAAGGTGGATTGAAAGACAACGCTATTCCTCTTGATACTACAGCAGTATTTGTGACAAAAGACACACAAAGAGCTTATGACATTGCAAAACAGGTAGAAGTTCAGTTGCAGAAAGAGTTACGTTCTACTGATCCGGAAGTGGTCGTAAATGTTCAAGTGCTTGACGGCGAAAATGATATGGAAGTGTGCGGAGTATTGAGTAAAGCATCAACCAACAAGCTGATTGCTTTAGCACTTTGTTTACCAAACGGAATCCAGAGAATGAGTGCTGATATGGACAACTTAGTACAGACTTCTTTGAACATGGGCATTCTTAAATTAGAAGAGGAATCCTGTTTGTTAAGCTATTCTGTACGAAGCAGTGTGGAAAGCGAAAAATATGCATTGGTGGAAAAGATTCAATGTTTAACTGCTTTAGCCGGTGGACATTGCCAGCTTCACGGAGACTATCCGGGTTGGGAATATGATAAAGATTCCAAGATTCGCCAGATTGCGTTAGATACGTATAAAACGATTTATGGAACGGAAGCAAAAGTAGAGGCAATTCACGCAGGGCTTGAGTGCGGATTATTATCCGGCAAACTTCCGGGACTTGATGCAATTTCTTTTGGACCGAATTTAAAAGATGTTCATACATCGAAGGAAAGAATGAGCATTTCTTCTGCAGCACGTATTTATAAATTATTGGTAGAAATGTTGAAGAATATTTAATGGTTAAATAATGGAGGAAGTACCTATGAGAAAAAGAATTCTTTCGATGATTGTTCTTTTGGCAATGTCATGTGCATTTTTTGGATGTGGAGCAAATCAAGGAAACGATGTGAACAACAGCCTGTCTCAAGAAAGTAATCAAAGCGGTGAACATAACAGCAACCCGGAAACAGATCAGGATAACGAAGAACCAAAAACATATACGATTTCTGTTTTGACACAAATGACACAGTATAGAGACGAATATTCGTATGACTCCGGTAACGTGTCTATGGTTGTAAAGTATCAATATAATGAAGCGGGCTATCGTATTTTATCACAGGCACAATACGACGGTTCAGCTGAGTGGGTACCATTCGGTGAATATAAGTACAACGAGAAGAACCAGTTGATAGAATTTGATGAAGGCTTTTTCCACTATCGCTACGAATACGATGAGAAAGGGCAGTTATATAAAACAATAGAACTGGGAACAACTGAAATACATTCCATCCATGAATATGATGAGAGTGGCCGTTTGATGAAAGATACACGAGATGATGGTTATTGGACAGAGTATGCATACAGTGATCAGGGTAATCTTGAAAAAAAGACCTGTTACAATGCAAGCGGAAAAGTTTATATGTATGAAGTTTACGAGTATGATGAGAACGGAAATAATATCAAGGTCGATAATTATGGCACAGAAGGTATGAATGCAACAACATTGTATGAATATGATGAAGATGGTAATTGTGTTAGTAAGGTCTTTACATGGTATTACACCGGGACAGAAGACGTGGATTTTATCACAAGAGAATTTTATGAATATGAGACAATTACCGTTACCAGATAAAACACAGAGAGCAATTGTTCTTTAATTGGATTAGTGTTTGCAACTTTTGGCGAAACATGATATTATCTTAGGGGTATAAAAACTAGAAACGACAGATAGGAAGGAAATATACAATGACTTTATTAGAACAATGGAGAGCATATGCTTACAATGACGAAGCAGACGCACAGGAATTAGAGAAATTCTGGCTCAGATATTTTGAAAAAGAAACAGGAATCTACGAAACTCTTTTGGAGAATCCGGATGAAGAAGTAAAAGGAACTGTAAAAGAATTAGCAGAAAAATATGATGTAGAATTATTGGCTATGGTAGGTTTCTTAGATGGTATTGATGATAGCTTGGTAAAACCAAACCCAATTGATACAATGGATGAAAACACAGAAGTCAGCCTTAAATTTGACAAGGCATTGCTTTACAAACATATGGTAAGAGCAAAAGCAGACTGGCTTTACAATCTTCCGCAGTGGGAGAAAATCTTCACAGAGGAAGAAAGAAAGGCTCTTTACAAGGAGCAGAAAGAATCCACAACTGTTCGTGTAGGCAAAAAAGTTGGACGTAACGATCCGTGCCCGTGCGGAAGCGGACGTAAGTATAAACAGTGCTGTGGAAAGAACTAAAATATAAAGAACTAAAATTTAAGTAACACAGTTAATTTTTGGACATTCAGGTTTGAAGCAAGCCGGAATGTCCATTTTTTTTATATGTTTTGCCTTTTTTTTCTTTTCATTGGATATTTAATATAAGTAATGGATAAAGATGTCCAAAATCACCCTTCTTATATGAGAATATAGTAATGTTTTGGATATGGACTGACGGTGAATGATAGAAATGTCCAATTCTGCCATCGGAATTAGTCGATTAATCCCATAAATCTTAATTTTTCTTCTATGACTAAAAAATTTAATGGATGATTCTCTGTTTCATAAGTTGTAATTAGATTGATGTCGGGAATTATGTCATTGGAAATATAGCGATTTAGCTTTTGAGAACAGGTTTGTTTGTAATTATGAGAGTCCATCATTCCAAAATGTTCGTAGTAAATAATTTTACACGTTTTAGGATGCATTATTGTAAAGTCCGGGTAATATATAGCTGGCCCAATTTGCAAAGGACATTCGTATTTAAAAGGAATGGAATGAGTATATAAAACATGAACAATCATTGCCTCTGATTTAGAACGAACAGTAATGCCTGCAATCGTGGGATGCTGTAGTGTTTCAGGATGAAGGGAGTTGGGGATATATGGTTCAGATAACCATTTTTTTATTGCTTCGGAATGAGAAGTAAAATGGGGAGTGAGTAATTCCTGATACCCGGAATTTGGAAGAAATAAATCGTCGGAATTATATTTGAGAGTATTTTTGTGTTTTAGATAAAGTTCAATGGATTCTTTTTCAAGAATTACTTCTTGAAGTTGCGAAAAATAGTAATGTTTTAGCGCTAGTTTTTCAGCATAATTCCGGTTTTTCTTGGGAATATATGTGATATTGTGTCCGTCGCTATGATACCATTTCAGATATTTTCCATTGTGAACGCATATCAGTTTTCCTTTTGGAAATGTATTAATTGTTTTTGAGAGAGAATCAATCCGCTGTTCTAATTGATGTAACGTTGAGTTAAAGATATTGGTAAAGATGTGAAATACCTTCTTTGAAAAATATTATGGGTGAGAGGAAGTTTAAGAGAAGAGATGATGAATTCATTTAAACACATTTATAATTAATTTGTAAAGGTAAAAAGAAATAAAATTCAATTATTTGCGGGAATGGCATAAGTTTTTTGGATATTATGTAGATAATAAGTTCTATATGTCCAAATTCTATAAGGGAAATGGAAAAAAGAGAAGGAAAATGGACATTTGATATAAAAAAATATTGTATTGTCCCAAAAATAGAAATGAATAATAATTTCCTCTTCATTTTTGGACATTTTCATCTTAAAAAAGAATGTATGTCCAACATGAGAGAGGAACGATACACGGAGGAATGGGGAAAAATAAATGCTTTACATTAGAGACAAAATCAATTATAATGTCATATATCTAAGAAAACGTTGATGAGGACAGTAGGATGGGAAACCGTTCCAGAGAGGAGCACATTTGCTGGAAGTGTTCTAACGAGGCACCATTTGAAAACCACCTCTGAGTGACTCTAATACAGTCCGGTGACTCCGTTATCGTCATAAATGAGAGATCTTGGATTATGAATAGATATATCTTCATAAGACAAGGTAACTTGGGTGGAACCGCGAGAAATCGTCCCTTGTGCCGTAAGGTGCAAGGGACTTTTATATTTTATAGAAAAAGATTTCTTGTACTTGTGGCAAGACTCAATCTATGAATTGTGGAATCCCCAAATGAAACAATTCAACACAATGTTACAAATTTACAAGGAGGAACAAAAAAATGATTATTACGTTAAAAGACGGAAGTAAGAAAGAATACGCAAATGAAATGAGCGTATATGATATCGCACTTGATATCAGTGAAGGCTTGGCAAGAGCAGCTTGTGCCGGCGAAGTAAACGGCAAAGTTGTGGATTTAAGAACTGTTTTAAAGGAAGACTGTGAGTTGAATATTCTTACAGGAAGAGATGAAGCAGGATTAAGAGTTATTCGTCATACAACGGCGCATGTTTTGGCAGAAGCAGTAAGAAGAATCCGTCCGGGCGTGAAAGTTGCTATCGGACCGGCTATCGACAATGGTTTTTACTATGATTTTTTAACAGAACCATTTACCAGAGAAGAATTAGACGCTGTTGAAGCGGAAATGAAGAAAATCATTAAAGAAGGAAGAGAATTTAAATATTATACCCTTCCAAGAGAAGAAGCTTTGGCAAAAATGAAGGCAGAAGATGAACCGTTTAAAGTGGAATTAATCGAAGACCTTCCGGAAGATGCAGTTATATCTTTCTATAGCCAGGGTGACGGTTTTACAGACCTTTGTGCAGGACCGCATTTGATGAATGCAAAAAATATCAAGGCATTCAAATTGACATCTTCATCCGGTGCTTATTGGAGAGGAAGCGAAAAGAATGCAATGCTTACCAGAATTTATGGTACTGCATTTAACTCCAAAGAAGAATTGGCAGATTACTTGGCATACCTTGAAGACATTAAGAACAGAGACCACAATAAAATTGGTCGCGAAATGGGCTTATTTACAACCGTAGATGTAATTGGTCAGGGACTTCCGCTTCTTATGCCAAAGGGTGCAAGAATGATTCAGACCATGCAAAGATGGGTAGAGGATACAGAAGACAAGTGGGGTTATGTAAGAACCAAAACTCCGTTAATGGCAAAAAGTGATTTATACAAGATTTCCGGTCATTGGGATCATTACAAAGACGGTATGTTTGTATTAGGTGATGAAGAAAAAGACAAAGAAGTATTTGCACTTCGTCCAATGACCTGTCCGTTCCAGTATTATGTATACAAAGCAAATCAGCATTCTTATCGTGATTTGCCAATTCGTTATGGTGAAACCTCTACTTTGTTTAGAAACGAAGATTCCGGCGAGATGCACGGACTTACCAGAGTGCGTCAGTTTACCATTTCTGAAGGCCATTTAATTGTCAGACCGGATCAGATGGTAGAAGAATTTAAAAAATGTCTTGCTTTGGCAAAATATATGTTGACTACTTTGGGCTTACAGGATTCTGTAACCTATCACCTTTCCAAATGGGACCCGGAGAAAAAAGATAAATACATCGGTGCACCGGAAGTATGGGAAGAAACAGAAGGACATATCCGTCAGATGTTGACAGAACTGGAAATCGACTTTGTAGAAGATGTAGGTGAAGCTGCATTCTATGGTCCAAAAGTAGATATTAATGCAAAGAATGTTTACGGAAAAGAAGATACAATGATTACTGTTCAGTGGGATCCGCTTTTGGCAGAGCAGTTTGATATGTATTATATTGATCAGAACGGCGATAAGGTTCGTCCTTACATTATCCACAGAACATCAATGGGATGCTATGAAAGAACTTTGGCGTGGTTGACAGAACATTACGCAGGATTGTTCCCGACATGGTTATGTCCGGAGCAGGTTAGAGTATTACCGATTTCAGACAAATATATTGATTATGCGCAAAAAGTTTGTGACCATTTGGTAGAAAACGGAGTATGGGCTACTGTTGATGCACGTTCTGAAAAAATCGGTTACAAGATTCGTGAAAGCCGTTTAAACAAAGTACCTTATATGCTCGTGGTGGGCGAAAAAGAACAGGAGGCAGGTCTTGTATCCGTTCGTAGCCGTTATGCGGGAGATGAAGGACAGAAGAGTCTGGAGGCCTTCACGGATGAAATTTGCAAAGAAATTCGCACCAAAGAAATTCGCGAAATCGTTGTAGAAGAAAATCAGGAATCCAAATAAATCTTTCTTTGCCTATGTATAGAAAAGCAGTTCACGACAGATAATAACCTTGCAATCTGAATAAAGGAGGTTCTGTCATGAGTTGTGATTCTAAGAAAAATGTAGAAGTTTTGTGTGAAGCAAAGAATTGTACTTTTAACGAGTCCAGAAAATGTACTGCACAGACTATTGATATTGCTGGAATGACTGCACATCATAGCGCTGAAACACAGTGCAACAGCTTTGTTGAAAAAGAAAAATAAGAATATGCACCGCAAAAAGGAGAACTTCTTTTTTGCGGTGTTTTTTTCGGTAAATACAGACGAAAAAAATGTCGAAAATCGTTAAAAAATGCAGAGTGTTTTTTGTTGCGTGATGTAGAGAAAAAGTGTAAAATGAAAGCAGTTATTTTAATAAAGAAACAAAAAAGCAAAGGATGAATAAGATGAACTACAGTATTAATTTTCCAAATTTACATATCTTTTTAAATAACATAGGAAAAGAGATTAACATTGGTGGATTTACGATTGCATATTATGGCATTACGATTGCAATTGCTGTTTTGGTAGGAATTACCATCGGTTGCATGGAAGCGAAAAGGACCGGTCAGAATCCGGAGGACTATTTAGACCTTGCCTTGTATGAGGTTGTTTTCTGTGTAATCGGTGCTCGTATTTATTATGTCATTTTTGCATGGGAATATTATAAAGATAATTTCTGGAGCGTATTTAATATCCGAGAAGGTGGATTGGCCATATATGGTGCGATTATCACCGCATTAATTGTTGCATTTGTTTATGCAAAGAGAAAGAAAATGCGTTTTACCCAGATTGGAGATACTGCGATTTTAGGCTTGGTAATGGGACAGGCAATCGGAAGATGGGGAAACTTTTTCAACAGAGAAGCTTTTGGACAGTATACCAATGGCTTGTTTGCGATGCAGCTTCCGGAGTCGGCCGTAAGAAACAGTGATATGACAGCGGAAATGTTGGAGCATGCTGTTTATGTTGAAGGAGTGAAATATATTCAGGTTCATCCAACCTTTTTGTATGAATCCTTATGGAATATTGGTTTGTTTATTTTATTGAATGTATTTAAAAAGTATAAAAAGTTTGAAGGGGAAGTACTGGTATGGTACATGGGTGGTTATGGAATTGGACGCTTCTGGATTGAGAGCTTGCGTACGGACCAATTAATCATAGGCAAGACAGGAATACCGGTATCACAACTTCTTGCGGGTGTTTTAGTTGTTGCATGCGTTGTGATTGAAATTGTTGTGAGAAGAAGAATCGCACAGAAATCAAGATAAGAACGAGGTATAACTATGCCAATGAAAGTAGAACAACTCAAGACACAAATAGAAGCAGTCAGAAAAGAATTAGGAAACCGGTTGAAAAGCACGTCAGGATTTGAGGAGTGCTATGAACTGAATTTGAAATTAGATGCTTTGATAGAAGAATATATTGAACTTACACAAGGCTAGTTAAAAAACATTTGCATTATGAATGCGGATCATATAAGAAAAAACACATAGAAAGTGTACTCAGAATGTTCATATTTTGAGTACACTTTTTTTGCGTTTTTGCTTGATTTTTCGGCGTTTTTGATGTAAGATGTGATTAGAAGTGGAGGAAAGTGGTTGTAAATGGCACAAAGTGGTGGATAAGTTGATAACTTTGTGGATAACTCTACAGAAGATAAAAATATAGTGGAAAGGAAGGTGAAAGTCCTATGTTCATGGGTGAATATAATCATTCGATTGACGCAAAGGGAAGAGTGATTGTCCCGTCAAAGTTCAGAGAACAGCTTGGTGAAGAGTTTGTAATCACAAAAGGTTTCGACGGATGCTTATATGGGTACACCATGGAAGAATGGGCTAACATCGAAGAAAAATTTAAAAGCGTAAATCTCACATCCAAGGATGCAAGAAAGTTTTTACGTTTTTTCTTCTCAGGAGCAGCAACCTGTGAGGTAGACAAGCAGGGAAGAATTCTGATTCCCACCGTTTTAAGAGAATATGCAGGTTTAGATAAAGATATTGTTTCAGCAGGTGTATACAGCAGAATTGAAATCTGGAGCAAGGACCGCTGGGAAGAGAACAGCTATGACGACATGGATGAAATTGCTGAGAATTTAGCAGAGATAGGAATCAGCATCTAGCAAAAGGAGTAGAAATGGAGTTTTCTCATTTTTCCGTATTATTAGAAGAAACAATTGAAGGATTGAACATCAAGCCGGATGGAACTTATGTGGACGGAACCTTAGGCGGCGGAGGACATGCCTATCATGTGTGTAAGCAACTGAGAGGTGGTCGCTTCATAGGAATTGATCAGGACGAGGATGCAATTGCAGCTGCATCTGAAAGACTGAGAGAATACGGTAATATAGTTACCATTGTTCGCAGCAATTATCGTCAAATGAAAGAACGACTAAAAGAACTTGGGGTAGACGGAGTAGACGGAATTGTATTGGACTTGGGTGTTTCGTCGTATCAGTTGGATACGCCGGAACGTGGATTTTCCTATATGGCAGAAGATGCACCCCTTGATATGCGAATGGATAACCGACAGGTGATTTCGGCAAAGGAAATTCTAAACGAGTACAGTGAAGCGGAATTAACCCGCATCATCAGAGATTATGGCGAAGATAAATTTGCCGGCAGAATTGCCAGAAACATCGTTGAAGCAAGAGCGGTAAAGCCACTAGAGACAACAGGAGACTTGACGAAAATTATCAGAGAATCTATTCCGATGAAATTCCAGGTAACCGGTGGACATCCTGCCAAGAGAACATTCCAGGCTATCCGCATTGAATGCAACAAAGAATTGGAAGTTTTAGAGGAATCTATCGATGAAATGATCGGAATGTTAAATCCGGGAGGAAGACTTTGTATTATCACCTTCCATTCCCTGGAAGACCGCATTGTTAAGAACCTTTTTAAGAAAAATGAAGACCCATGTACATGCCCGAAAGAATTTCCGGTGTGCGTATGTGGAAAGAAACCTTTAGGAAAAGTAGTCAGCAGAAAGCCGATTTTACCATCAGACGAAGAGCTGGAAGCAAATTCCAGATCAAAAAGTGCAAAGCTTAGAATCTTCGAAAGAATATAAAACAATTGCAAGGAAGCAAAAGCAGTATTGAAAGGAAGCAATAAAATGGCTGAAAAGAGAAACATTTCTTATATGTATGGAAACGCAGCTCCGAAACTTGAACCAAAGAGTGTACCGTCAAGAAAACCGCAGATTCAGCCGGTAAGACCTGAAAGTGACGAGCAAGAGCGCCGAAGACAACTGAAAGAAAGAAGAAACCTGGTACGTGCTAAGAGAATGAGTGCGTTACATTTTGTGCTCATGTTAATGGCAACAGCCATGATTTTCGCCATGTGTGCCATTTATATTCAACTACAGTCTGAGTTAAACAGCAAAATGAAGCAAGTGGCATCCTTGGAGACGGATTTGATTGCATTAAGAACAGATAATGATATAATGGAAAAGAGGATCGAAACATCTATCGATCTTGATGAAATCAAGGATCGTGCTATGAATGAACTTGGTATGGTTTACCCTTCAAAAGATCAGGTTATATATTATCAGATTGACCAGACAGACTATATGGAACAGTATGATGATATTCCGGATGGATATGAGGATACAATTTTGGGCATGATGCTTAATAAATAAGCAGGTGAAGATAGTGGTTAAAAAGACACAGGTATATAGATTAACAAAATCAATGAGAAAAAAATTAGTAGTGCTGTTAGGTGTTATTGTAACAGCACTACTTGTTTTGATTGGAAGACTTTTTTATATTCATTTTGTGTCCGGCGACAGATACGAGAAGATTGTTTTGGACCAGCAGGGTTACAGCAGTTTGACCATTCCGTATAAAAGAGGCGAAATTGTTGACCGAAACCACACCTTGCTTGCAACCAGTACAGATGTTTACAATGTTATTTTAGATTGTAAAGTTTTAAATTCAAAAGAAAAATGTATTGAACCAACGATTCAGGCGTTAAAAGAGTACTTCGATATATCCGAAGAAGTTGTCCGTGATTATTTAACAAACCGACCGAATAGTCAGTACTGTGTATTGCTAAAAAAACTGCCGTATGAAGCAGTAAAAGATTTTGAGTTAATGCTGGAAGATAAGACAAAAAATACTTACATTTCCGGTGTATGGTTGGAAAAAGAATATATCCGTTCTTACCCGAATGATACGATGGCTTCTCATGTAGTGGGATTTATAACCAGTGGAAACGAAGGAATCAACGGCCTTGAACAGTACTATAATGACATTTTAAACGGCACAAATGGTCGAAAATACGGCTATTTAAATGCAGACAGTGATTATGAGATTACAGTTAAGGACGCCATTAACGGACAGACTATTGTAACGACGATTGATGTTAATATTCAACGTATCGTTGAAGAGAAAATACTGGAATTCAATCTTAGATATGCCGGTGAAAAATTAAGCAGTATTACCACGGAAGTGGATGAAAATGGACAGGAAATTCAAAACAGAGACAATGTGGAACAGTCTTTTGGTAGTGAGGTAACGGCTGTTTTGGTTATGAATCCAAATACCGGAGAGATTTTGGCCATGGCGCAGTATCCGACTTATGATTTGAATAATCCTCGAGATTTGACCGGATATTTCACGGAAGAAGAAATTGCAGCAATGACCGATGAAGAGATTTTTAATGCAATGAATGAAATCTGGAAAAATTATTGCATTACCGGTACTTTTGAACCGGGTTCAACGGCAAAACCGTTTACGGTAGCGGCCGGTCTTGACAGCGGAAAAATTCTTGGAAATGAAACGTATTTGTGTGACGGTTCCGAATACGTAGGTGGATTTAATATCCATTGTGTAGTAAGAGACGGACACGGAGTGGAGACGGTTGCAGAGGGCGTTATAAAATCCTGTAACGACGTATTGATGCAGATTGGCGCAGAAATCGGAGTGGAAACTTTTTGCCGTTATCAGAATATCTTTGGTTTTGGATGTAAGACAAACATCGATCTTTACGGTGAGGCAAAGACGGATACGTTGATTTACCATGAAAACAATATGGATGCTGCATCTTTGGCAACCAATGCTTTTGGTCAGAACTTCAATGTTACCATGGTACAACTTGCAACCGGATACTGTTCTTTGATTAATGGCGGAAATTATTATCAGCCACATTTGGTAAAACAGATTTTAAATGACGACGGAACCATTGCAAAAAATATGGATTCTATTTTGGTAAAACAGACGATTTCTGCAGAAACTTCTGATTATGTCCGTGATTATTTGAACCGCGTTGTGACGGAAGGAACGGGAGCCAGTGCCTGCCCGGACGGTTATACTTTAGGAGGAAAGACCGGAACTGCAGAAAAATTACCGCGTGGAAATAAAAAATATCTGGTATCTTTTATCGGACATGCACCGGCAGATAATCCGGAAGTAGTTGTTTATGTTGTAATTGACGAACCGAATGTTCCGAATCAGGCACAAAGTTCTTTGGCAACAGGGTTAACAAAAGAGATTTTAAGCGAATTATTGCCATATATGAATATTTTCCCGGAAGATTCCGAAGAACCGGACGAACCGATTGAGGAAGATTATCAGGGCGATATTTTTGAAGATGAAAACTAAATAACGGTATTTGCATATCCTCATAGGCGGAATAATACATTATAAAAACCGAACTATGAGGGTATTCATGTATTTTAATAAAACACATCATCGAAAAAAACTTGCAGTCATATTTTTAGCGATGGCCTGTTTGTTTTTCGTATTACTGGGAAGACTTACCTATCTGATGATATTTTGTTCTTCCTATTATGGAAAAAAAGCAGAAGACTTACATCAAAGAGAGCGTAGCATTAAGGCTTCCAGAGGTGTTATTTATGACCGTAACGGCGTGATTTTGGCGGACAATGTAACAGTTTGTACAGTGTCCGTTATTCATAATCAGATTGAGGATAAAGAAGCGGTCATTTCTATGCTTTGTAACGAACTGGACATGGAAGAAGAGACGGTTCGTAAAAGAGTTGAAAAAGTCAGTTCCATTGAACGGATTAAGGTGAATGTTCCAAAGGAAGTGGGCGATGCGATTCTTTCCTATGGTTATGCGGGAGTCAAGGTGGATGAAGATTCTATCCGGTATTATCCAAATGGCAATCTGGCGTCGAAAGTGCTTGGATTTGCAGGCTCGGATAATCAGGGAATTATCGGACTTGAAGTAAAGTATGAAAGCCTTTTGAAAGGAACCGATGGAACCATATTAACGTTAACGGATGCCAGAGGCGTTGAGATTGAAGGCGCCGGGGAAATAAAAATGGATCCGATTGCGGGCAACGATTTGTATACCACCATCGATTATTCCATTCAGAAATATGCCCAGCAGGCGGCAGAAAGAATTATGGTGGAAAAAGATGCCGAAGAGGTTTCAATTATTGTTATGAACCCACAAAACGGGGAAATATATGCTATGGTGAATGTTCCGGAGTTTGACTTAAATGATCCTTTTGCCATTGGTGAAAGTATGGAAGAGTGGAACAAGGTTTGGAGAAACGGATGTGTCAGCGACACCTATGAACCGGGGTCTATTTTTAAGATTATTACAAGTGCAGCTTCCTTTGAAGAAGAGGTCGTACGCATCTCGGATACTTTTTACTGCCCGGGATATAAAGTAGTAGAAGACCGTAGAATCCGCTGCCACAAGGTTGCCGGTCATGGCTCGGAGAATTTTGCCCAAGGGATTCAAAACTCCTGTAATCCGGTTTTTATCGAGCTGGGGATGCGACTGGGCGTAGACAATATGTACAAGTATTTTGAACAGTTTTGCCTACTGGAAAAAACAGGTATTGACTTGCCGGGAGAAGCATCCACGATTATGCATAAAAAAGAGAATGTAGGACCGGTAGAATTGGCAACGATTTCATTCGGACAGTCTTTTCAGGTGACTCCGATTCAGCTGGTAACGACGGTTTCTTCCATAGTAAATGGAGGAACCAGGGTGACGCCCCATTTTGCTTTGAAAAGTGTAGATACAAACGGAACGGAGACACTTTTTTCTTATCCGGAAAAAGAGGGGATTGTAAGTGCCCAAACCTCAAAGGTTCTTTGCGAACTTTTAGAAAGTGTTGTTTCTCAGGGGACCGGAAATAAAGCATACATTGAGGGGTATAAAATCGGCGGAAAAACCGCCACATCCCAGACTCTACCCAGAAGTTCCAATCGTTATATTGCGTCCTTTATCGGATTTGAACCATATGATCATCCGACGGTTTTGGCGCTTGTAACCATAACGGATCCATCCGGTATTTATTATGGCGGAACCATCGCAGCTCCGGTCATTCGGGAAGTCTTTGAAAACATTCTACCTTACTTGCGGAATCAGTAAAAAAGGCGTATAATTTTAATGTTAAAAACATATGAAGAGGTGTGAAAATGGCGAACGATATTATTTTTTCAATACTTATTGCATTTGCGATTACAACAATCTTAGGACCAATTGTGATTCCGATTTTAAGACGATTAAAAATTGGTCAGACAGAGCGTGAGGAATTAAAATCACATCAGGTAAAAAACGGTACCCCAACAATGGGCGGAATTATTATTATTACAAGTGTGATTGCTACATCCCTCATTTTTATGGGAAGATATCCGAGAATTTTACCGGTTATGTTTTTGACAGTAGGATTTGGAATTATCGGATTTTGGGATGATTATTTAAAGGTTGTTTTAAAACGATCGGATGGTTTGCTTGCATGGCAGAAGATGTTATTACAAATTGTAGTAACCGGTGTGTTTGCAGCGTATATGATGTTTTATTCCGATACTCCGTTAACGATGTTGATTCCTTTCAGCGACGGCAAATATTTGAATCTTGGAATTTTTGCTGTTCCGGTATTATTTATTGCAGTTATCGGTACGGTAAACGGAGTGAATTTTACGGACGGACTGGATGGTTTGTTAAGTAGCGTAACACTTATGGTGGCGACGTTTTTTACCGTTGTATCCGTAGGAACACACAGCGGCCTTGCACCAATCAGTTGTGCGGTTATCGGTGCGTTACTTGGTTTCTTAGTATTTAATGTGTTCCCTGCCAGTGTATTTATGGGAGATACCGGTTCCTTGGCGCTTGGAGGATTTGTAGTGGGTATGGCATATATGATGCAGATGCCGTTATTTATTTTGATTGTCGGTTTTATTTATTTTGCGGAAGTATTATCTGTAATGATTCAGGTTACGTACTTTAAAAAGACCGGCGGAAAGAGAATTTTCAAAATGGCTCCGATTCATCACCATTTTGAACTGTGTGGATGGTCAGAGACCAGAGTAGTGGCAATTTTTTCAATTGTTACTGCACTTTTATGTATGATTGCTTATTTAGGCTTATAAAGCACATAATCAATAAACTTCAGTCACGGAGGAAGTATAATGGATTTATTACAACAGGTATATTTGGTTGTCGGAATGGGAAAGAGCGGTGTTGCAGCATCAAAGCTTCTGGCAAATCACCATTGCAAGGTATATTTATTTGATGAAAATGAAAATCTGAATGTGGAAGAGTTAAAAGAAAAACACCAATTGTCAGAGGACATCATTTGTATTCAGGGAAAACTTCCAAGTGAGATTCGCAATACAGTGACAGTGCTTTTGTTAAGCCCGGGTGTACCGACAGACCTTCCGTGGATTTTGGATATGAAAGCAAGCGGTGTTACCGTTTGGGGAGAGATTGAACTGGCTTACCTTTTTGGAAAAGGAGAGGTTGTTGCAATTACCGGAACCAATGGAAAAACCACGACCACAACCTTGGTTGGAGATATTATGAAACATGCATTTCCGAATGTAGATGTGGTGGGAAATATTGGAATCCCGTATACAGAAGTAGTGGAGGGACAGCAAGATAACCATATTTCTGTTTGCGAAATCAGCAGCTTTCAATTAGAGACAATTGAAACCTTCCATCCAAGAGTATCCGCAATCCTAAATATTCAGCCGGATCATTTAAATCGTCACCACACGATGGAAAATTATATTGCGGCAAAAGAAAATGTAGCGTTGAATCAGACAAAAGAAGATACCTGTGTCTTGAATTATGATAATGCAGATACACGCAACTTTGGGAAAAGATGTCCGGCAAACGTGGTGTATTTTTCTTCCACACAAGAATTAAAGGATGGTTATTTCCACAGAGACGGCGTTATCTACGAGGCTGTTAACGGAAATGAGAGAGCTTTAATGAAAACCAATGAAATGAATCTGGTAGGAATGTGTAATGTAGAGAATGTTATGGCTGCAATCGCTATGGCAAAGGCTATGAATGTATCCGAAGAGATTATTTTAGATACGGTTAAAAACTTCAAAGCAGTAGAGCACAGAATTGAATTTGTAGCAACGAAAAACGGTGTTGATTATTATAATGACTCAAAAGGAACCAATCCGGATGCGGCGATTCAGGGCATTAAAGCGATGTCAAAACCAACGATTTTAATTGGTGGCGGTTATGATAAAGGCAGTGAATACGATCCTTGGATTGAAGCTTTTGAGGATAAAGTAAAATTACTTGTTCTGATTGGCGTTACAAGAGAAAAAATTGCTGAAACCGCAAAGCGTCACGGCATCAATCAATATGTTTTTGCCGATACGTTTGAAGAGGCATTTGAGATTTGTGTTAAAAACGCTTCCCCGGGAGATGCGGTCTTACTTTCTCCTGCATGTGCAAGCTGGGGAATGTTTGCCAACTATGAAGAACGCGGTCGTGTGTTTAAACAGTTGGTACATGAAATTGTAGAAGAATAAATCGGAGTTTTTATGAATAAGGATCAGTCAAAAAAGAAAAAAAGAGCAAAGACAACTGAAAAAAACTTAAAGCCTTTAAGATATACTGACTATACCTTATTGTTTATTATTCTGTTTTTGTTGGCATTCGGATTGATTATGGTATACAGTACCAGTGCTTACATGGCAGGCATTAAATTAAAAGACCAGTCCTTTTATTTCCGCAGACAGATGCTGACATCCTGCCTGGGACTAATCGGAATGTTTGTTTTATCCAGAATTGATTATCGGATTTGGAAAAAAATGTACGGCTTAATTTATGCGGCAGGATTGGTGTTGTGTGTGTTGGTTTTGATACCGGGAATCGGTATAGAATATAACGGATCCAGACGTTGGTTGGGAATTGGTTCTTTTACCGTACAACCCTCAGAAATTGCAAAAATTGCGGTTTTAATATTTGTGGCTGCGGTTGTTTCCAATATTCCAAAAGGAATTAATGATTTTAAAAAAGTCATTGCAGTGATTTTCAGCATTATTCCGATTTTTGGTTTGGTAGCGTATACGAACCTAAGTAACGGTATTATTATCATGGCCATTACTATTCTTATCGTATTTGTAGCCAGTAAAAAATATAAACAATTTATCGGAGCCGGAATACTTTTGGTAATCGGAGGTGTCATTTTCATTACAATGGCAGATTACCGTATGGCACGCATTCAGGCGTGGTTACATCCGGAAGAAGTTGATAACGGATACCAGACGCTTCAGGGATTATATGCAATCGGTTCCGGCGGTTTGTTCGGAAAAGGTCTCGGAAACAGTATGCAGAAGCTGGGGTTCGTACCGGAAGCGCAGAATGATATGATTTTTTCCATTATCTGTGAAGAGCTTGGTTTATTTGGAGCGATTTCCATTATCTTGCTGTTTTTATTAATGATTTGGAGATTGATGGTGATTGCAATGAGTGCACAGGACTTGTTCGGTTCTTTAATAGCAGCAGGCGTTATGGGACATATCGCAACGCAGGTTATTTTAAATATTGCCGTAGTTACTAATACGATTCCAAACACCGGTATTTCCTTACCGTTTATTAGTTACGGAGGAACCAGTGTAATCTTCCTTTTGGCAGAGATGGGGCTGGCACTCAGTGTCGCCAGGGGAATTAAACTTGAAAATTCATAAGGGGTTATCCGAATGCGCAAACGCAAAATAAACAAAGATAATCGACAGGAACAATTTAAAAAAGTGGAGTTCATTTCGTTGGAAGATGAATTGATCGAAGAAGAGAGAAGAGTAAAGTCCAAATTCTATACAGGGTTAATTGTCTTTTTTTCGGTTATTTTACTTGTAACCATACTGTTTTTAGCGGCTTGGTTTTTGTTTGATGTGGAAAAAATTGAAGTGGAAGGTAACGAACTGTATGGCGATGAATTGATCGCTGCACAGGTTTTGGATGATGAACATTCTTGGAATGCCTTGTATGTGTTCCTGAAATATAAGTTTAAAAAAGCGGATGCGATGCCTTTTATTGCTGATATGAAGGTACAATTAAAAGATCGTAATACCATAGTTATTCATGTTTATGAAAAGGAACTGGTCGGATATGCATATGTGGAATCAACGGGACAGTATGCATATTTCGACAAAGACGGAATCGTTGTAGAACGTTCCACAAATATCATTGATAATGTTGCATATGTGGAAGGGTTGAATATAACGGAAGTCAACCTTTATGAAAAACTTCAGGTTGAGGATGATTCTGTGTTCCGAGATTTACTTGATATCACACAAGAACTTCAGAAAAGTAGTACACTGCCTGAAAAAATCACTTTAAAAGAGCGGGAAACCTTTGAATTAACATATGGTGATATTGTGGTTAATTTTGGACAGGCTGAGAATATTCACGGCAAGGTTGCACACATGATTAAACTCTTGGGATTGGTAGAAGGTAAGGCAGGAATCCTGCATATGGAAAATTGGAAAAATGATAAATCTTCAACTCCGTTTGAAGAGATAAAATCAAGTGAAAAAAATGAATAAATTTGTAAATACGGTCTTGATTATTTTGCAGAAAAAAGATATTATTAAAAGTAGTATATCCTTAGGGATTTTGTGCTCAAAATCCACAATGAGATAAATTATTATTATTTATATAAATTGTACGAATAAAGGAGGAAGAACCTTGCTTGAATTAAAAGAAACAGGAATTGATGCCAGCGCTCGCATTATCGTAATTGGTGTCGGAGGAGCCGGTAACAATGCCGTAAACAGAATGATAGATGAAAATATTGGTGGTGTAGAATTTATCGGTATTAATACAGATAAACAGGCATTAAAGTTATGTAAAGCACCAACATTAATCCAGATTGGAGAAAAGCTTACAAAGGGTCTCGGTGCAGGTGCACAGCCTGAGATTGGACAGAAGGCTGCGGAAGAGAGCGAAGACGAGATTCGTCAGGCAATCGAAGGCGCAGATATGGTATTTGTGACTTGCGGTATGGGTGGCGGAACCGGAACCGGTGCAGCTCCGATTGTTGCTAAGATTTCCAAAGATATGGGGATCTTAACAGTTGGTGTTGTAACAAAACCTTTCAAATTTGAAGCAAGAGTTCGTATGACCAATGCAATTGGTGGTATTGACCGTTTGAAAGAAAGTGTTGATACATTAATTGTTATTCCGAATGATAAATTGTTGGAAATTGTTGACCGCAGAACAACTATGCCGGATGCTCTTAAAAAGGCGGATGAAGTTTTACAGCAGGCAGTTCAGGGAATTACAGACTTAATCAATTTACCGGCATTAATCAATTTGGACTTCGCAGACGTACAGACCGTTATGAAGGGCAAGGGTGTTGCTCATATTGGTATTGGCGTTGCACAAGGTGATGAAAAGGCAATTGAAGCTGTTAAGGCAGCTGTAGCCAGCCCGTTGTTAGAAACAACCATCAATGGTGCTACACATGTAATTATTAACATTACCGGTGATATCTCCTTGATGGATGCAAACGATGCAGTAAGTTATGTTCAGGATCTTGCAGGGGATGCAGCAAATATTATCTTTGGTGTTAAGTACGATGAGACAACACCGGATCAGGCAGCTATCACAGTTATTGCAACCGGATTGGACCAGAAGAATGCTAATCCGTTTTCAAACATTAAATATCCGGGACAGACAGTAAATGTGAATCGTCCGGTACAGCAGGTGCAGCCGACTTTCACAAGTCCGGAACCAATGCCTACCGTGCATCAGCCGATTGATCATCAGCCGACGCAGATTTTCAAACCGGAACCTGTGGCATCCAAGATTCCACAGAAGGATATTAAGATTCCGGACTTCTTACAGAATTCAAGAAAATAATGAATATAAAAGGTCTTATGAGGGATTTCTCATAAGACCTTTTTTGTGTCACTTTTTGCGATAAATATAAAAAAACGACAATGCAAATTCGACAGACGAATGACAACAGACGATGTAGAATAAGGACACAAATGGGAAAGGTTATTGGAAAAGGAGAAAGAGTATGTATATATTTTATCCGGATGTATATTTTTTCTCACAGTTTGTAACTGCTGTATTTACATTGTCAGTCATAACCGGTTTTTATAGAATTTCCGTTAATTGGAAGAGAATATTGTTATATGGAGTCTTATATGGATTCGTTTCAACTTTATCCGTGATTTGCATTCATCCGTTTATACTATATGCGGTTATTACGCATATTTTGTATGTTCCGTTCACAGTGTATTTCGTAACAAAGCCTCCATCATTAAAGGAATGGCTTAGAAATATCGGGACATCCTATGCGGGAATATGGATTCTGTACGGATTCATGGAATGGGTAAGTTTACAATTTGACATTCATGGAAATCTAGTGTTGACGTTTTGTGCGTTTGTATTGTATATCTTGTCATTGTTAGTGAATCGTATGAAAGTGCACGTCAATCGGCAAATCCCGGTTATTTTACGGCATAGAGGGGCGGAATTGCGGATGACGGCCTTTTGTGATACAGGAAACCTTTTGCGGGATCCTTATTGCAAGAAGCCGGTACATGTGGTCAGCAGTGAGGTACTTTCTTCATTTTTATCAGAAACAGGTGAAGACAGATATCGTTTGATTCCATATGAGACAGTCACAGGAAAGGAATTGATGAAAAGTTATACTTTTGATGAATTGATTTTATGTAAAAAAACACCCATTGTTTTAAAGAATGTTGTTATAGGAATGGCAAGAAATGAGTTGTTTCGTGGAAAATCCATCCAACTGTTGTTAAACGTATCACAGTTGGATTTGTAATTAGGGGAGGAAAGATTATGTATGTAAAAGTCGCTGTACCAAAACAGTTTACATTAAAGTTTATACCAAGTATCAGAAGTCTGTTATTTCAAAGCTGCAAGGAAATCCATTACATAGGCGGTGCGGAAATTCTGCCACCACCATTAAGTCCAGAGCAGGAAATGAGTTGTATCCAAATGCTTTATCAGGAAAATAATGCGGATGCAAAAAGCAGCTTAATTGAGCATAATCTGCGCCTGGTAGTATATATTGCAAAAAAATTTGATAATACGGGTGTGGGGGTCGAAGATTTGATTTCCATCGGAACGATTGGCCTTATGAAGGCAGTAGAAACTTATAATCCTGAAAAGAATATTAAACTGGCAACTTATGCTTCCAGATGCATTGAGAACGAAATTTTAATGTATTTGCGTAGGAATAACAAGACAAAACTGGAAGTCTCCATTGATGAACCCTTGAATGTGGACTGGGACGGGAATGAACTTTTGCTGTCGGACATCTTAGGGACAGATGAAGATATTATTTATCGAAATATGGAAGAGGAAGCAGAGCATAAATTACTTCGCACTGCCATCAGTAAATTGAATGGAAGAGAGCGAAAAATCATAGAAATGCGCTATGGAATGAATACAAAAGATGGTATGGAAATGACGCAAAAAGAAGTCGCAGATGTTCTGGGAATTTCACAGTCGTATATATCAAGAATTGAAAAGAAGATTATGGTGCGATTGAAAAAGGAAATCCAAAAAGTGCAGTAAGAGCAGTATATGTGATTAGACGTTTTTTTTCAAGGGGCTTGGGCCGATGTGGCGCATGATTTTGCCTCAGCCCAAAAATAACGCATGTTTTGGGCTGAAATTTTTTAACTTCCGACAGGAGACCAAAATTAGCGATTTAAAGAGGCTGTATCAACTACTAAAATTAATCAAAAATAGTATTTGTACAGCCTTTTTTAATATTTCATTCATCTGATTATACCAGCTAATTAATCCAATTCATATAATGCGGAATATTTTTTGGTCAAATAGTCAATATAATAATCCGGATTAAAGCATTCACCTGTTGTTTCGAGTAAGAATTCATTAACATTTTTAGAACCGCCATATCTATGAATGTGTTCTTGTAAAAAGTTAAGAATCGGTTGAAGATTTCCGGTGCTTAACAAGGTTTCTACATCCATCTGTTTTTCAATGGTATGCATTAACTGTGCAGCAACAGCATTTCCAATTGCATAAGATGGGAAATAGCCAAAACCGCCAAAGGACCAGTGAGAATCCTGTAAAATGCCTTCGGAATCGGAAGAAGGACATATGCCAAGATATTCTTCGTATTTTTTATTCCAAAGCTTTGGTAATTCGTCCATCGTCACGGTTTCGGCAAAGATTTCGCGTTCAATTTCATAACGGATCATAATATGCAGGGAATAGGATAATTCATCTGCATGGATACGAATCAGACTGGCTTGGGATTTGTTGATGGCTTTATAAAAATCATCAATTGATTTACCGGAAAGTTGTTCCGGGAATAGGTCAACAAGCTTGTCATAAAGCGGTATCCAAAAGGCCTTGCTGCGTCCGATTGTATTTTCAAATAAACGGGATTGTGATTCATGGGCACCCATAGAAGGTGAAGCGGCAGGAGTTCCGGTTAGTAAATCATCAATGTTCATCTCATATATGCCATGACCGCTTTCATGAATGGCAGAAAACATTGCACTTGTAGGGTCGGATTCATAATAATGGTTTGTGATTCGAACGTCTTTGTTGTGGATGGAAAGAGTAAAAGGATGTTCACTTTCCGCCATAACACCGCGCTCAAAGTCAAAACCAATATGTGATGCAAGGATTGCACAAAACGCTTTTTGCTTTTCTATATCATATGGTATCTTGATAAAGGAGTCGTCAATTAAAGCTCCTTTTTCTTTGATTTTTTTCATCAAAGGAACAATATTTTTTCTTAACTTTTCAAAATAATTGTCTAAGATTTCAGAGGTAAATCCTTCTTCATTATTATCCAAGATATAGTCGAAAGCGGATTGATTGTCTTTTTTTGCGTAATTAGCAAATCGTTTCTGGTATTCAATCAGCTTGGATAAGGTATCTTTGTAAGAAGCATAGTCATTGTTTGCTTTTGCGTCTTCCCAAATTCCACCTGCAACAGCACAAAGTTCAGAGAATTCCTGAATTTCTTGCGGCGGAATGTTTTTTAAATCCGTAGCGGATTTCCACATTTTTTTCACGATGGCCTGTTGATGTGGCAGGAGCGTGTTAAAAACGTCAGGATTAATCAATGATTCCAAAATATTTTCTACTTCCGGATTAACCGTCAGATAGTAAGACTGCATGCTTAGCATGCCGATTGCTTTAGCAGTTAATTCTGTAGAACGCTTTGGTGCAAGTGTGGAATTGTCCCAGTTTAACATAGCCAAAGCCACATTTACAGCAAATGATTTTTCTAAAACAGATTCTAAAAATTCGTAGTTTGGATGCATACCAAAATACCCCCATATATGTTATGAAATAATCATAGCATAATGGTATTTAAAAGGAAAGATAGTGTTTCATGTTTTGGAGAGCAGACTTTTCCAAACGACTGACCTGCGCTTGTGAAATGTGGATTTCATTGGCTACTTCCATCTGTGTTTTTCCTTGCAAAAAGCGCATGTGAATGATTTTTTGTTCGCGCTCACTGAGACGACGGATAGCATCGTTTAAGGAAAAAAATTCCACCCAGTTTTCCTCTTTATTCTGTTTATCCTTGATTTGGTCCATCACATATAACGTGTCACCGCCTTCGTTGTAAACTGGATCAAACAGACTGACGGGGGTCTGAATGGCATCTAAAGCATAAACAATATCTTCTTCCGGGAGTTCCGTTAATTCGGCAAGTTCTTTTAGGGTAGGTTCTTTTTGATGCTCTTTCTGGTATTGTTCTTTGGCGTAAATAACTTTGTAAGCTTTATCACGAAGGGAGCGGCTGACACGAATGCTGTTATTATCCCTTAGATATCGCCGAACTTCACCAATAATCATAGGAACAGCGTAGGTTGAGAATTTTACACCCATGTTTGGGTCAAAATTGTTAATGGATTTGATAAGTCCAATACAACCGATTTGAAACAAATCATCCAGATTTTCATTGGAATTGCTAAATCGTTTGATTACGCTTAAAACAAGTCTTAAATTCCCTTTGATATATTGCTCCTTTGCAGCATTGTCTCCCTGACGTATTTTTTGAAAAAGTTCATCTTTTTCTTCCTCTGCAAGTAAAGGTAGTGTGGCAGTGTTGACACCACAGATTTCAACCTTGTATGCGGACATAGTGCCTCCTGTGTAAATGTTATACAGGAAGTTTTTACAATTTGAGGACAATTTATACAGGGGAGAAAAGATGGAAAAGCATTTTGTAATTATTTTTATATCGGAATTGCTATTTTCTATCACATCATTTATAATTACTAGGACATTGAAAGTATTACTAATTGAGAGGGCGAATAAGATGAAAAAACAATTCAAAGCGCTTTTGGGCGCTTTCTTTAGTGTGGTGCTTATCGCAAGCACCATTTTGCCTGTTTTAGCGGCAAAGATAACTACAACTCCATCCGGATATACTTCCTCTTCGGATGTAGAATACAAGTATGACTCTTCCGGGAAGTATATCCTCAATTGGGGAGCCAGAGGGGAAGTTTGTGAGTTTTTATCACCGAATGCACAGAGCTATTACGTGGGAAATTATACATATGATGTGTTAAGCGGTAATCAAGGTGGTTCTGACAAGTCCAATGCACCGTCGTCTGCACTTTATAAGGCATTAAAAGCAATGATGGTTGCGGAACATAGTCATATTACGGCATATAAGGAGACACGTTATTTGTACCGATATACAGATTGTTTGTTAAATGATGATTCTCATATTTCATCTTTTTACTCAGGAACTGTATTAAGCGGAACATGGGATTCCGGTAAGACATGGAACCGTGAACACACATGGCCAAACAGTAAGGGATTGGGCGGAAGCGATGAGGACGATATTATGATGCTTCGTCCGACTTCTGTATCAGAAAACTCATCCCGAGGCAATACGGCCTATGGAGAAGGTTCTTCCTATTATGATCCCGGCGAATCTGTGCGCGGGGATTGTGCAAGGATCGTGCTTTATGTATATGTCCGTTGGGGAAATACATCTAAGATGTGGGGAACAGGCGGAGTTATGGAGAGTCTTGATGTTTTATTAAAATGGATGGAAGAGGACCCTGTAGATACTTGGGAAATGGGCCGTAACGATGCAGTCGAATCCATTACCGGTGTTCGAAATGTCTTTGTTGATTATCCGGAATATGCATGGCTTTTGTTTGGTGAAGAAATCCCGGATGCTATGCCGACGCCTTCCGGTATTGCAAAAAACGGAACACAGGATGACAATCAGGAAGATGAAACGCCTGATCAGAATGAACAGGAACAAGACAAACCGAATCAAGATAAGCAGGAGTGCGCACATACAGCAACAAGAACAGTGAATCAAAAGGATGCTACCTGTACGGAAAACGGATATACAGGCGACGTTTATTGTAACGATTGTAATGAGTTGGTAAAAAAGGGGACAACGATTATTGCCACAGGTCATACAGAAGAATTACAAGGACTAAAAGATGCAACATGTACCGAAGATGGTTATAATGGCGACCTTGTTTGTAAAGATTGTGGTACATTGATTCAGCAAGGGCAGGTGGTTCCTTCAACCGGAAATCACACCTTTGGTAATTGGGAAGTAGTGGAAGAAGCAACGGATACAAAGGATGGATACAGAGAGCACAAGTGCATATATTGTGATTATAAAGAGACAGAATCTATTCCTGCAGAAGGTAGTTTGGACGAAGATAATAAAGGTGATGAATCCGGAAATAACGAATCATCAAATGAGGGAAATTTACCGGCACAGAACAATCCTTCTGATAAGAAAGATTTGAAAAAAACTTTAATTATAGGTACAGCAATTGTAGTTCCAAGCGGATGCGTTGTTGGTATTGGCTTGAGATTTTTCTTAAAGAGAAGAGCGATTCGATAATATAAATAACGGAATACATTACAAACAAAAAATAGCGGGATTTTCCCGTTATTTTTTTGCCTTAGAAGTTGGCTTCTGCCCATCTAAACAATTTTTTACTATATGAGTAGAAAACTGAGAAAAGGACATAAAATTCTATTGACATATTTTACCGGTATGGTATACTAAGTGTACTAATACAGATAGTACACTGATGCGAATGGCACATTGTACAACAGATCTTTCGAAAGGAGGAGATGGAGTGATCGAATTAAACTACAGGGATACGCGGCCGATTTACGAGCAAATCAAAGACGGCATAAAGCAACTTATCTATTCGGATACGCTTATGCCGGATGAAAAACTTCCATCAGTAAGAGAGTTGGCATCGAAGCTTGCGATTAATCCTAATACGATTTCCAGAGCTTACAAAGAATTGGAGCAGGAGGGTGTGGTTTATACCCAATCCGGAATCGGCACTTTCATTAACACGGAATTTAAGGGAAAAGAAGTAAAGAAAGATGAATTACTAAAGGAATTTGATCTTGTTGTAAAAGAATTGTTCCGTTTTTCCGCATCTCCGATGGAATTAGAGGAGCGAATAAAAAATTTGTCAAGAGGGGGAATAGTAGATGATTCAGGTAAATAATGTAACGAAAACCTTTGATGGATTTAAGGCATTGGACGGTGTTACAATGCATATTAAAAAAGGCACCATCTACGGTCTCGTTGGTCCAAACGGAGCCGGAAAAAGTACGATTATCCGTCATTTAACAGGTATCTATAAACAGGACGTAGGCACGATTCAAATAGACGGAGAGGATGTTTTTGAAAATCGAAACATCAAATCGCGAATTGCATATATTCCGGACGAATTGTTCTATTTTTTACAGGCAGATACTATGGAAATGATGCGATACTACAAAGGAATGTATCCGAAGTTTGATGTGGAGATGTTTCACAAGTTGAAAGAATATTTCCCGGCTATTAATGTAAAAAGAAATATTCGCCGTTTGTCAAAAGGTATGCAGAAACAAGTAGCATTTTGGTTGGCAATTTGTACAAAACCGGATATTTTGATTTTAGATGAACCGGTGGACGGACTGGACCCTGTTATGCGCCGCCAGATTTGGAGTATTTTAATGGCAGAGGTAGCAGAGCGTGAGATGACGGTGTTAGTTTCTTCCCATAACTTAAGAGAATTAGAAGATGTTTGTGATCATGTGGGAATTATGAATCAGGGAAAAATCATGATTGAGCGTTCCTTATCCGAATTGCAGGGAGATATTTCTAAGATTCAGATTGCATGTGCAGGTGAGATTCCAACACTTCCGCAGCAGTACAAAGTATTGCATACTTCCAACATCGGTCGTGTACATACCATGATTGTACGTGGTAATCCGCAGGAAGTAGCAAAGACGATTTGCGACAGTTCCAAGGAACTTGCCATTGTTGATATTTTACCGTTAACCCTGGAAGAAATTTTTATTTATGAAATGGGAGGTGTAGACTATGAAGTTAAAGAAATCCTGTTCTAAAAAAGAAGGAACATGTAATTCATCTAAGGCGTCCTTTTTTAACAAGACCGTTTTTTTGAAAAATGTAACTTTGTTCTGGCCGTTGTGGGCGGTTTATACATTGGCGCTTTTTATCGCATTGCCGATCGTTTTATGGCTTGATAATTCTTATGACGGATTTATGTATTCACATGTTGAAGCCCAGGACAGATTATACAATTTGATATACCAATTGGATATGCTTCCGTATTTGATTATTATAATGATTGCAACCGTTGTGTTTGGTATGGGAATTTTCCATTATATGTATAACGCAAAAAGTGCAAATATGGTGCATGCTTTGCCGGTTGATCGAAGACAATTATTCGGAACAAATTTGATTTCCGGCTGGGCGTTTTTAATCGTTCCGCAGATTGCGACGGCGATATTTGCTTTGATTATATGTGCTGCATATGGTGTTCCGAAGAGCTATTGCATTTTGATTTGGTTACTATTGGTTATGGCCATTTCCGTCATTTTATTCGCTATAGTGACTGTTTGTGCAATGCTTACAGGTCTATTATTGGCATTGCCTTTATATGTATTTATCGCAATGAACTTTTTCTATTGGATTTGGGCGATTTATTCCTATGTTCTGTCAACTTATGGCCTGGGTATGGACGTATATTTCGGATATGATGATAAAGTATCCATTATCAATTTATTGTCACCGTTTCATGCAATCGGGGAATATGTGGGTATCGACAAGGTAAATGTGGGCAATGCAAATTATCCGGTGTGGGAATTGGAAGTTACCGGCATACCGTTATTATTGATTTATCTGGCTGTTGCTGTTATCTTATATTTCATTGCATATAAGATTTATAAAAAGCGTCACATTGAACAGGCCGGAGATTTGCTTACCGTTTCAAAATTAAAACCGGTTTTTAGATGGGGCGTAGGTACGACAGGCGGTATGTTTATCGGTTTGTTCGTTAAAGCAGTATTGGAAGAAACCGGTCTTGATATCAATCTGGTAGTAACGGCTATCTTAATTTTACTTTTTGGCGGATTATGTTACTTCTTTGCCGAGATGTTTATTAGGAAAAGCTTCCATGTATTTAAAAAGAAAAACTGGGTTGGATGTGGAAAATTTGCAATTATTCTATTGTCATCCTTTTTTGCATGTTTCTGTCTGGTAAAATATGAAGAAAACTATGTTCCTTCAGAAAGTAAAGTAGCGAGTGCAATCATTTATTCCGCTTACGAAATCGGGTTTAATGGAGAAGATGTGGATTTTGTTACGAACATCCATAAGCGTTTATTAGAAAATAAAGCACTTTTAGATGATGATACGCGCACACCGAATGTTTCTTACAGAAACGTGAGAATTACTTATGAATTGAAAAACGGAAGAGTCATTACACGAAGATATTTGGTGCCGATGGTAGATGAGGCAAAACAAATTTTTGTCGACATTTCAAACAAGGAAAATTCGCCGGAAGTGTTCATCGATTCCTTTATGAAGTATGATGAATTTCAAGCAAGTGAAAGCGTTGACGGAGAGGTTTCCTATGAAGTTTTAGATTCAAACGACAACGTGCGATGGGAAAATAAATATCTTTCGGACAGTTTGATGAGAAAATTCTACGAAGCAGCGATAGAGGATGCTAAGGCAGGAACGTTGATGAAGTATAATCGAAATCAATATTATGACTATTATTATTACTATGATAAGTATGGTTATAACGACGTAGCAAGCCCGGAATATGAGGAGTATGTACCTTCCATTGCATCGCTTAGCATTTATTTCAGAGATAAAGAGAATGAGTATTATCATCGTGGTTCTGTTTATCTGAGTTTTGGACCGGATTGTGAGAATCTTGTTCAGCTATTGATTGAATGCGGATTTGTAGATTCCGTTGATGATATTTTATGGCAATAATTTCAGATTTGATGATGAGCACCATTGGTCCTTACCGGTGGTGCTTTTTTTTGATAAAGGATGAATTACATGTGACATTCATATGGACATCGTCAGGACAAAATGGTATAATAATTCATAGAAAAAATACAACCGGAAAGTCTTCTGACCGGGCGTTTCTTTTTCGCTAATTTCATAGAAACTGAGTAAGAAGAATTTCTGATTACAAAGAAGAAAGTAAAAGGGACTGTTATGTTCTTTTGTGTTGCAATGCTTTTTTGTAATGTGAAAGAAGGTAACAGTTTTTTTGATGAAAAAATGTATTCGGGGGAAACTAAAATGGATAATAATCTTGATAAAAGAATCGCCATTATAGGAATTTCTGTACAGACAAAAGATGAAGTGACAAGCCTAAATGCCATTTTGTCTGAATATGGTGAATATATCATTTCCAGAACCGGCATTCCGTACAGGGATCGTGGGATTCAGATAATTACCGTTGTGGTAGATGCAACAAACGATATTATTAGTTCATTTTCCGGGAAACTTGGACGATTGAAAGGAATTGATTCGAAGGTATCATATTTAAAAGTGTAAAGAGAGGATATTTTAATGGAACATCAATTAACATATTCTTTGATTGATAAGTTGGCAAAAGAGCATCGTTTAGAACAAAAGGAATGGTATCAGGTGATATCTGATTGTTGTCTTCAAACCATAGAATATGCAGGAAAATTAGCAACGAAGCAGGTAAAAGAAAACTATGGAAATAAGGTTTTTATCCGAGGCCTGATTGAAATTTCCAACTACTGCAAAAACAATTGTCTTTATTGCGGAATCCGTTGCGGTAACACAAATGCGAAGCGTTTCCGGCTAAGCAAGGATGAGATTTTGGATTGCTGTAAAAATGGCTATGCACTTGGCTTTCGAACATTCGTCTTGCAAGGTGGAGAAGATCCGATACAGGACGATGTTTTTATTATCGATGTGGTAAGTACGATTCGGAAAAAATATCCGGATTGTGCCATAACCTTATCGATTGGAGAAAAAGAAAAAGAAAGCTATGAAGCTTACTTTAACGCAGGGGCGAACCGCTATTTGTTGCGTCATGAAACCGCCGATGAAGAGCATTATCAGAATCTTCACCCGGAGAATATGAAGTTAGAAAATCGTATTCGCTGTTTAAAGGATTTAAAACAAATCGGTTTCCAAACCGGTGCGGGCATGATGATTGGTTCGCCGGGGCAAAGTATAGATACGCTATGTAAGGATATGGCATTATTAGAAGAGTTACAACCGGAAATGGTTGGAATGGGGCCTTTTATTCCGCACAAGGACAGCGTTTTTGCAAAAGAACCGTCCGGAAGTGTGGACTTGACCGTCTATCTGTTGTCTTTAACCAGACTTTTATTACCACGGGTGCTATTGCCGGCAACGACAGCTCTGTCCACGGTAAGCGGACAGGGAAGAATCCGTGGCATTCTCGCAGGAGCAAATGTTGTAATGCCAAATTTGTCACCCCTTACAACCAGAGAAAAATATAATTTATATGATAACAAAGCAATTACCGGTGGGGAATCTGCCGAAAAGATTGCTCAACTTAAAGAAGAATTAAATGCCATCGGCTATGAAGTTGTTATAGACCGTGGCGATTACAGGAGGGAATAAATATGTATAATGTAATGTCACCAAATGCGTTGGAGTTTATCAGTGATGAGGAGATTTTGGCAACCTTAGAGTATGCGCAGGAAAATAAAAGAAACGAGATTTTAATCACTGAAATCATTGAAAAGGCAAAATTAAGAAAAGGCTTAAATCATAGAGAAGCAGCTGTTTTGTTGGAATGTGAATTGGAAGATAAGAACAAAGAAGTGCTTCGATTAGCAGAGCAGATTAAGAAAGATTTTTACGGCAATCGTATTGTAATGTTTGCACCACTGTACCTTTCCAATTATTGCGTAAACGGATGCGAATATTGTCCTTATCACTTCAAAAACAAGCACATTCCGCGTAAGAAATTAACACAGGAAGAAATTCGCAGAGAAGTTATCGCATTGCAGGATATGGGGCATAAGCGTCTTGCACTTGAAGCAGGCGAAGACCCTGTTAATAACCCGATTGAGTATATATTGGAAAGTATTAATACCATTTACTCCATTAAACACAAAAACGGCGCTATCCGTCGTGTAAACGTTAATATAGCGGCTACAACAGTTGAGAATTACCGTAAGTTAAAGGACGCCGGCATCGGAACATATATTTTGTTCCAGGAGACCTATAACAAAGAGCAGTACGAATTGTTGCATCCAACCGGACCGAAATCCAATTATATCTACCATACAGAAGCAATGGATAGAGCAATGGACGGGGGAATCGATGATGTTGGTATCGGCGTATTATTTGGCTTGAATTTATATCGCTATGATTTTGTCGGTTTACTTATGCACGCAGAGCATTTGGAAGCGTTTAAAGGTGTAGGACCGCATACCATCAGTTTACCGCGCTTGCGTCGTGCAGATGATATTGACCCGGATCAGTTTGACAATGGTATTACGGATGATATTTTTGAAAAAATCACAGCATGTATCCGAATTGCAGTTCCGTATACCGGAATGATTATTTCTACAAGAGAGTCACAGGCTTGCCGTGAGCGTTTGCTTCATGTTGGCGTATCCCAGCTTAGCGGTGGTTCTAAGACCAGTGTCGGCGGTTATGCAGATGATGCGGCAGAAGAGAGTGAAGGATCTGAACAGTTTGACATTAGTGACAACCGTACGTTAGATGAAGTTGTGGGATGGTTAATTGATATGGGATATGTTCCGTCCTTCTGTACAGCTTGTTATCGTGAAGGAAGAACGGGTGACCGCTTCATGCAGCTTTTAAAAGCCGGTCAGATTCAGAACTGTTGTCATCCGAATGCGCTTCTTACCTTAAACGAATATTTAGATGACTACGCTTCAGAAGAAGTAAAAGTAAAAGGTAAGGCGATGATTGCAACAGAACTTGAAAAGATTCCGAATGAAAAAGCAAGAGAAACTGCGAAAAAATACATTAATAGTATTGATGCGGGAGAAAGAGATTTCCGTTTCTAATAGGAAGGAGAATGTAGTATGGGATTAAATGATACACCTTCCTCACAGCGGCTTCACATTGGTATTTTCGGCAGAAGAAATGCCGGTAAATCAAGCATTATAAATGCCATTACCGGCCAGAATCTGGCCATTGTATCCGATGTAAAAGGTACGACCACCGATCCGGTGCAAAAGGCAATGGAACTGCTTCCGATGGGCCCGATTGTAATGATTGACACTCCGGGTTTTGATGATGAAGGAGAACTGGGTCTTGCACGAGTAGAAAAAAGTATGCAGGTGTTAAATAAAACGGATTTTGTGGTTTTAGTGGTTGACGGAACAGAAAATGATTGTTTCGAAAATGGAATAAATCCGCAGGAAAAAGCTTTTATAGAGCAGTTGGAAGAAAGAAAACTTCCGTACATTGTTGCAATCAATAAATTGGATTTATTAACAGAAGAACAAATCGCTTTTTGGAAAGCACAGCCTTTCTATGTTGAACATGGTATTTTGGTTAGTGCATCTGCAAAGTTATATATTCACGAGTTGAAAGATTATATCGCTGCAAAAGCAGAGTACGAAAATCTCGACCGACCAATTGTAGGAGATTTGTTAAATCCGGGCGATACCGTTATTTTGGTTGTGCCGGTTGACTCAGCTGCTCCTAAAGGCAGATTGATTTTACCGCAACAACAGACGATTCGCGATTTGTTGGACCATGGATGCATGCCTTTAGTAGTGAAAGAGACAGATTTACAAAAGGCATTTTCCACATTAAAAGACGATCCGAAAATGGTCATCACGGACAGTCAGGTTTTTGCAAAAGTAGCAAAAGAAACAAAACGGGAAATTCCGATGACCTCATTTTCCATTCTTTTTGCCAGATATAAAGGCGATTTGGAAGCGCAGGTGAAAGGAGCAAATGCAATAGCCACATTGCAAGACGGAGATAAAGTGTTGATTTCCGAGGGGTGTACACATCACAGACAATGTGGTGATATCGGTAGTGTGAAGTTGCCAAACTGGCTTTTAGAGCATACCGGAAGGCAATTACATTTTGAATTTACCAGTGGAACGCAGTTCCCGACATCGTTAAAAGATTATAAGCTGGTAATTCATTGTGGCGGTTGTATGTTAAATGAAAAAGAAATGAAACACCGCCTTTCTGTAGCTGCAAAAGAAGGTGTGCCAATGACCAATTATGGAGTGGCGATTGCATACTTGAAAGGAATTTTGGAAAGAACTTTAGAACCATTTCAATAATAACAATATTTATAGGGCTAAACAGTAAAAAAATACTGTTTGGTCCTTTTTATACTGTTTAAAGGAACATTCCTATTATGATGAAAAACACCGACTCATTACTTACGTAAAATCGTCGGTGTTTTTGCGTAAGTAACGAGTCGGAGATTTTTCATTTTTTATATGATTCTTAAAATACTAAATAGATTCCATTAACGTAGCAACCAACTTATCATTATCCTCCGGCTTCATAAAGCAGAAGCGGATGAAGGTTTCGTCAAGATATGGGAAGGAAGCACAGTTTCTTATCATAAAGCCTTTTTGGATACAACGTTCAAATAAAACGTTAGCATCAAGTTCCGGATTTAAGATTTTAAGTAAAATAAAGTTTGCACTTGCCTTATATGGTTTAAAATCTTTAGAAGCGGCAAAAACATCATACATTCTGTCCTGTTCCTGCCACATAAGTTCCTGAGTTTTTTTAATATATTCTGCATCCTTAAACATTAAGATTCCGGCCTGCTCAGCAAGGGAGTTAACGGTCCATGGATTTTGCTTTTTACGGATGGTTTCTAATAATTCCTGGTTAGAAGTGATCGCGTAACCAAGACGGATGCCCGGTGCTGCAAAAAATTTGGAAACACCGCGTAATACAATAAAGTTGGAGTATTCTTTCGTTAATGTAACAGCCGTAATATCTTCATAATCTCTGGCAAATTCCACATAGGTTTCGTCAATGACAATAAAGGTATTTGTTTTTTTCGCATATTCAAAGATTTCCCGTAACTGCGCATGGTGTAGAGCACCGGAAGTAGGATTGTTTGGATTACAAATGATGAGCATGTCATATTTTTTATCCATTTCTTTGAAAAGTGCATCCATATCAAGAGTAAAATCGTCTTTTTCTTTTAATTCAAAATAGCATACCTGACCGCCGGCAAGTCCCACTTCTCTGGAGTATTCCGAATATGTAGGAGAGAGGATTAAAGCGCTTTGCGGTTCTAAGAACTGTGCCATAATAGAAATTAATTCGGTGGAACCGTTTCCGACCACGATGTGATCCGGGTTGGCGTTGCAATATTCACCAATGCTTTTTCTAAGTAAGGTATAATCTCTGTCCGGATAAGATGAAATGACATCCAAATTCTGAGCCAATTGTTCTTTCAAAGTAGAAGAAATTCCATATGGATTAACATTTGCGGCAAAGTTTATAACTTCTTCTTTCTTTATGCCGTAAACTGCTTCGATTTTTTCCAAATCACTTCCGTGAAATGCTGTTTGTGTTTTACTCATTTTTGCCTCCATTTATGTACAAATCGTGTTGCACGAATGTCTATAATTTATTATAATTATAATAATGTATTTTACATAAAAAAGCAATAAAGCAGGTGTGAGATTGCGTAAAAGAATGCAGGAGCTTGCATCCGGCAAATTTGAATTTGAAGCACCGAAGATTCTTTTTAGTGATGAGCGTTTAGATATCACTGCAAAAGAAGACGAGAATTATACGGATTTCTTTAAGATTCAAAGTGCAAACAACATTAACATGCGGGGAATTGTATTTTCCAACAATCCTCGAATGGAAGTTAAGAATCCTCACTTTGACGGCCGGAACGCAACAATCGATTATGAATTTCATACAGAAGGTCTTTTAGAAGGCGATATCCAAAAGGGTGAATTTTTTGTTATTATGAACAAAAACGAATACAGCCTTTCTTTTGTTGTGTCTATCGCCAGACAATATAGTGAATCCTCAATTGGTGAAATCAAGAGCCTTTCAGACTTTGCGAAGCTTGCAAAGGAATCTTTTGATGAAGCATATGCATTATTCAGCCGTGAGGATTTTTTCAATTTATTGAGAAATGAATCCGATAAAGTTATTTTATATGCCAAAGCACTGGCGTATCAAAATGCGCCGGTTTCCAATCTGGAAGAGTTCCTTGTAAAAACAGGAATGAAGCAGGATACAAAACTAAGTGTATCCTGTGAGAATCTTTCCTTTGAACATGTGAGTGAAGACCTTCGTGAGATTATTGAAGTGCATAGAAATTGCTGGGGCTTTACCGAGGTGAAAGTAGCGGCAGATGTGCCGTTTATCCGTTTCCAAAAAGACAGCTTTAGAAATCAGGATTTTATCGGCAATTCCCTAAGTATTCCATTCTTTATTTCGGCACATAACTTACATGCGGGAGTAAACTATGGAAAAATTACCGTGGACTGCGGATACAAAAAGCACGAAATTACAGTTAAAATACATAACGAGACCATTCTTGCTACGAAACAGGAACATCATAGGGATTTGGAAGAAACCAGATATCAGTTTGCGAAGGCATATGTGGATTATCGTATCGGCAAGAAGAATATCGGAACCTGGTCTACAGAATCGTTGCAGATGATTGATCATTATCTGGGACTTCGACCGGATGATGTCTTCGGATGGTATGCAAAAGCACAGATTTTATTACAAATCTCAAGAATACAGGAAGCAAACTGGATTTTAGAAAAATATAAACCATCAAAAAGTGATAAATATTCGTTAGAAAATGCGTATTATTTATATTTGACCACATTCTTGAATAAAGAAAAATTTTATGTGCGAAAAGTTGCACAAAAAATAGATGAAATATTCCTCCGTATGGAGAAAAAAGAATTGCCGTTCTGGATTTTACTTTTTATCAGTGAATCTTATGAGAACAGTAACAGCAGAAAATATGCAGCCATTAAACAATTCTGTATGGATGGTTGCTCATCGCCGGTTTTCTATGTGGAAGCATATCGCATTTTAGTTGAACATCCGTATGTTTTAGAGGAAATCGGACCATTTGAAGCAAGATTGTTATATTGGGCATTTAAACAGGATATTTTAAATCAAAAACTAATGGAAACAGTGGCTTTATTAACCTTAGAAAGCCGCAGATATATTCCGTTTTTATATGAGGTTTTAAAGGCCGGATATGAAAAATGGCAGTCTGACGAGATTTTGCAGGCAATTTGTACAAATGGTATCAAAGGTGAATGTTACAGCATTGAATATGAACAGTGGTACTACAAAGCAATTGAAAAAGAAATGCGCCTGACCAATTTATATGAGGCATACATTATCTCTGCAAATAATAAAGGAACCCGAGAATATCCAAAGATGGTTCAGTATTATTTTCAGTATAAGACGAATCTTCCTTACAAACATAAGGCGATCATTTACGCAGGTATTATAAAGAATAAAGCAACACAGACAACCCTTTATTTAAATTGCAAGCCGGATATGGAACAATTCGCTATTGAGCAGATCACTGCAGGCCATTTGGATGAAAACCTTGCAATTGTCTATATGGATTATCTGAAGCAAACAACTCTGACGCATGAATTGGCAAGAAGCTTAGCACCGCTTTTATACATTCACAAGATGCGTGTGGATGATCCGACAATGAAGCGGGTGGTGGTATTGCATAAGCAAACAAACAAAGAAATGGCATATATCATTACCAATCAGACGGCGTATTTCCCGATTTACTCCAAGGACTACGTGGTTGCATTTGAAGATGGAAGTGGTAAACGCTTTGTAAATCATCCGGATTATGATTTAGAGGTGCTTTTGTCCGGTTCTTCTATGACAAAAAAATGCATTCAACTGGCACCGGAGCAGATGCCGTATTTGATTCGTTATTTCGATGAAATGCCTGCCCATGCACGGTTAAGTGGAATGGACTTAAGCTACTTAAATATTTTGTTGTCGTCCCAGGCAATTACCGAAGATTATAAGCGACAGATGCGCCCGATGTTAATCCGTCACTACCATGAAAATGAGAGTGTAGAACTACTGGATGAGTATTTAAAACAGCTTGATTTTATCGGTTTGGATCATGATTTGCGATTGAAGGCAACAGAACTTTTGATTCAGAGAGGATTTTATCCAAAAGCATACGAAATGATTGTTGCATATGGCTGTGTACAGATTAATGCTGCACCAATGCTGAGCCTATGCTCGAAGATCATTGAATTAAAGGAAGAAGAGGCAGATGACTTTTTACTTGGACTTTGCAGCAATGTCTTTTTCCGTGGAAAATATAACGAGACATTATTAAATTATTTGTCTAAGTATTATTACGGAAGCACCATGCAGATGTATGAAATCTGGACTGCGGCAAAGGAGTTTATGGTAGAAACCTTTGATTTGGAAGAGCGCTTGTTAGCACAAATGCTTTATACGGAAGGATTTTTACAAAACAGCGAAGATGTGTTGACTTCCTACATAAATAATGGTGGAAAAAAATTGTTGCTGGATGCATACATGAGCTATTTTGCCTATACCTATACCGTAAAACAGTCGTTATTACCGAAGCTTGTTGTAGAACAACTTATGGGTATGTATGAAAAACAGGCAAAGATGCTTCTGATTCAAAAAATCGCATTGTTGAAGTATCTGGCAGAAAACTACGATAAGAAGTACGAAGGAATCGCAATGCCTTTATACGAAGAAATCAGTTTGTCCGGCTATTTGTTTAAGTTTTTTGATTTGTTGCCGGATTCTGTAACAAAGATGCTACCGCGAAAAGGAAAGCGCATTATCGAGTACCGAAGCACACCGGATGCAGTAGTCAGCATTCATTATCTGAGAGAGGACTACGGACAGGAAGGCAATGCCGACTATGAAAGTGCCATGATGGAAAAAATGGGAGACGGCATTTTTGTAAAAGAATTTACGCTTTTTTATGGTGACGGCTTACAGTTTTATATTACCGAGAAAAAAGGCGAAGAAGACGTTGTAATGACCAGTGGACAGATATATGTTACGCAGGTTGATACGAAGCCTACAGATTCCCGTTATGACATGCTAAACGGCTTAATTCAGGCAGAGCATTTAGGGGAAAAAGAGCTGTTCCATAAGCAGTTGGAAGACTATGATCAGTTACTGAAAGATTGTAAAGAACAGTTTAAAATTATTTAAGAAGAACGTATGAAACATAAAGGAGGTGAGGTTTTGTCAGATAATCGAACATTTTACGGACTGGATTTGGGGGACCATTACAGTCAGTTAAGTTATTACAAAGAAGGAATGACAGAACCTGTCTCCATTAGTCCGTTTGTTGGAAGCGAAAAATATTTGATTCCAACGGTTATTGGACGAAAAGAAGGATATATGCAATGGTTTATCGGAGAAGAGGCCTTGCAAATGCCGATTCGGGTGGAACATTTATTATCCCGTGCTATCAAGCGGGAACAGGTTAACTTAAATGGTGATTTATTTGCAGCGATGGATTTGCTGACGGTATATGTCAGAAGAGTATTACAGTTGTCGGCAACCGTTTTGGCACGTAGTGATAAAGATATTTATGTAATTTGCATTGACCATGCTTCCCACCTGGCGGTAGAAACGTTATTGGAAGTTTGCGAAAATATAGGGATATCGAAAGAACGCGTAAAAATATGTTCCCGTCAGGAATGCTTTTGTTATTATGTGATGAATCAGGATGGAGCATTACGCATTCATGATGTTATGCTGTTGGATTATTGGAAAGACAGCTTTAAAGTGTTTAAACTGACACAGGACCGAAGCGTGGAGCCCACTGTTATTTCTGTAAAAGAAATGCAAATCCATAAGATGGCAGCACTGTCTGAAAACACCTTACACATGACAGAAGAGGAGAAATTACAGCATAAAGAGCAATGCTTATATAATGCTTTGGATGAGATTTTGAGTGTGGGAATCATTTCATCCATGTATCTGGTGGGGGATGGCTTTGACGGAGACTGGATGGACCGTTCCTTATATCGAATGTGCGCCGGCAGAAGAGTGTTTGGCGGAAAAAACCTGTATACAAAGGGCGCATGTTATTACGGAAAGATTTCTTCCATGGAAAAAACGGACAATCCGCCGTATTTATATCTTGGAGGTGGCAACGTTTTAGCAAATGTCTGTATTAAGGCAAAGCAGGGTGATAATTACGTTTATCGTGTGCTTGTTCCGGCCGGATATAACTGGCAGGATGCTTACGGACAAACGGAATTACTGGTAAAAAACAGTCGTGTAAATGCAGCAGATCGTATAGAACAGCAGAATTTGTGTCTGGAATTTCTCATTCGAGGCTTAAGAGGCAGTGAACAGAAAGAAACAATGGAATTAACGGGTCTTCTTCTTCAGGAAGATATGCCGCGACGATTAAGAATTACCGGAAAGGCGTTATCCACATCAAAAGTAAAGATAACGGTGGAAGATATGGGATTTGGAGCGCTTTTGCCAAAGAGTGATAAGATTTGGGAAAAAGAATTACGAATTAATATGACAGAGTAAAAAGGAGGTGTAAAAATGACTGATATTTTGTTTTGCGTGTCGGCGTCAGAGAAGAAGACATATGTGGTAAAAGGCATTGATATGGCAATTTCGTCCTTGGAGGAATTCGGTTATTTTTACGCCAAAAATCTCATTTTTTTAGATGATTTTATTATGCAGGAAGATTTCGAGGACTGGATAGAAACCGAATTAAGATTTACTGATTTGGCACAACGTTTAAGACAAATCCGAATCAATAAAGCCGGTTGTATTGCATATTTTGCCCACATATTGAATGAACTGGTGATCTTTGATGAGGAGGAGAAAAAAAACATTCTTGAACAAGCCAAAGAATATGTTTACAAGAATGATCATCAAAAGAAAAAACTGTTGGGAGATCAGTTGTTTTTAAGGGAAAAGTATCAGAGCGCCATTCGTGAATATTACAGTTTAACCATTTCAGAGGGATTTTTAGCGGAAGAAAATAAGTTTATCGGAAGTGTTTGGCATAATTTGGGATGTTGCTACGGAATGTGCTTTATGTTTGATAAGGCGTTGGAATGCTTCAAAGAGGCTTATTCGTATAATTTTTCCCCAAAAACGCAGGAGGCCGTTACTTTTGTGGTAAAATTAAAACAGAAGAAAGAGGAAGAAGCGTTAAAGGGCGAAACGGATTCCTTTTTAAGTTATGTAGAATTCACGGCACAACCGGGTAGAGAAGACCGTTACGAACAGATTATGAAGCGGGTGGATACATTCCGAAAAGGAGTAGAAGAATGAAATTTTTAAAGAAGTTATTTGCAAGAAGAAAAAATAAATTAGAGGAAGTTTCCAAGAGATACGAAGACAATGTCACTTTTCCGGAAGGAAAAAAAGATGTGGCAATGATTCGGAATTATATTATAGAGTCTTGTGAGCAGTTGACAAAGGATGTATCCGAATTAAGCAATGACCGTCACGAATATCGCACAATTACAAATTATCTGACGGATATCCAGACCATTGAAAACCTTCACACAGATGACCGGTTAAAAATTGAGGATATTGCAGCGAATATCATTTCTTTAAATGACAGCAGAAATGCCAGCATGGAAGCAACGAAAAAAATGCCGGATTCCCAGTTTGTTGAAATGGAGAAGTATAAGGATTCTGCCCCTACCGCCATTCGCCGAATGAAGGAGAACGAAGAAAACCAGTTCGTTTTGAAGCGGGATATGGATTATTTAGAGGGTGAAAAATTAGAGTGGACCTATGAAAAAAATGCGCTGTTGTTGGAGTTAAAGCATTTAAAGAGAGCCATGTTTTCTTTGATTGCCATCTTGGCGTCTTTAGCAATCTTTTTCCTGATTCTTCGTTTTACGGTACATATGGATGCCGGATTGTATGGATTTTTGATTTTAGGCCTTTTGTTTATCGCAGTATTGTTTATTATCTTGCGTATGATTAATGACAAAACCCAGATTAAACAAAGCCAGGTTAATTACAATGCAGCGGTAACTTTGCAAAATCGCATTAAATTACGCTATGTGAATGCAACCAATGCAGTGGATTATGCAAAGGAAAAGTATCACGTTACATCTGCCCGTGATTTTGAGAAACAATGGGAGTTGTATCTTGATATTTGTAAGGAAAAAGAACGTTTAGAACGAACCAATGACGATTTGATTTATTATAAAGAAGTGTTGGTGAAATTACTTCGTAAATATCAGCTTTATGATGCGGCAATTTGGCAATATCAGGTGAATGCTCTTGTTTATCCGAAAGAAATGGTAGAAATCAAGCATTCCTTATTGGAACGCAGAGGAAAGGTCCGTTCCCGTTTGGAAACAATTACAAATAATATTGATAATCGTTATAAAGAGATTTATGCAGTGGCAAAGGAATATAATTTGTTGACGGGAGATATCCGTTCTATTTTACATTCTGTAGAACAGTTTTTAAATCCGAACGAAAAACAAACGAAATAAATGTTTACTAATTCCTGTAGAAGTGGTATTCTACAGGAAGAAAAATATGGATGGTATTCGAGAGAAACTATACCTTGAAAGATGAGAGATTTCCATAAGTAAGAAAAGGCTTGTATCAAAAGAACGAGACCTTTGTTTCCAAATGATAAAGGAGGGATGCTTATGAGAATTGCTTTTGTCGGAGCAGGAAAGGTCGGAGTTACCTTAGGAAAATATCTGGCCGAATCTGATGCTTGTACCCTGACAGGCTATTACAGTAAAAGCAGGGAGTCTGCCCAAAAGGCAGCAAACTATACAAAATCGGAGTGCTTTCCGTGGCTGGACACTTTGATTGCAAATAGTGATGCCATATTTTTAACGGTACCCGATGGAATGATTGCATCGGTGTACGAAGAGATGTGTCATTACGAACTTTCAGGAAAACACATCATTCATTGTAGTGGTTCTCTTAGCTCGAATCTGTTTACCGACATTGGAAAAGTCGGTGCACAGGGTCTTTCTATCCATCCCTTATATGCATTTAGTCAACCATACGGAGATAACAGGAAGCTTTCTGAGGCTGTTTTTAGCATGGAAGGAAGTCCGCAGGCGGTTTCTTTTTGGCAGGAAGTATTAAAGAAAAAAGGCAATACGGTTGTATTGTTATCCACGGAACAAAAGAATAAATATCACTGTGCAGCTGTTCTTGGAAGCAATTTAATGATTGGACTTTTGGATGCCAGCGTTACATTGTTAAAGGAATGTGGTTTTAGCACAGCAGAAGCGTTAAGGGCACTGCATCCATTAACCATCGGCAATTTGGAAAAAGCGTTTTTAACATCACCGGCCATGGCGCTTACAGGACCTGTTGAACGCGCGGATACGGAAACGGTAAAAAAGCATTTTGCTGAAATGGATGAAGAAATGTTAGAGATTTATAAGCGGTTGTCAAAACGTGCATTGCAATTAGCCCGGGAAAAAAATCCGGATAGAGATTATAAGAATGTAGAGGAGATTTTACAATGAAAAATACAGTATTAACCCTTCAGAAACAAAAAGAAGAAAAACAGAAAATCACCATGTTAACATGCTATGATTATTCTATGGCAAAGCTTATGGAAGGTACCGGAATCAATATGATTTTAGTAGGTGATTCCTTGGGACAGACAATGTTGGGCTATGAAGATACCTTATCCGTAACCATGGAAGATATGATTCATCATACAGCCGCTGTAAGTCGCGGAACCAAGGAGATTTTTGTGCTTGGAGATATGCCGTTTATGTCCTATCAGACATCGGTATATGACGCCGTTGTAAATGCAGGACGACTGATGAAAGAAGGCCGTGCGAACGGTGTGAAATTAGAAGGCGGTAAGGCTGTTTGCCCACAGATTAAGGCGATTGTTGAGGCCGGTATTCCGGTATGTGCCCACATTGGATTAACACCTCAGGCAGTTAATGCTCTCGGTGGATTTAAAGTAAGTGGACGCAGTCAGGAAGCTGCACAGCAGTTAATCGACGATGCAAAAGCAGTACAGGAAGCAGGCGCGTTTATGGTGGTATTAGAGTGCGTTCCGGCTGATTTGGCAACCTATGTGTCTGAAATGTTACATATCCCGACTATCGGAATCGGTGCAGGTGCAGGTTGTGACGGACAGGTACTTGTATATCAGGATATGCTTGGTATGTTTAGCGATTTTGTTCCGAAGTTTGTAAAACATTTTGCAAATGTAGGCGAAATCATGCAGGATGCATTCAAAACTTATGTTAAAGAGGTTCAAGAACAGACCTTCCCGGCAGAAGAACACACCTATAAGATTTCTCATGATGTCATCGAGAAGCTTTACTAAGGATATAGATAGGAGATTATTATGAAGATTGTAAAAACAGTACAAGAAGTACGCGATATTGTAAAACAGTGGAGAAAAGAAGACTTAAGCATTGGTTTTGTACCGACGATGGGCTATTTACATGAAGGCCACGGAAGTTTAATTGAAAACTCTGTCAAAGGTAACGATAGAACCGTGGTTTCCATTTTTGTAAACCCAATGCAGTTTGGACCGACAGAAGATTTGGCAAGCTATCCGAGAGATTTGGAAAAAGATGCCGTACTTTGCGAAAGCCTCGGAGCAGATTTGATTTTCCATCCGGAACCGGAAGAGATGTATTTAGATGGATTTTGTTCCTTTACCGATATTTCCGGCCTCTCTGACGCGTTGTGCGGCTTATCCAGACCGATTCACTTCAGAGGTGTTTGTACAGTCGTTAATAAGTTGTTTAACATTGTACAGCCGGATAGAGCGTATTTTGGGCAAAAAGATGCACAACAGGCTGCCATCGTAAAACAGTTTGTGCGTGATTTAAATATTCCGGTAGAAATCATCCGTTGTCCGATTATCCGTGAAGAAGACGGACTTGCCAAGAGTTCCAGAAATACCTACCTTTCTGCAGAAGAAAGAAAGGCAGCGCTTATTTTATCCAAGGCTATATTCCTTGGTGAAAAAATGGTACAAGAAGGCGAGAAAGATGCAGATATCGTAGTAAAAGCAATGCTTGCCTGCCTGAAAACGGAACCAATGGCGAATGTGGAATATGTAAAAGCTGTACACGGATTAACTATGAAAGATGTAGATATTTTGGAAGCACCGGCCTTAGTTGCAATTGCCGTTCGAATCGGAAAAACCCGTTTGATTGATAATTTTGTTGTAGAATAGATTGCGTTTTTGAGAGGTGAAAGTAATGTTAACAGGAAAAACCGTTGTATTAGGTGTTAGTGGCGGAATCGCTGCTTATAAAATTCCAAATCTTGCAAGTATGTTGGTAAAACAACATGCTGATGTACATGTGATTATGACTGAAAATGCAACGAATTTTATGAACCCTATTACATTTGAAACATTAACAAACAATAAATGCCTGGTAGATACCTTTGATCGCAATTTCCAATTTCATGTAGCACATGTTTCTTTAGCAAAAAAAGCAGATGTATTTATGGTAGCACCGGCAACTGCAAATGTGATTGCAAAGATGGCACACGGAATAGCAGATGATATGTTGACGACAACCTTGCTTGCGACCAAAGCACCGATTTATGTGTCTCCGGCAATGAACACAAATATGTATGAAAATGCAATCGTTCAGGATAACCTTGAAACCTTGAAAAAATATGGTATGAAAGTCATCGAACCGGCGAGCGGATTTTTGGCATGCCGTGATGTCGGTGCCGGAAAAATGCCGGAACCGGAACAGCTTTTGCAGTACATTTTAAAAGAAATTGCGTTTGAAAAGGATTTGGCAGGTAAAAAAGTGGTTGTATCTGCAGGACCGACAAAAGAAGCCATTGATCCGGTTCGTTTTATTACCAATCATTCCACCGGCAAGATGGGTTATGCAATCGCAAAAAATGCAATGCTTCGTGGGGCGGAAGTAACTTTGGTTTCCGGACCGGTTTCCATCGAACCGGTACCATTTGTAAACTTTGTTCCGGTAGTTAGCGCAGAAGATATGAAAGAAGCTATGCTTATTCATAGCCAGGATGCAGATTACATCTTTATGACAGCCGCAGTTGCAGATTATACTCCTACAAATGTAGCGACAGAGAAGATTAAGAAAAAAGACGGTGATTCATCGTTGGAATTAAAGAGGACAACAGATATCTTAAAGACCCTCGGAGAACAGAAAAAAGAAAACCAGCTTTTATGCGGATTTTCTATGGAAACAGAAAATATGTTGGAAAATTCAAAAAAGAAACTGGAGAGTAAAAATGCTGACATTCTGGTTGCTAATAGCCTTCGCCAAGAGGGGGCAGGCTTTGGAACTGATACAAATATCGTTACTTTGATTACCAAAGAAGAAGTTAAGCAGTTAGAACTGATGTCAAAAGATGATGTGGCAAAAAATCTGATTGATTATTGTAAGGTCATGAAATATTAAAAATGAAAAAAGAGCTGTTGCACAGCAATTTGTGCAACAGCTCTTGTTATTAACATTTATCAAATGCAGGGTTAAATGCATAGAAGTTTTTATGGTCAAGGTGATCCTGCACAATGCGTAAGGATTCACCAAAACGCTGAAAATGAACAATCTCTCTTTGACGCAAGAATTTAATCGGGTCGGCAATTTCCGGATCTTTTACAAGACGCAGGATATTGTCATAAGTTGTTCTTGCTTTTTGTTCCGCCGCCATATCTTCAAACAAATCAGTAATCGGATCCCCTTTTGACTGGAAGAACGTGGAAGAGAACGGTACACCACCTGCCGCTTGTGGCCACAAACCGGTGGTATGGTCTACGTAATACTTATCAAATCCGGAAGCTTTGATTTCTTCCGGCGTTAGATTTTTGGTCAATTGATAGATGATAGCACTAACAATTTCCATGTGTGCCAATTCTTCGGTTCCGATATCGGTCAAAGCGCCAACAACCTCACGGTACGGCATAGCATATCTCTGGGAGAGATAACGCATGGAAGCAGCCATTTCACCGTCCGGTCCACCGAACTGGCTGATAATGACCTGTGCAAGTTTTGGATTGGTTTGTGTAATTTTTACCGGATATTGCAATCGTTTTTCATAGTTCCACATATATTAATTTGCCCCTCCTTCCCATGGCCAAGGTTTTAAAGCCCAACACCAGCTGTCTTGCGGGTGATAAAAATCTAAAACTAATGGACCGTATAATGATGTATATTCTTGCAATGCCTGTGTACGCATTTTTACAAGATAGTGATAATATTCTATGGCCTCAAGGTCGCATGGATGTGTATCGAGGTATTCTGTAATTTCAACCATAGAAAAGCTAATCATATGAATCCAATTAAGTAATTTCTTTTCTTCCATACAGTTATTCATTAACAATGACCTCCTTTACATCCTGTATAAGGCTTTAGCAGTTCCGGAAACAGTGTTCCCATTTGCAAGGCTTTGTCAGGCTCAAACACACTGTTTAGATTTTGCCACGGAACATATCCCATGGCCAATACCATATCTTTGGCATGCTCAACTTTAGGATAACAGTTGCACCCCGGATGATGATAAGTCACCCTTGGCTCCATACAGTTGGAACAATGACTCATGCGAGGATTTTTGTTTCCGCAAGCCGGAATTCTTGAGTTGCTCATAAGCTCCTCCCTAAATAATTTTTACTATATATGATATGAATAAATATTCTAAGTGCTATCATTTTTGTGCTTGTTTACCAAAAAAAGATGATTTTTTTCTATAAAAAAATAATTCTGTTTGAAAAAATTCACTTGCATTGCATACGATGTTTTTATAAAATTAGAATAGATTTTTAATGTGGAGGATTAGTGCGATGCTACGCTCAGATATTGTTGTGGACAATTATAGTAAGGCTCAATACACTCAGGATAACGCACCATTATGTGAAGCGTTAGAGCGCTACTGTAATAAAGACGTGGTTTCTTTTGACGTTCCGGGACATAAACGCGGAAGAGGAAATCCTGAATTGATGGAGTTTTTAGGTGAAAAAACCGTTTCCAAAGATATCAATTCTTTGGCAGAGATGGATAATATGAATCATGCAGAGGGTGTTATTCTTGCAGCAGAAGAGTTAATGGCCAAGGCTTTTGGGGCAAAGAAAGCTTATTTTTCTGTTAACGGTACAACTTTAGGAATTCATGTTATGCTTCATAGTGCATGCAATCCGGGAGATAAGATTTTGTTACCGAGAAATGTACATAAAAGTGCTACGAACGCATTGATTCTTGGCGGGTTTAAACCAATTTATATGCAGGCAGAGGTTTCCGAAGAATTTGGTTTCGTAACCGGCGTGACACTTGAAACTGTTAAAAAGACAATTGATGAACATCCGGATGCAAAAGCTATTTTTATTATCAATCCAACCTATTACGGTGTTTGTTCACAGTTAAAAGAGATTATTGAATATGCACATCAGCATAACATTGCTGTCTTATGTGATGAAGCGCATGGCTCACATCTTGGTTTTCATGATGAATTACCTTTCTCAGCGATGCAGCTTGGTGCCGACATGGCTTCAGCCAGTGTTCATAAGACTGCAGGTGCTATGACGCAGGCGTCAGCTTTGTTTTTAAATCCGGGATTGATTGATGAACGTAGAGTAGTAGATATGTTGGGAATGTTCCATACCACCAGTCCGTCCTATATTTTAATGTCGTCTTTAGATATGGCCCGTAGAAACTTGGCTATACGCGGCAAAGAAATGTTTGATCATATTTTAGATAATGTTCGGAAAGCACGAAAAGAATTAAATGAAATCCCGGGATTGTTCTGTTTGACAAAAGAACATATCGGCCAACCGGGCATTTATGATTTTGATGAAACAAAATTAACCGTAAATGTTGCAGGACTGGGAATGACCGGCTTTGAAGTTTACAATACATTGTGTGATGAATATGGTATTCAATTGGAACTCGCTGATGTTTATAATATTTTAGCCATTGTCAGTCTTGGTGATGAAGATGGATATTTCTTGCAACGCTTAGTAAAAGCATTCAGAGATTTGTCGGATCGTGTTTTTGGAAAGAAAGAAGCAATTAAGACTGTGTCGATTCCGCTTAAGAATCCGGAATTGGCAATGCTGCCAAAGGATGCATATTATAGTGAGAAAGAAATGCTTCCGATTGATGAAGCAATAGGCAGAACAATTGGTGAGTCCATCATGGTTTACCCACCGGGAATTCCGATTTTATCGCCTGGAGAAATCGTGACGAAAGAAATCGTAGATTACTTAAAAATGTTAAAAACTCAGGATTCTCACTTTACAGATTTACATGATCCATCTTTGCAGACTTTGATGGTTGTAAAATAATAAAAAGGCTCGTTTTGCTATAAAACACTAAATTATAGCATGGCGGGCTTTTTTTAATTTTATCAATATATGGAGCCCAATCTTTGAGAAAAAATGGGTTTGCAGTAAAAAACATGCCGCAGGAGCCCAGGAATCAGAGTAAATGATGCGGGGCGGTGGTTTCACGATAAGAAAGGATGATGCAAGTATGTTTTTATGGAAATTCCCGTAAAAGTATGATATACTTTGTAAGTTAACAGGTTTAAAATTAAGGATATAATTTAAGCTATTCCAAGGAGGTCTGATATGGGACAATATATTATGGCGTTGGATCAGGGAACGACAAGTTCCAGATGTATTCTTTTTGATAAAAGCGGAAAGATTGTCAGTATGGCACAAAGAGAGTTTGAGCAGATTTATCCGTGTCCGAGCTGGGTTGAGCACAATCCAATGGATATTTGGGCATCTCAAATCGGTGTAGCAATGGAGGCAGTAGCAACACTTGGGTGTTCCTCCAACGATATTATTGCAATCGGTATTACCAATCAAAGAGAAACAACGATTGTTTGGGACAAAGAAACAGGAGAACCAATCTATAATGCGATTGTTTGGCAGTGCAGACGTACTACCGACAGAATTGAAGCTGTAAAAAACGAAGGATACGACAAAGTTATTCGGGAAAAAACAGGATTGATTCCGGATCCATATTTTTCTGCTACAAAGATTGAGTGGATTTTAGATCATGTTGACGGAGCCAGACAAAAGGCAGAAGAAGGAAAGCTTTTATTTGGTACTGTAGATACATGGCTTGCATATAAATTATCCGGTGGTAAGCTACATGTAACAGATTATACGAATGCATCCAGAACGATGCTTTTTAATATTCATACTTTGGAATGGGACAAAGAATTATTGGAATATTTCCATATTCCTGCATCCATGTTGCCACAGGTTCATGCTTCTTCTTATAATTACGGAACAACAAGTGAACAGTATTTTGGTTGCAATATACCGATTACCGGTATTGCGGGAGACCAGCAGGCGGCTTTATTCGGGCAGTGTTGTTTTGAAAAAGGTGATGTGAAAAATACATATGGAACCGGTTGCTTTTTGCTAATGAACACCGGAGAAGACGCAGTTGATTCCAAATGTGGTTTGATTACAACCATTGCAGCAGGATGTGATGGAGAAAAGACACAGTATGCTTTGGAAGGAAGTATCTTTGTGGCCGGAGCAGCAATTCAATGGTTAAGAGACGGATTACGTATGATTAAGACCGCTGCCCAGTCAGAAGATTATGCAACGGGAGTGGATGATACACAAGGTGTTTATGTTGTACCTACATTTGCCGGATTTGGAGCACCATATTGGAACGCAAAAGCAAGAGGAAGTATCTTCGGATTGACAAGAGGTTGCTCAAAAGAGCATTTTATCCGTGCAACTTTAGAGTCTTTAGCATATCAGACAATGGATGTTATTCACAGCATGGAGCAGGATGCCAATACGAACCTGACTGCGTTGAAAGTAGACGGGGGTGCAAGTCAGAATGAGTTTATTATGCAGTTTCAGTCGGATGTTATTGCTGCAGAAGTACACAGACCACGTTGTATAGAAACAACTGCACTTGGTGCTGCTTACCTTGCAGGACTTGCTGTTGGTTATTGGAAAGATAAAGAAGAAATTAAGTCGAACTGGAAAATTGGAAAGACATTTATGCCAATGATGCCGCAGGCAATTCGCGAAAAACGTATTAAAGGATGGAAAAAGGCTGTCCGCCATGCAATTTTATGGGCGGAAGATGAGGAGGAATAAAAAATGAGTACAAATAAAATCAGAACAAGATATGCACCAAGCCCGACCGGAAAAATGCATGTTGGTAACTTGCGTTCAGCGTTATATGAATTTTTAATTGCAAAACATGAGGGCGGAGATTTTATGCTTCGTATCGAAGACACTGACCAGGAGCGTTTTGTAGAAGGAGCGATTGAGATTATTTACAATACCTTGGCACAGACCGGACTTATTCATGACGAAGGCCCGGACAAAGATGGTGGATTCGGTCCTTATGTACAGAGTGAGCGTATGAAAACCGGTATCTATATGAAATATGCAAAAGAACTGGTGGAAAAAGGGGAAGCATATTACTGTTTCTGTGATAAAGAAAGATTAGAATCCTTAAAGACAGAAGTGGTAGATGGAAAAACCATTAGCATTTATGACAAACACTGCCTACATTTATCCAAGGAAGAAATTGAAGCGAATTTAGCTGCAGGTAAGCCGTTTGTTATCCGCCAGAATATTCCACAGGAAGGAACAACCACTTTCCATGATGAATTATACGGAGATATTACCGTTGAGAATAGCGAACTTGATGATATGATTTTGATTAAGTCCGACGGATTCCCAACCTATAATTTTGCAAACGTAGTTGATGACCATACCATGAATATTACACATGTAGTAAGAGGAAATGAATATCTTTCTTCTTCGCCGAAATACAATCGTTTATACAATGCTTTCGGATGGGATGTTCCGGTATATGTTCATTTGCCGTTGATTACGGACGAGAATCATAAAAAATTATCCAAACGTAGCGGACATGCTTCTTTTGAAGACTTATTAGAGCAGGGATTCTTGCCGGAAGCAGTTGTAAACTTTATTGCGTTACTGGGATGGAGCCCGGAAGACAATCGTGAAATCTTTACTTTGGATGAATTGATTCGTGATTTTGATTATAAGAGAATCAGCAAATCGCCGGCAGTATTTGATATGCAGAAACTCCGTTGGATGAATGGTGAATATTTAAAGGCAATGGATGAGAAAAAATTCTATGATTTGGCCTTGCCGTATATTAAAAATGTCATTCATAAAGAGATGGATTTTGTTAAGATTGCAAAGATGGTTCAAACCAGAATTGAAACATTCTTGGATATAGCAGAACACATTGATTTTCTTGAGGAAATGCCGGAATACGATGTGTCTATGTATTGCCATAAGAAAATGAAGACAGACGAAGCATCATCTTTAGCTGTATTAAAAGAGATTCTTCCGCTATTAGAAGCACAGGAAGATTATAGCAATGATGCTTTATATGCAATGTTATGTGATTTTGTTGCTAGTCACGAGTACAAAAATGGCTATGTAATGTGGCCGATTCGTACGGCAGTTTCCGGTAAACAGATGACACCGGGCGGAGCAACTGAATTAATGGAATTATTAGGAAAAGAAGAGTCAATTGTCCGTATTAAGAAAGCAATTGAAAAATTATCCTAATTTTTTGAAAGGATTCAAGGAAGTACATTCATTGAATTGCATTAATAAAACACGAAAAGCAAGTAAAAGGTACTTGTGCATATGAGTTATGAAATAGGGGAGTCTTATTATTGAATCTAAATGAATTTCAACGTAGGGCCGTCGAATATACTGACGGCCCTGTCTTAGTATTAGCAGGTCCCGGCTCGGGAAAAACAGCAACAATCATTGAACGGATAAAATATTTGGTTACGCATCAAAAAAGTCAGCCCGGGAAAATTTTAGTGGTAACGTTTACAAAACTGGCTGCAACAGAAATGAAAAACAGATATTGTGATTTGATGAAGGCAAATGAAAAAACACCTGTTTTTTCTACAATTCATGCGTTGTGTTATGAGGTTGTCCGTAGAAAAAAAGGAGTTTCCCGATTAAATATTGCAAAAGAGTCCGATTTGGACAGCATAATTGCGGAAACAAAGAAAATTTTATTGGAAGAACCACAGTATTTAAAACAATGGCAGGCCATGTATGATTATATTATGGTAGATGAATTTCAGGATACTTCCAGCCTTCAAATGGAGATTTTTGCTCTTTTAGCAGGTGAGCGGGAGAATATTATGGTTGTAGGAGATGATGATCAGGCTATTTACGGCTTTCGTGGGGGTAATCCTGAGGTTTTTATGTTGTTTCTGGAATATTATCCTCACGCAGCAAAAATCCAGCTTAAAGTCAATTATCGAAGCAAGGAGGAGATTGTACGCTTAGCAGAACGGTTAATTGCCCATAACACTACAAGAATGAGAAAAGACGCTACAATTTGTGCAAAGGGAACGTCAAATTTAAGGAGTGAATATGGAAACAGAGAAACACCCGTTGCTTTTAATGTCTTTGAAAATCAGTTAGAGCAGATGGAATCTATTATAAAAGAAATCCATTCATGGCAGGAAAATGTACCGCTTGGCAAAATGGCAGTATTATTTCGGACAAAGATGCAGTTCAGGTTGTTTTTAATATGTGCCAAACTTCATGGATTGCCGGTGCATTGCAAAGAAAGCAAAAATGGGGAGACATACTTTTTTGTGGAAGAAATCTGCAGTTATTTGCGTGTTATAACAGGCTTTGGAAAGCGGGAAGATTATATTCGGATTATCAATGTTCCAAATCGGGAGATTGATCGGAATTTATTAAATACATCGGATGTAGATGAACAAATATGGATTAACAGTGCAAGAAAAGCAGGAACACACCAAGAAAATCAGGTAAAAAGTTTCCTTTCGCAAATACAGACGTTAAAAAAGATGCCACCGTATTTGGCACTTTGTCATCTCTATTATCAGATTAGTTATAAACAGGACTTGATGCATCGCTTGGAAAAAGAGGATATGATGATAGAAAAAGATATTGCCGAGGGAATATTGAGGCTGATTCTTCACCAGGCAAAATCTGTAAAAAGTCATTTGGAATTATGTGAATGGTTAGAAGAGGAGCGGTTTTGTGAAAAAGGAGGAGTTGAGGTGCTGACCATGCACGCAAGTAAGGGACTGGAGTTTGATGTGGTTTTTTTGCCGGATCTAAATGAAGACGTTTTACCAAACAAAAAAGCCGTTCAATCCTCCAATGTGGAAGAAGAACGGCGTTTGCTTTATGTTGCTATCACCAGAGCCAAAGAATCGGTTTATTTATCTTATGTTACAAAAAAAAACAATACCGATGTGAAGGCATCGGTTTTTGTGAATGAATTAATCATCTAATTCATCAAACATAGCTTCGTCTAATAATTCATCAAAACGATCGGAAACGATTTCATATTCTTCATCAGACTGAATGTTTTCTAAAGTTGCATTTCCATCTTCATCCTCGTGGAAACGATAGAGGAAGATTTCTTCATCTTCGTCGTCATCCTTTAACATTTCTTCAACAGGCTCTAAGGCAATGTATTCTCTGTCACCAGCCTCGAAGATAGTTAAGATTTCGCATTCGATTTCCCGTCCGTCATCTAATACAACGGTAACCATTACATCATCATCTAAGTCCGTTTCGTCCGGAACTAAGTTATTTTCGTTTTCGTAATTCTTGCTCATGATAAGTTCTCCTTTTCTATATTAATTCTGTTAAATAATTGCCTGTATATATAGTTCGGGATGGACAGCTAGGTCAATAAAGTTCCGGGTTGGAAGATAAATCGTCGGTCGGGCTAAATGCTCTTGATTCTTCCAAACAATCTGTCCCTGATTTCCATTACTTAACAATACGTAATTGTTCATATAACTGTCAACTACGCGGTTTAAGAAATTACGAACCTGACGTGTATTATATTTATGGAAACCTTCCCGTTCAAAATTAGCAACAACTTCAAAAGGACACAAACCGATACGATAGCAGCGGTTTGAGGTCATGGCATCATACACATCTGCAATAGAGACAATGATGGCAAATTCCTCGATTTCTTCTTTTACAAGTCCTAAAGGATAACCGGTAGAATCGCTACGTTCGTGATGCATCAAAGCACAACGTTTAATTCGTGTATCAATTGGTAAATCCTTCAACATATTATAGCCTTCTAACGGATGGCGCTTAATGACTTCATATTCTTCGGCGGTTAATCGGCCCGGTTTGGTTAAAATACTGCGCGGAATCTTGATTTTTCCGATGTCATGCAACAATCCGCAAAGGGTAAGGGTGTCAACATCCTCTTTGGATTTGCCGAACCATTGACCCATCAAGCGGCAAATAATTGCAACGTTAATGCTGTGGGCATAGGTAGATTCATCATATTTTCTGATTTGATGTAAGATATCGTATACACCAATGGTTTCCTGCATGGAATCTAACAGCCTTAAAGTCTGGGAGAGGAGACTGTCGTCCTCGTTAGTATCATTTTTTACAATAACATCATTAAGATGTCTGGTTAAATGGAACAGACTTTCGATGAAAGATTGTTTTAAATGTCTGGATTCAACCGTAATTTTTGATTGGGAATCGTAATTTATGATATCACAAGAAGAGTCACCTGTACTAACAAGAATCGAATCCTTCAAAATATCGACTTTTTCGATTCCGTAAAATTGCAAGTGACTGATTGATTGTTTTGTTAAACTTACATATTTGGGTATAATAACCTGACCGGCTTTTGTACAAGCCGGCAATGCTGTCATCATGCCCGGTTTTAACTCACTGGTTGCGATTGTTTGCATTGGTAAAATTACTCCTTAAATCTAGCATTAATATTATATGTGAAAAAAATGTGAAAGTCAATGTTTTCAAGGAATATTTTGCACTTTTTTTACGACAAGATATGGTATATAATGACAATTGAAAAAAGTTATAGTAAAATTTAACTAGAACTGGTGATTTTATGCATTTTCTAAAATTAAATTAAGAAATAATTTTGTGGATAATGTTGATAGTATGTGGATAATCACAAAAACGAGGAGTAAATTTTATGCATTTCAATGAAAATTTTGTCGAAAAAATTCGAATTTTTTCGTCCTTTCAATTAAAAATGATCGCTCTGATTGCAATGGTAACAGATCATATCGGAGTTTTGTTTTTTCCACAATATATGGTATTTCGAATCATTGGAAGAATTGTCTTCCCAATCTATTGTTTTTTGTTGGTAGAGGGTGCTTTTCATAGTCGAAATCTGTTGAAATATTCCGCTCGACTGTTGCTTTTCGCGTTAATTTCAGAAATTCCTTTTGACCTTACATTTCGAAACACTTTTTTTGATTTCAGTCATCAGAATACTTTTTTTACATTGCTTTTGGGGCTGATAGGAATTATGCTTTTGAAACGGAAGGGAATTATCCGCTGGCTGAGCTTTTTGCTGCCACTTGTTGCAGAACTTTTAAGAACGGATTATGGTGGCTATGGCGTATTGGTCATTTTACTGTTTTACATATTACATGAGAATGTTGTTTGGAAGATGACATTCTTTGGATTGCTTTCTTATTTGAATTATAGAGACTCCGTAAAACTGTATGCTTGTTTGGCTATTGTGCCTTTGCTTTTCTATAATGGAAAAAGAGGATATAACATAAAATATGCATTCTATGTATTTTATCCTCTTCATTTAATGGTTTTATTTTTTATTACACATTTTTTATAAGATTTAACTGATTGGAAAAATCAGGTGGGAAAGGAGCTGTGAATGACAGCTCTTTTTTTGTTATGGGATGGACGAAATCCAACTTTCCGCCGTGTAATGCGTGACGGTTCATCATTTGATTGGAAGGATTGTAAATATAATCGCCTAATAAGGGATGACCAATGTGTTTCATATGAACGCGGATCTGATGGGTACGCCCGGTCTCGAGATGACATTCTACAAGGGAAAAGGTATCGAAGGAGCAAAGGGTTTTATAATGCGTAATGGCCTTTTCACCGTGCTCTTCATCGGTGATACGCATGATGGTTGAGCCCGGAGCCCGGCTGATTCCAATGTCAATGGTGCCGTTTCCTTTTGTGTGTCCCTCAACAAGAGCATAATAGGTTCGTTTGATTTTATGATTCGTCATATCACGGTATAAAATTGCGGCACTTAACGGATTTTTGGCGATAACTGTCAGGCCTGAGGTATCTTTATCCAAACGGTTAATGCATCGGAAAACAAAAGGAGAGTCTTCGCTTTGATAATAGTGCATTAAGGCATTAGCCAAAGAATTGTCGTAATTGTTCATGGATGGATGAATCGGCATATTTACCGGTTTATTTACGACAAGGATATCTTCATCTTCATAAACAATATCAAAGGTAAGCTTGGAAGGCACAATGTTTTCAGAAACTTCTGTTTCTTCTATAAATACAGATAGTTTATCGTCTGCATTTAACTGGGTATGAAAATAAATCCATTCACCGTTTCGTAAGATGGAATTTGGTGTTTTTTTCAGTTGAACCAGTACCGGATGAGAGTATCCGAACCGGGATAAAAATTCTTTTACCGTTTTTTTGTCAAATTCTGCAGGAACGGTGTGTAAGATTCGACGATTCATAATTCCTCCAAACATATTATTCTATATTATTTTAGCATGGAAAAGCACTTTAGAAAAGGTGGAAACATAGAGTATATAAAAGAGCAATTGGAGATGTTATGAAAGCTTTTTTGACTCCGATGAGCGGAGAAGAAGAATTAAAATATCTTCAAAAGATGAAACAAGGGGATATAGAAGCCAGAAATACATTGATTGAGCGGAATATGCGTCTGGTTGCGCATATTGCTAAAAAATATCAAACGCCGGAAGAAGAAGTAGAAGATTTGATATCCATTGGAACATATGGGCTCATTAAGGCAATTATGACCTATGATCCGCAAAAAGGAAACCGGTTAGCTACTTACAGTGCAAAATGCATCGAAAATGAACTGCTGATGTATAAAAGAGCACGCAAAAAAGCGGCAAAGGATGTTTCTTTATATGAACCGATTGCGACGGACCGGGAGGGGAATCACTTGCGCCTAATGGATATTTTAGAGGCAAAAGAGGATGATATGTGTGATATCCTGGAACATCAGGAATGTATGGAATTGATAAAGAAAAACATAAGGAACATTCTAAATGCCAGAGAATATCGTGTAATTTATCTGCGGTACGGGCTTAACAACTCAAATGTATATACACAGATTGAAGTTGCAAAAATGATGAACATATCCCGTTCTTATGTGAGCAGAATTGAAAAACGCTCTCTTGATAAAATGAGGAAATTTCTCCAACAATAATAAAACAAGTTAACAAAAGGTGCTTTTTATGTTATAGTTAAAGCATCTTTTTTAACATGTTTTCATGTTGTCTTAGTAGTGAGTCACTACAAATTTTCATTTTTACAATTTATCAGGGGAGGAGTTTTATGATTCAGTGTATTAATACTGCAATGCTGAAAGGAATTGATGCATTGTGTGTAAAAGTTGAATGTGATGTGTCCGATGGATTGCCGGGTTTTGAGATGATCGGATACTTAAGTAATGAGGTCAAAGAAGGCGGTTATCGTGTCCGATCTGCATTGAAAAATGCAGGATATAAACTTTCGGCCAAGAAAATTATGATTAATTTTTCACCTGCCAGTATAAGAAAAAGCGGGACAGGCTTTGATTTACCCGTACTCTTAGGTGTGGCGGGTGCGTATGGATTAGTAAACGTGCAAAATCTTCAATCTGCGATGGTGGTGGGAGAAATTTCGTTGACAGGCAAGATTTTACCGGTGCCGGGAATATTACCGATTGTTTCTGCGGCAAAAAAAATGGGATTTGAATATTGTATTGTTCCGAAACAAAATGAAATGGAAGCGGGCATAGAACAGGGAATAAAAATTATTGGCGTGAACAATGTGGCGCAATTGTTTTCTATCATCCGTGACAAAGAAAATATGGACCGTGCAGTCAGACAATATGAGGTTTCCAAACAGACAGAGGAATATCTTTTGGAAGATGATTTTTCTCAAATATGCGGAAATGAACTGGGTAAGCGGGCTGTTTTGGTTGCTGTTTCCGGTATGCATAATTTACTTTTTATCGGTAGCCCGGGATCCGGAAAAACGATGCTTGCAGGCAGGATACCAACAATTATGCCTGACATGAACGACGATGAAATAATGGAGGTTACAAGAATTTACAGCGTTTGCGGACTGATGAAAGAGAAACAGACTTTGATGAAGCAAAGACCGTTTCGCAATCCCCATCATAGTGCAACATCAGCCAGCTTGATCGGAGGAGGAACAGGCGTAAAACCGGGAGAGATTTCTTTGGCACACCACGGAGTTTTGTTTTTAGATGAGTTGCCGGAGTTTCAAACAAAAACATTGGAAATGTTAAGACAGCCGTTAGAAGATGGAGAAGTAAACATCACGCGAGTACATGGAAATTATAGCTATCCTGCAAAATTTATGCTGGTTGCAGCGATGAACCCTTGCCCATGCGGCTACTATCCGGATTTTTCAAAATGCCACTGCAGTGAACCGGCCATTCGAAAATATTTAAATAAGATTAGCGGACCGTTAATGGATCGAATTGATTTATGTGTGGAAGTTTCGGAAGTAAAATACGAAGAAATTTTAAAGAAAAAAGAAGGGATGTCCTCCGAATATATGAAAAAGCAGGTCCTTTTTGCAAAAGAAGTGCAAAAAAAGCGGTTTTTGAATGAGAGTATTTCATATAACAGCGAAATGAATGTTGAACAGGTGGAAAAATATTGTAGGCTAACCCCAACGTTACAGGAGTGGATGTCAGATGTTTATCAAAAGAGAAAAATGAGTGTACGAGGGTATCATCGCCTGTTAAAAGTAGCCAGGACGATTGCGGATTTGGAAGGACATGAAGAAATTCAAAAATCAGATTTGCAGGAAGCATTATTATATAAAAATCCGGACGAAAAGTATTGGGGGAGATAAATAGTGAAAGATCAGTTTAATTATCCGTTGTGGTTACATTCTTTAGACGGAATAGGAAATAAAAAAATACAGATTCTGTTAAATACATTTAAGTGCGCCAAAAATGTTTATTGGGCAAGGGAACAACAGTTAAAGGAAATCAAAGGGTTAACCCAAAAAGATCGGGCGGCAATATTATATAGAAGAAACAAGGATGAAATATTAAAAAAGCAAGATGATTTGTTTCGAAAAAACATTCTCTTTCTATCTGCTGAAGATGAGAAATTTCCGGATAAATTACGTAATATAAATGATTCGCCATATGGAATTTACGTTAAAGGAACCTTGCCTCAAAAGGAGGAACTTATTGTTGCCATGGTTGGGGCACGCATGTGCACGCCGTACGGAAAGTATGTGGCAGAAGAATTGGCATATGCTCTTTCTTTATCCGGTGTATCCGTTATCAGCGGAATGGCCAGAGGAATTGATGCGTTCTCCCATAAAGGTTGTTTGAAAGGTGGAGGAAAAACCTATGCAGTATTGGCAGGCGGAGTAGATGTAATTTATCCACCGGAACATGGGATGTTATATGAAAATATTATAGAAAGCGGCGCTGTAATAAGTGAATATCCTCCGGGAGAACAACCGCAAAAGGGGATGTTTCCTCAAAGAAACCGATTGATTAGTGCTTTGGCGAATCAGGTTGTTGTTGTAGAAGCAAAGGAACGTTCGGGGTCGTTGATAACAGCTGATTTTGCACTGGAACAAGGAAAAGATATTTATGTTGTACCGGGAAGAATAAACGATGCATTAAGTGCCGGTTGTAACAGCTATATTAAACAGGGAGCGGACATTATAGAGAGTATTCCGAAATTTTTGGAACAGTTAAATTTGTCCGCATCTTCTTACAACGGCGAAAAAACAGCCAAAAAAGTTTTTCTTGAAAAAGAAGAATCTATAGTGTATAGTTGTCTACGTCTTACGCCGTGCTCGGTTCAGGACTTGATTTTTGAATCAAAACTCGATTTGATGTGCGTTATGCGTGCCTTGAATCGGTTGGAAGAGATGGGCCTGGCGGAGGAATATTATAAAAATTATTATATTAGGAGTAACTAAATGGCTAAGAATCTGGTTATTGTGGAATCCCCTGCAAAAGTAAAGACCATTAAGAAATTTTTGGGCAGCAACTATGAGGTTGTTGCATCAAACGGACATGTTCGCGATTTGCCGAAAAGTCAAATGGGTATTGATATTGAAAATGATTATGAACCGAGATATATTACCATTCGAGGAAAAGGAGATGTTCTTTCCGTACTTAGACGAGAGGTAAAAAAAGCAGAAAAAATATATCTTGCAACGGACCCTGACCGTGAAGGAGAAGCGATTTCCTGGCATTTAATGCATGCCTTAAAATTGGATGGCAAACAGGTTTACCGAATCAGTTTTAATGAAATTACCAAAAATGCAGTGAAGGATTCTTTGAAAAATGCACGTGGCATTGATATGAATTTGGTTGATGCACAGCAGGCCAGAAGAATTTTAGACAGAATTGTAGGATATAAGATCAGCCCTGTTTTATGGGCAAAAGTAAAACGTGGTTTGTCAGCCGGACGTGTTCAGTCTGTAGCGTTGCGTCTGATTTGTAACCGCGATGAAGAAATTAATGCGTTTATTCCGTCAGAATACTGGAGTATTGATGCCAGACTTTTGACAAATAAAAAAGAAGAGATTCTTGCAAAATTTTTACCAAAGCAAAATGCAGAGATAGAGATTGATTGTGAAGAAAAAGCGCTTGAAATAAAACATGCATTGGAAAGCAATGACTATGTTATAGATGAAGTGAAACAGTCAGAACGTATCAAAAAAGCACCGCTTCCGTTTATTACCAGCTCTTTACAGCAGGAAGCTGCAAAAGTTTTAAATTTTTCCACGCAAAAAACCATGCGAATTGCTCAGCAGTTATATGAAGGTGTTGATTTGAAAGGGGAAGGAACAGTAGGTTTGATTACTTATTTGCGTACGGACTCTACTCGAATTTCCGACGAAGCGGCAAAGGTTGCAGCTGAATATATTGAAGAAAACTACGGTAAAAAGTATCTTGGCGAAGCTCAAAATTTAAAAAACACCAAGAATAAGATTCAGGATGCGCATGAAGCAATCAGACCGTCTGATGTTTATCGTAGCCCGGACAAAGTAAAAGCGTCTTTAAGCAGAGAACAGTATCGTCTGTATCAGTTAATCTGGGACCGTTTTGTGGCAAGCCAGATGGCAGATGCCAAGTTTGAAACCACTGCAGTAAAAATTGTTTGCGGAAAGTATAATTTAAATGCATCTGCATCCAAGTTGCTGTTTGCCGGCTTTATGGATGTTTATACCAATGATACTGATGATAAAGGAGACGGAAAGAACGATCTTTCTTCATTAAAAGTCGGAGATAAGCCGATATTAAAAGAGGTGATTACCGAGCAACATTTTACACAGCCTGCACCACATTACACGGAAGCATCTCTGGTTAAGGCTATGGAAGAACTCGGCATCGGACGTCCGAGTACTTATGCACCAACTATTTCAACGATTATTGCCAGACGATATATTACAAAAGAAAATAAAAATCTTTATGCAACCGAACTGGGTGCAATTGTAAATTCAATTATGACAGATGCCTTTTCTGATATTGTAGATGAACAGTTCACTGCAGAAATGGAAACGGAGCTGGATAAAGTTGCCGAAGGAGCTATGGAGTGGAAGGATATTTTGAGAAAATTCTATCCGGGGTTGGAAAAAGATGTTCTTGCGGCAGAAGAAGAATTGCAGAAAATTGAAATTCATGATGAAGTTTCAGAGGAAATCTGTGATGCATGTGGGGAAAAGATGGTAATAAAATATGGACCTCACGGACGATTCCTTGCCTGCCCAAGCTTTCCGAAATGCCGTTTTACCAAACCATATATGGAGAAAATTGGTGTGGCATGTCCAAAATGCGGAAGTGATATTGCACTTAAAATGACAAAAAAAGGCCGTGTTTATTACGGATGCATTAATAATCCTGAATGTGATTTTATGCTGTGGCAAAAACCGAGTCAGCAAAAATGCCCGAAATGCGGTGGTGTAATGGCCGAAAAAGGTTCAAAACTTGCATGTATCGATGAAAAATGTGGTTATATTAGTGAAAATACTGATAAAATGGAGAAAAAATAAACAATTCAGATATTATGCTTGAATTGTCCAAAATTTTATGCTAGTATGATGATATATAGCATACATTAGTATAGTATTTTCTATTTAAGGAGGTAGTGCGGTGAGCGTACAATTATTGGATAAAACAAGAAAGATTAATAAGCTTCTTCATAACAATAATTCTTCTAAGGTTGTTTTTAATGATATCTGCAAGGTGTTAACAGAGATTTTAGCTTCTAATGTTCTTGTTATCAGTAAAAAAGGTAAAGTTTTAGGATCCAGTGTTTGTCATGGCATTGTCGAAATCAGAGAATTGATTGTTGATGAAGTCGGTGGCTATGTAGATGTTCTTTTAAATGAAAGATTACTCGGCATTCTTTCAACGAAAGAAAATGTAAATCTTCAGACATTGGGATTTGAAACAAGTAACATCGAGCAGTACCGTGCAATTATTACTCCGATTGATATTGCAGGTGAAAGACTGGGTACATTGTTTATTTACAAGAGTGAGAAACCATACGATATTGATGATATTATTCTTTCTGAATACGGTACAACCGTTGTCGGACTTGAAATGATGCGTTCTGTTAATGAAGAATCTGCAGAAGAAGCAAGAAAGGTTCAGGTTGTTAAATCAGCAGTATCTACACTTTCTTTCTCCGAATTGGAAGCAATTATTCATATTTTCGAAGAGTTAGAAGGAAGAGAAGGCATTTTAGTAGCCAGCAAGATTGCAGATCGTGTAGGTATTACAAGATCCGTTATCGTGAATGCATTACGAAAATTTGAAAGTGCCGGAGTAATCGAATCAAGATCTTCGGGTATGAAAGGAACATACATCAAGGTATTGAATGATTACATCTTTGATGAGCTTGAAATTATCAAGCAGCAGAATTTATAATTTTAATTTAATTTTTACATTTTAATATTGATTTATAAGGAAATGTAAGTGTAAAAGGATTTATAGACCCGTCTGTAAATCCTTTTTTTGTACATTTTTTTGTAACTGCAATATATCGACAAAAAATGTGGAAAATTAATAAATCTAGTGGATGTTAAACAAAAAAACACAATATAATGTAAAAAAATGCTTGTGTTTTTTCGTTATTAAACTATAATGTAGTTAGGAGTTCTATCGAAATCTGTCGAAAGGAGAGACTGTTTATGATTGGTTCAGGAATTTATGATTACATCAATGTGCTTGATAAAGCAGCAGATGCAAGTTATTTGAGAAATGAAGTTTTAGCCAACAATATTGCCAATGTTGACACTCCGGGATTTAAACGAAGTGATGTTGATTTCCAAAGTGTTCTGGCGAGAGAACTGGGAAAGACAAAGTATACCCCATTAGACAGAAAGATTAAGCAGGTTGATCTTTCCAAACTTGTGGTATCGCCATATAAAGACCATGAGAACTTCTCTTATCGTTTGGACAAGAACAATGTAGATATTGATATTGAAAATGTAGAACTTGCAGCAAACCAGATTACATATAAGGGATTGATTCAGAATATCGGTCAGGAATTCAATCGTTTGAAAACCGCAATGAAATAGGAGGTTAATTTATGTCAGCTTTCCAATCATTTAATATTAGTGCATCCGGTATGACCGCTCAGAGATTTCGTACCGATGTTATCGCAGAAAATGTTGCGAATGTAAATACAACCAGAACACAGGATGGCACACCATATCGCAGACAGATTGTTACTTTTGCGGAAAAGGATATTACAGATTTTAGTAATGTTCTTCGTCACACCCGTCAATCAGCAGTTGGAAATGGTGTAAAGGTTTATTCTTTGCAAAAAGATTATGAAACCGATTTTACGTTAACCTATGATCCGTCCCATCCGGACGCAGATGAAAATGGTTATGTAGCATATCCGAATGTCAATATTGTTACGGAAATGACCAACCTTATTGACGCAACCCGTTCTTATGAAGCAAATGCAACCGCGTTTGAGGCCAGCAAAAATATGCTGACTACCGGTTTAACATTAGGACAGAATTAGGAGATAATGATTTATGAATATTGGTAGTTTGAATCAAGTGGCATCTCCGCATATTGAAAATGCCGCGTTGAATTCTAAATATTTGAAAAGCGAAGATCGTGGTTTTTCATCCGTTTTTCAGTCTGCTCTGGATATGCTTCAGGAAACCAGTGATTTACAGAACTTGGCAGAGCAGGAAGAAATGAAATTTGCTTTGGGACTTTCCAATAACACACACGACATGCAGATTGCACAGGAAAAAGCAAACATTGCCTTACAATTTACGGTTGCGGTCAGAGATAAGGTTATCGAAGGTTACAAGGAAATCATGAATATGCAGATTTAATTTTATTAGTTGACACATAGACACAAGATTAAAAAAGACACAGAGGTGAAAGTATGCCGGATAAGTTAAAAGAACTTTTAGGAAGGGTAGTTGAATGGTGGAAGAAGTTCACCACAAAACAAAAAGCGTTGATTGCCAGCCTGGCAGCAACTGTTACAGTCTTTCTCGTTGTATTAGCGGTTATTTTAGGGAAACCGAAAATGGTAGAACTTGTTGAATGTTCTGACGTGAAAGAAGCAAACTCGGTTCGTGAATTACTGGACGGAGCGGGAATTGGTTATGAAATATTAGATGATAATCTCACTTTTATGGTAAATCAAAAGGATGAAACCGATGCGATTTACTTACTTGGATCAAATGAGATTGCAACCAGCAAATATTCATTGGATGATGTGTTTGATGGTACCTTTAGCCAGACAGAGGCAGATAAGACAAAGAAATATACGTTGTACTTGGAACAGACACTGGCGTCTCATTTAGAGGCTATGGATCAGATAGACAGTGCAGTTGTTAATCTTTCTATGCCGGTAGATGACGGAACAATCTTAGCAAAAGACGAAGAAACCTATGTTGCAATTGCTCTTGTTTTAAATGAAGAATTGGGCGAGGGAGTTGCAGAAGGTATTGCAAGATTTGTTGCGACAGCAGTGGGGAATGATACAACAGAATGTATCACCATTCTTGATTCTAAATCCAATCTTTTATTCTCCGGCGGAGAAGAGAGCGGAACTTTAGGCAGTATTTCTTCCCATCTTGCAGCGAAGAACACAGAAGAAAGCCGTGTAAAGAATCAGATTAAGTCTGTTATTTTAGGAACCGGAGTATTTAATAATGTGGATGTAGGATTAAATCTTGTTATGGATTTCAAAACATCTACAACAACACGTCATGAATTCGATGTTGCACCGGGTAGAGAGGAAGGATATTTGACCAGCAAGGATGAATATACTTCCATTACAACAGGTGGCTTAGCAGCTGTACCGGGAACCGATTCCAATGATGATACATCTTATGTAATTGATGATTCCACGATTTCCAAATCAGAAATTACGGATATTAGTGAACAATATGCTTTGAATGAAACCATTACAAGCACCGAAAGTCTTGGCGGAACCATTGATTACAAAGATTCAACCGTTACTGTAGTTGCTACAACATATAAGTTCTATTATGAAGACGCTTTACGTGCTTCCGGAGCATTGGATGACATAACCTTTGATGAATTTAGAGAAGCAAACAGCGAAAGAGTACAATTAGAAGTTACAGAAGACTATTATAATATGGTTGCAAATGCAACAGGCTTTGACGCAGACAACATTACCGTTGTAGCATATGAAGTTCCGTATTTTGTATACTCAACCGAGAAAGAAAAGACCTTTGAAGATTATGCTTTGATCGGTCTTGTAGTACTTATTTTAGCAATGCTTGGTTATGTAGTAATCAGAAGCACAAGAGCTGAAAAGGAAGAAGATATGGTGGCAGAACTTTCTGTAGAATCTTTATTGGAATCTACAAAGAATGAAACTCCGCTTGAAGATATTGGTTTTACTGAAAAATCAGAAACCAGACTTTTAATTGAGAAGTTTGTTGACGAAAAACCGGAAGCAGCAGCAGCTTTGTTACGCAACTGGTTAGAAGAGGAGTGGGAATAATCAATGGCACATAAAGGTGAAATGTCCGGATTACAAAAAGCAGCGATATTGCTCATAGCGCTCGGCCCTGAAAAATCCGCCATGATTTTCAAACATCTGAAAGAAGAAGAAATTGAAAGCCTTACCTTGGAAATTGCAAATACCAGGAGTGTATCTGCGCAGGAAAAGGAAGAGGTCTTAAACGAGTTTTATCAGATTTGTCTTGCACAGCAGTATATTGCCGAAGGTGGTATTGGTTATGCAAAAAATCTTTTGGAAAAAGCTTTGGGTGAAGAAGCAGCTCAAACTGTTATTGCTCGCTTAACTGCATCCTTACAGGTTCGTCCTTTCGAGTTTGTAAGAAAAGCGGATCCTTCACAGGTGTTGAACTTCATTCAGGATGAACATCCGCAGACAGTTGCCATGATTTTGTCCTATTTATCTTCCGGACAGGCGGCTATGATTATCAGTGCCTTGCCGCCGGAAAAACAGGCAGACGTTGCAAAACGTATTGCTCTTATGGACAGAACCAGTCCGGATATTATCAAAGAAGTCGAATCCGTGTTGGAGAAGAAGCTTGCATCTCTTATTAATCAGGATTACACCATCGTCGGTGGTGTTGATGCAATTGTTGCAATTCTTAATACGGTTGACCGTGCGACAGAAAAGCATATTATGGAAACCCTTGAAATTGAAGAACCTGAATTGGCAGATGAAGTTCGTAAGAAAATGTTCGTATTCGAAGATATTCTTTTACTGGACGACAGAGCTATTCAGAGAGTATTACGAGATGTTGACAATAAGGATTTGGCTGTTGCACTTAAGATTGCAAATGACGAAGTTAAGAACGTTGTATTTAAGAACCAGTCCAAGCGTCTTGCTGCTATGATTCAGGAAGATATGGAATTCATGGGTCCTGTACGTATGAAGGACGTAGAAGAAGCACAGCAGAAGATTGTTGGTATTATACGTAAGTTGGAAGATAACGGTGAAATTGTAATTTCCCGTGGTGGAGGTGACGAGATCATTGCCTAATTTGGTGAAACAGCGATTCATTGTTTCAGACAATCGTCAGGCTCGTGTGATTAATTCCAATGATAAGTTAGAAGAAATTTATCGCGATATGAAGATGAAACGGGAGGACCTACAAAGTCCTCCCGAGTTTGAAGCAGGGATTTTTGCTGAAAAAGTGGAAGTTTCTGAATATGAGTCAGAGTGGCAGGAAGAACAACAGAGCTTTGAACCATTTGAACAGGAAGAAGAAGTTGTTCCTGAGTTTAATGTAGAAGAACTTTTAGAAGAAGCAAATATGCGCGCACAACAGATTATTTCGGATGCAAATGAGGATGCGGAACGTATCCGTGAACAGGCGCATCAGTCAGGCTTTGAAGAAGGAATGAATCAGGCGCGTATGCAGGGCCTTGAAGCAGAAGAGGCATTAAAAGTGCAATATGAAGAGCGCATTCAGGCATTGGAAGAAGAATATAATCAGAAATTTGAACAGATGGAAGCTCAGATTGTAGATGCTTTTGCAGATATTATTCGGGATGTTTTATCTGTTGAGATTCATCAGTATTCTGAGATTATATCAGAACTTATTTTGCGTACCGTTCAAAAACTTGATACGCCGAAACAGTTAAGTATCTATGTCGCCCCGGACAATTATATGGCAGTAAGGGGTATTGAACATATTTTAACGGATTATATTGGAAAAGGTGCAGAACTTGAGATTGTACGCGATGATAAACTTTTAGAAAACCAGTGTAAGATTGAGACAGAGCGCGGTATTTATGATTGTGGCTTTGATACACAGTTTAATAATTTGATGAAGAAATTAAAGATGCTAAGCATCAGGAGTTAGTGACTTGAATATCGAGAAATACTATGAGGTGATTGGCGAATCACATTTTGACCGACTTGGAAAAGTTAGTAAAATCGTAGGTCTTACAATTGAATCAATTGGGCCGGAAGCCAAGTTGAACGATATGTGCAAAATCCACTTCCCAAATTCGCCGGAAAAGGATGGCGCGATTTGTGAGGTCGTTGGTTTTCGAGATAATCGTTTGGTTTTGATGCCTTACGATCCGATTGATGGCATCGGTCCGGGGTGTATTGTTGAGAATCTCGGACACCCTCTTTCCATTATGGTTGGAGAGCATTTGCTAAATCATTGTTTGGATGGAATCGGCAGAATTACAGATGGCGATCCGGTTGTGGTTTCCGGAAGAAATTGCCCGATTGAGGCGTTGCCGCCGGATCCGATGAAGAGAAAAATTATAGATGAAGTGTTGCAGCTTGGGGTAAAGGCCGTGGATGGTTTGATTACCGTTGGCAAAGGACAACGTATCGGAATTTTTGCGGGCTCCGGTGTTGGTAAGAGTACCTTAATGGGTATGTTTGCCAGAAATACAAATGCTGATATCAATGTTATAGCACTGATAGGAGAACGAGGCAGAGAGGTTCGTGAATTTATTGAACGAGATTTGGGACCTGAGGGAATGGCTCGTTCCGTTGTAGTTATTGCAACCAGTGATAAGCCTGCTTTGATTCGTAATAAGGCTGCAAAAACGGCAACAGCAATTGCGGAATATTTCAGAGACCAGGGAAAAGACGTTTTGCTAATGATGGACTCATTAACCCGTTTTTGTATGGCGCAGCGTGAAATCGGTCTTGCCAGTGGCGAACCGCCTGTAACCAGAGGATATCCCCCAAGTGTATATGCAGAAATGCCAAAGCTATTAGAAAGAGCAGGTACCTCTTCAAAAGGAAGTATTACCGGTTTATATACTGTTTTGGTAGACGGCGATGATTTTAATGAACCGATTACGGATACTGCCAGAGGAATTTTGGACGGACATATTGTTTTGTCCAGAAAGTTGGCACAAAAGAACCAATATCCTGCCATTGATGTATTGGCAAGTATTTCCCGTGTTATGTCATCCATTGCATCGCCGGAACATAAAAAGGTGGCAGGCGAGTTTAAAAATGCACTTGCAGTATATGCGGAAGCGGAAGATCTCATTAATATCGGAGCTTACAAAAAGGGATCGAATCCGGAGATTGATAATTCCATTGCTAAAATTGGTAAAATTATTGATTTTATCAAGCAGGATACTCATGATAAATTTGATTTTGACAGTGAATTGGAAATGTTAAAATCCATTTTTGAATAATTAGACAGGAGGGATGCTTTATGAAGAAATTTGCATATTCAATGCAAAATATCTTGAATTTACAATATAAGTTCGAAGAGCAGGAAAAAGCAGCCTTCCGTGAAGCAATGTTAAAACTGCAGAAAGAGGAAGAACTTTTAAAACAGTTTATTGCGCAGAAAAATACGTATGAAGAACGATTAAAAGAGGAAGTGACCGGGACAGTTGATTTAAAGATGGTTCGTCATTACAGGAAATCCATTGATGTTATGCGTTCCAGAATCCGTTCCCAAATGATTAAAGTACATTTGGAGGAAAAAAATGTAGAATCAGCCCGCGTGAAACTGCAACAGGAAATGAAAAAAAGAAAAACCCATGAAATAATGCGGGAAAAGGCATTGCAGAATTACATGTATGAAATGGCGGCTGAAGAAGCAAAAGAAATAGATGAATCAGTCAGCTATAAGCATTCAACGATTAGTTAAGGTGGTAATGATATGGCAAACCAAAAGATGACAAAAGAACAGGCACGTAAAGAAAAGAAGTTAAAAAAACAGAATAAAGCTATGGGTTCAGACATGGAAGAACAAGAAACTGCCGGAGGTAAAATTTTAATTGCCGGTGTTTCCGTTGCAATCGTTTTAGTATGGCTTGCTATTTTTGTATTGCTTATTAAATGGGATGTGGGTGGCTTTGGTTCTTCCGTATTGTATCCGTTATTAAAGGATGTTCCGTACATTAACAAGATTCTTCCGGATGTTCAGGAAGAAGATGATCCGTATGCATTTTCTGATTTGAACGAAGCAATCGACAGAATTAAAGAGCTGGAACTTCAAATCAGTCAGCTTCAGCAGAATAACGGACAATCTGATGAAACCATTCAGGCATTACAGGAAGAGATTGCAAAATTAAAAATTTACCAGGATCAACAGTTAGAATTTGAAAAAATTCGTGAAAAATTTTATCAAGAGGTTGTTTTTGGCGAGCAAGCACCCGATATAGAAGAATATAAGGAGTTCTACGAAGAAATCGATCCGGAGGGCGCAGCAGCTTTATACAAACAAGTTGTTGGTGAAATTCAGAAAGATGAAGAACTGGAAAACTATGTAAAAGCATATTCTACCATGAAGCCGGATGAAGCGGCTGCAATCATGGAAAAAATGACGGATAATCTTGATTTGGTAGCGAAGATTCTTAAAAATATGAATGCGGAAGCGCGAGGAGCGATTCTGGCAGCCATGGATGAGACCATTGCAGCAAGTTTGACAAAACTCATGGAGCCTTAGTAAATGCGATAAATAGAAATACATTTTATGTGTTTTTGTTTATATATTTCAACTAAAATTTGGAATTTAATTTTAGTTGAACCTGTAACTTGATAACTGAATAGGAAGGAGGAAGTCAAAATGACCACAACAAATGCTTTGACAATGCTGTTGCGGGATGCCGGACTGAAAAAACCTGTTGATTTCAATGTTTTGCCGATTGATAAAAGTCGTGCGGAGATGATGGATTTTTCAAAGGTTTTAGACCAGGTAGGAACAGCAGTGTCAATGGAAAAGACGGAGACCAAAAATGAGTATCGACCGGTGGAACATTCGAAACTGAATGAAACAACCGATGATTCCAAGCTTCAAAAAGAAGAGTTTGGTTCCCAAATTTCCGAAAAAATCAAAAGCAAAGATTCAAAGACAGTTGACGAGGTAGTGGTAACGGAAAGTATTGAAAATTTCAATGAAGAAATAGTTTCAATTTTATGCGAAACACTCCATGTAAGCCCGGAAGAATTACTTGCCGGTATGCAGGAACTGGGACTGACTATTGAAGATTTGTTACAACCGTCAAATTTGGCGAATTTGTTTGTTGCCTTTGGTGATGATGTTACCGTACCGGATATTCTGATGAGTGAAGAATTCCAGATGGTAAGAACCCAGGTAGAGCAAATGCTTGCTACAATGGCAAAGGAATTGGATATTCCGATGGAAGAACTTGTTGAAATCATTGAGAATTTTGAAAATCACATGAATTCAAAAGTTGGAACCGATGAATCAGGTAAAAAACAGGCTATGGTGGAAGTTGTTGATGTAAAGCAGGAAGAAACAGCAAATCTTTCTAAGACGGAAAACGTTGAAACAACCGAAGAAACCACAGTTCATGAGGAAAACGAACCGATGAACAAACAATCCGACAATTCATTAATGGGCGGTGAAGAAGGTAATCACGAAACAAATGAAAAAATGAATGCACAAAAGACGAATGAAACAGAATTTAAAGTTCACACAGATGGACAAAACGATTCTATTTTCAAAGAATTTAGTACACAAACCCTTCGTGCAAACGTGATTACAACTCCGGAAGGAACTATGATCCAGGAAACAGTAAAGATTGTTGATTTGCAAAATCTTGTATCAGAAATTACCGAATATGTTCGGTTAACCTCCGGAAATGATTTTTCCAAGATTGAAATGCAGTTGAATCCTGAAAACCTTGGAAAAATGATTGTTGAAGTTACTTCCAATCACGGAGAAGTAACAACAAAGATTATTGCTCAGACTCAGGCGGGTAAAGAAGCAGTAGAAACGAACCTGGCAAACATCCGAACCAATTTGGAACAGCAGGGTGTGAAGGTTGCATCTGTTGAAGTAACCGTTGAAAGTCATGCTTTTGAACAAAACCTCCAGGGTGAAAGCAGCAAAGAGCAGGAACAGTTGTTAAGAGAACAGCAACAAGAAAATAAAAAGCATCAAATGAATCTGAATCTGAACGAACTTACCTTAGATGATTTGGCAGGTTTAATGTCAGAAGAAGAAATGATAACTGTAAGAATGATGCGTGAAAATGGTAATAAGATTGACCTTACAGTTTAGAAAGGAGAAATCAGATGGCAATAACTGCAATAGTTGAAAATGGTAAAGTGGTTGATACGGGCGCAGCTTCTTCAGCAAATGGCAAAGAAAATGCAAAAAATGAAGTAAATCAGGACATGTTTTTACAATTGTTGGTTGCTGAAATGAAGAACCAGGATCCGTTACAGCCGACGTCAAATACCGAGTGGGTATCCCAGTATGCAACATTTACTCAGGTTGAACAGGGAAGTGCAACTCGTGAATCCATGAAGCAAATTCAGGCTGCAGGCTTGGTTGGTAAACAGGTAATCATGAAGACCATCAACGAAATCACCGGTGAGACAAGTTATTTCAGCGGAAAAGTTGATTACATGTATGTGGAAGAAGGCAAGACATACCTTTCCATTAATGATAAGTTGTACAACATTGATGACTTGGATACCGTAGTAGATGAAAGCTACATGGATGCAATTTCATTGGCGTCTGATTTTAAATCTATGGCAGAAAAATTACCTTCAGAAGCACTGCTTACACTTGCGGATGAAACGTTACTTAAGCAGGCAAGAGAAGCTTACGACGCTATGGATGATTATCAGAAACAATTTGTTGATAAGAGTTTGGTTGAAAAACTCGAAGCTTTAGAGGCAAAAATGGAAAGCTTGAAAGGTGAAACAGATTCCGACGGAACTACATCACCTGAAGAAGATTCCCAGACAAACACGGAAGTTGGTGAATAAGGATGGCTATTAATCAGATTAGTAATCAGTTCTCTTCGATAGAACAAGTCACTGACCAGTATCTGAAAGCAGGACAAAAAGCCGGTGTCAACCAGCTGTACCAAGGCTTATCATTCGAAGAGATATTACGAAGCAAATCCTTTGCGGATGCCCAAGTTTCTGAATTGAAATTTTCCAAACATGCTTCCATGAGACTGGAAGACAGAAATATTGTTCTTTCTGAAGAACAGATGGGAAGATTACAATCAGGAGCAATGAAAGCATCAGAAAAAGGAATTAAAGAAAGTCTTGTTTTAATCGATTCCCTGGCATTTATTGTGAATGTTCCAAACAGAACAGTTGTTACGGCAATGGATTCCACAGAATCAGCAGACAATGTTTACACAAATATAGATGGGGCTGTAATAGTTTAACCGGACCTTATGGAGGTTAACGTCTCGGACTGACAGAAGAGACGATAAAGCCCCTCTTAGGAGGAAATGCTTTATGATGAGATCACTTTATTCTGGTGTATCAGGTTTAAAGACTCACCAGACAAAGATGGACGTTATCGGTAACAATATCGCTAACGTTAACACAGTTGCATTTAAATCGGCGACTGTAACATTTAATGAAATTATGTATCAGACCTTGCAGGGTGCATCCGGACCAAACGCATTAACCGGACGCGGTGGTGTAAACGCGAAACAGATCGGTTTAGGTACCACTTCTGCAAGTATTACAAATAGCGTAACGACAGCTGGTGCTACCCAGACTACAGGTAGTGCCTTAGACGTTAAGATTACCGGTGAAAGCTTCTTTATTGTAAGCGATGGAACTACAAACTTTTTTACAAGAGCCGGTTCTTTCTACATTGATGGTGCAGGTAACCTTGCAATGACATCTACCGGTTATAATGTAATGGGTTGGCAAGTTGATCCGTCAACCGGTGAAATTAAAAAGGATACGGTATCTGCATTGAGAATTATGCAGGCAGGAAATTTAACAAGTGCTCCGGAAGCAACAACAAATGCAATTGTAACCGGTGTTCTTGATTCAAATGCTACTTCTGTTTATACAGACGATGGTTATGTAATGAACTTAAACTTCTATGATTCTTTAGGTTATGCTTATACAGGAAGATTTAAAGTTTCTGCCGGAGAAAATCCGGGCATGTATAACGTTGCATTAACAGATGTATTAGATTCTAATGGTGAATCTGTATTAACAACTGTTATCCGAACAAAAGATTTGTTTGGTACAGCATACGCAGGACAGCAGGATAGTGGTACTTTAAAAGCCGGTCGTACCATTAATTCAGAAGTAATTGCCGGAACCACACCTGAAATTACCCGTTATTATCTTACCAACTCTGAAGGTGCTGAAATTGAAGATACTTCTATTTTTGTAGGAAGTGAAGACGGAAGATTTTATGCTTATGATCAGTTGTCACAGACATATATTCCGTTGTCCAACACATCAGAAGATTATCAGACCTTATTGATTCAGGAAGCTGCACATATTGAGCAGTTCTTCCAGGATCATTATAGTGGAATTGACTCCGATATTTATATTACCGGAACCTCCACCTATACAGACGTAACAAGTTATATTACGAAATTATCTTTTGGTTCAACCAGTATGGTATTGGATGATGGATATGCATTAGAAGTTGATGATACAACAGATCCGGATAACGTTATCTATACAATTATGAAAGATGGTGAAACAGATCCTGAAATTACATATAAGGTATCAAAGACCAACAATTTAATTACAGCCATTTCTTATACCAGCCCGACATCCGGTGCAACCACTCAGTGGGATACAACCATTAATGATGAAACAATCAGAAACTCTGCATTTGAACTTTTGACCACTCAGATTCAGAATGCAACAACCGGTGCGGAAGATACATGGAAAGCTGCTAATACAGATGTATTCAGTTCAGTGGTAACCGAAGAGTTTGGATATCAGGTAGCAATTACCGGTACGAAGTATTACGAAGAACTTCGTTTTGACACCAATGATGGTACATTTATGAGCGTGGCAAACGCAGAAGAAGTTACATTAGCAATGTCTTCTTTGGGCGGAAACTTTGAAGATATTACCATTGATTTTACCCAGGTTACAATGTACAACAACGGCGGAACTTCTACTATGGCAATGGACAAAGGTGCGGAAGACGGAAGTACCGGCGCAGGTAAAAAATTAGGAGCTATGACCGGTATATCCATTGATACAAACGGTATGATTTATGGTTCTTATGACAATGGTAACACTGTATTATTAGGTCAGATTGCAGTTGCAAACTTCTCAAACCCGAGCGGTCTTGAAAAAGTTGGTGAAAACTGTTACCAGACAACCTTAAACTCCGGTGAGTTTGATGGTATCGGTGTTGACATTACAGCAGATGGCGGCAGCATGGCTACCGGTGCTTTAGAAATGAGTAACGTTGACCTTTCAGCTGAGTTTACAGAGATGATTACAACACAAAGGGGATTCCAGGCGAACTCTAGAGTGATAACAACTTCTGACTCTCTGCTTGAAGAGTTAATCAATCTTAAGAGATAATTAAATAATTTACATATATTGGGGACTATATTTATATAGTTCCCAATATGTGGTATATGGGGAATTTTAACAAAATTCATCATTTTTCAAGAAATTGACACAAAAATTTGCGAAAGAAAGTAGACAAGGGGAGAAAAGTTTAGTAAAATGTTAGTTAGTAGTAGAAGATAGGAAAAGTCTGTCTTCTTATAAAATTATTTATTTACATAATATGGAGGGCGCATATGGATATAGCTTCCTTACTTGGGATAATTTTAGGTGCGGCAATGACGGTGTTCGGAATCGTAACCGGAAAGGCCGGTTTTTCTGCACTAAGCAATTTCTTTGACTTGCCATCTGTTATTATCACAATCGGTGGTTCTTTGGCGGGTGTTTTGGGCTGTCATAAACTTCCGGATTTTAAAAACGGATTTAAAGGATTGTCTTTGGCAATTAAAGCACAAAAACAAGATGCCGGAGAAGTAATCAAGAATATTATAGATTTATCCAACGTAGCCAGAAAAGAAGGTTTGTTGGCTTTGGATGAGGCCAGCAATACGGTAGAAGATCCATTCCTTAAAAAAGGATTGATGCTTGTTGTTGACGGTACAGAACCGGAATTGGCGCGTGGCATTATGGAAACGGAATTGATTTGTATTGAACAGAGACATAATAAAGTTATTGGATTCTGGGAAAAATGGGCTGAACTTGCTCCTGCATGGGGTATGATTGGTACCCTGATTGGTCTTGTTAACATGTTAAAGGACTTATCAGACCCTAGTTCCATCGGACCGAATATGGCAGTTGCGTTGCTTACAACATTGTACGGTTCTTTGATTGCAAACTGGTTATGTAATCCGATTTCCAGTAAATTAAAAGAGAATAATGCAAATGAAGTAATGCTTAAAGAGGTTATGGTCGAAGGATTATTATCGATTCAGGCGGGCGAGAACCCACGTGTTATTGAAGAAAAATTGAAGTCCTTCTTGGCACCGAAGTTACGTGAAACTTTGGATGAGAGTGCCGGGGGTGAAGAATAGTGGCTAAGAGAAAAAAACAAGGTGAGGCTCCAAAGGGATCTCCGGCTTGGATGACAACATTCAGTGACTTGATGAATTTGTTACTTTGCTTCTTCGTTTTACTTTTTTCTATGTCCACGGTTGATGCACAAAAGTTTCAACAGGTTGTAGCATCTTTGCAGAGCAGTTTCAGCATCCTTCCTTTGGGTGGAAAAACAATCGGAGACGGCCAAATGGTTGGAAGCGGCATCAGTCAGTTAAAAGAATTGGATGTTTATTTTAATGAGGCGATGACTACACCGAACTCCAATGGTGAAACTGATGCGGACGGCGAAGGTGATAAAGATTATGTGGAAGAGTTTAACGATGCAGCGTTAAAGGAATCCGAAGAAATGGCGGAAGAGATTCAGGGTGAGCTTGATAAACTGGGCCTTTCTGATTTGGTTAATGTAGAGTTTAATGAGCATTATGTTCTTCTTACTTTGAATGGTACGTTGTTATTTGAGTCCGGAAAAGCAGAACTTCAAAATGATGCTAAACCGATAGTAGGTAAAATCGGTCAGATTATTCAGCGATTTGATAAAAATATTATTGAGGTAGAAGGACATACGGACAATATTCCGTTAGCCAGCTCGAGTAAATATGAGAACAATGATATTTTATCTACACACCGAGCATTAAGTGTTGCAGATTATTTGCGTGAAGTAACGGATATTGACCCGGCATTGCTGAAATTTGCAGGTCGAGGCGAATATGTTCCTGTTGCTGATAATTCCACTGCCGAGGGAAGAGCACAGAACAGAAGAGTGGAAATTAAGATATATAACAGCTTTTATTCTAATAATTAAGGCGTGGCAGAAAGGATTTACATATGAAAAAGAATTTAATGTCAGTCATGATTTTTGCATTGGTGTTGGTTAACCTTGTGTTTACCGCAGTGTTAACTTTTACACTTGTTCCGTATTTGAAAAATTCAAACAATCTGATTTACGATATTGCAACTGCAATTGATCTTGATTTAAATGCCGGACAGATGACCGGTATCGGATATGTTCCGATTGAAGATGTTGTTTTATATAAGGTATCTGAAGGTCAGACACTGACGATTGGATTAGAAGACAGCGGAGACGGCAAGGACCATTTCTGTGTAGTATCGGTGTACATTGCTATGAACTCAAAAAATGAGGATTATAAGACATATGGCACAAGCATTGCAGATCGCGAGAGTTTAATTAAAGATCGTATTATCAGTGTTATCAGTTCCTACACTAAGGAAGAAATCAGTGATAGTACAATTCAGCTTGAAATTAAAGAAGAAATTCTTGATAAATTAAGAAGTGCGTTCAATTCTGACTTTATTATTGACGTTGGTTTTGATTCACTTATTTGTCAGTAATTTATTGAATTATTAGCGGTATACATTTTAATCCGACAGGTGGTGATGGGTAAATGGGCGAGGTTTTATCGCAGAACGAGATAGACAGTTTGCTACAGGCATTAAGTAGTGGTGAACTCGACGTTGAAGAAATAAAAGATAATACGGAAAAACAAGCCAAAAATTATGACTTTGCCCGTCCGGCAAAGTTCTCCAAAGAACATTTGCGTACCTTGGAGATTATTTTTGAACACTATGGACGATTGCTTTCCACAAACCTGCCGGCTTATTTACGAAAATCGGTACAGGTTGAAATTATTAACTCAGAAGCAGTCACTTACTCCGAGTTTTCGAACGCATTATCCAATCCGGTGTTGTTAGGTATTGTGAGTTTTTCACCACTGAAGGGTAGCGTAATCGTCGAATTGGCAGCAAACCTTGGATATGCAATGGTCGACCGAATGCTAGGTGGTATTGGGGAACCATTGGAAAGAAATCGTGAGTTTTCCGAAATTGAGTTGTTAATTATTGAGCGAATCCTTACGATTTGTTTGGACTTGTTAAGAGAACCATGGGAAAACGTGGTTGATTTATATCCGCGACTGGAGAGAATTGAAACAAACTCACAGTTCGCACAAATTATTTCGCCGAGTGAGATGATTGCTATTATCACAATTAATATCAAGGTCGGTGATGTAGAAGGTCTTATGAACATCTGTCTTCCGTATCTAACATTGGAAGATGTTATGGATAAGTTGAATACGAAGTTCTGGTATTCAAATATTCAGGATAAAGACGATGTTATTTATAAGGAACATATTGAAACATTGATTAATAATGCACCGATTCCGGTGAAGGCTGTGCTGGGTAACAGTGTTATTTCGGTAAGCGACTTCATTAATCTTCAGGTAGGTGACATTATTAAACTGGATACCAAGGTTGATGACCAGTTATCCGTCTATGTTGGAAATATGGAGAAATTTAAAGCTTTACCTGGCTCATACGGTGATGGATATGCTGTAAGGGTTACAAATATAATCAGAGAGGAGTAGAGAATATGGATGGAGTATTATCTCAGGAAGAAATTAGTGCATTACTAAATGATACCGGTTCTTCTGATGACAATTTATCTCTTGATGATGAATATTTAACAGACGAAGAGAGAGACGCCATTGGAGAAATTGCCAATATCAGTATGGGTACTGCAGCCACTACACTGTTTTCTCTGGTTAACAGAAAAGTGGAAATCTCCACGCCGATTGTTTCCGTTGCTACATGGGACGATATTGTTGAACAATATGAAAAACCATGTGTATTTATACGAATTGCGTATACCGTCGGTTTGGAAGGAAGTAATATATTAGTTTTAAAAGAACACGATGTTAAAGTCATTACCGATTTGATGATGGGTGGAGACGGAACAAACACAGATGTTGAATTAGGCGAACTTCATTTGAGTGCAATCAGTGAAGCAATGAACCAGATGATGGGATCCAGTGCAACATCATTGTCCTCGATGTTAAATAAGATGATTGATATCAGTCCTCCTACATCAGATTTGATTGACTTACATGATACAACGGACCATAGGGAATTCGATGAATTCTTGAAAGGTAAATTCGTACGTATTTCGTTCAGAATGGAAATTGGAAACTTAGTTGATAGTACTATTATGCAGCTGTATCCGTTCTCATTTGCAAGAGATATGTACAATTGTATCGCTAAGAATATGGAAGTTGAGATTGAATCTGACACGATGCAGCCAATCGTTGAAACACCGGTAGAAACTCCGAAACCGGTAGAGACTGCACCGCCTCCGGTTCAGCCAATGCCACAACCACAACCACAACCGCAACCGGGAATGGAACAAATGGCAATGATGGGTCAGATGCCGATGATGGGACAGATGCCAATGATGGGTCAAATGCCGATGATGGATATGTCAATGTATCAGCAGGCACCGGTTAATGTTCAGCAGGCTCAGTTCCAGCCGTTTATGGGTGACTTCAATCCGATTACACAACAGGAGAACATTGATTTGATTATGGATGTTCCTCTGGAAGTAACAGTTGAATTAGGACGAACCAGTAAATCCATTAAAGAGATTTTGGAATTTACACCGGGTACAATTATTGAATTAAATAAAATTGCCGGTGAATCCATTGATGTATTGGTTAATGGTAAGTATGTTGCAAAAGGCGAAGTAGTTGTATTAGAAGAAAACTTTGGTGTTCGAATTACAGAGATTATTAAAGAACAGCCGAAATAAAGAACAATAGAGAAACAAGGAGATTAAAAAATTATGGCAAAAAATATTTTGATTTGTGATGACGCAGCATTTATGAGAATGATGATTAAGGACATTCTTACAAAGAATGGTTACAACATTGCAGGTGAAGCTGAAAACGGTATCGTAGCAGTAGAGAAATATAATGAAGTGAAACCGGATCTGGTACTTATGGATATTACTATGCCGGAAATGGATGGTATTCAGGCATTAAAGAAGATTCGTGCAAACGATCCAAATGCAATCGTTATTATGTGTTCTGCTATGGGACAGCAGGCAATGGTTATCGAAGCAATTCAGTCCGGAGCAAAAGACTTCATTGTTAAACCATTCCAGGCAGAAAGAGTATTAGAAGCTGTTAAAAAAGTAGTGGGCTAATATGTACTTGTTAGCAGAGTTAAGCCCGAAAGTTGAAAGCTTTATTCAACTTTTAGTGGCGTTAATTGTATTTGTATTTGTAATTGTTCTTACCGGACTAACAACAAAGTTTATTGGTGGATATCAAAGAACAAAATTTGCAAATAAAAACATGCAACCGCTGGAAAGCATGAAGGTTGGAAATAACAAATTTCTTCAACTTGTAAAAATTGGTGAAGTTTATCTTGTTATAGGTGTTGGCAAAGATGAAGTTACGCCGATTGCAAAGTTGACGAAGGAAGAAGTACCGGAACTGTTTGAGAACAGTTCTCAAAATGAAACGAAAGTTTCCGGAAGTTTTCAGGAAATTTTGGAAAAATTTCGAAACAGGAACAGTAAGTAAATTATGAAGAAGAGTAAGAAAAAAATCCTTTTCTTTTCACTTATTATTACCGGCATTTTATTTTGTTGTACGCTTGTTTTGTCATATGCAGAACATGCATATGCTACCGAAATTGAAGATTCTGAAGAAGATGAAGAAGCAGATTCTGCAGATGATATAAACAATGGTTTGTCGATTCAATATTATAACAATAGCGGTGAGATGGCAGGTACTGTAAAAATTTTTTTGGTTTTAACAGTATTATCCTTAGCACCGTCTATTCTTATCATGTTAACATCGTTTACTCGAATTATTGTTGTTTTACATTTCGTAAGGCAGGCGCTAGGTACACAAACGGCACCGCCAAATCAGGTTTTAATTGGCTTGGCATTATTTTTAACGGTTTTTATTATGTCACCGGTTTTTGCTCAAATTAATGAAACCGCAATTAAGCCGTTGGATGCAGGAGAAATCAAACAAGAAGAGGCATTAAAAATTGGTCAGGAACCATTAAGAGAATTTATGTATCGCGAAACTCAAAGTAAGGATTTGGCTTTGCTTTGTAATATTGCGGATGTGGATTATCCGGAGACAGAAGAAGAATATGATGCTGTGCCGATGAGTTTAGTTATTCCTGCATTTATCTTAAGTGAATTGAGAACAGCTTTTATTATAGGGTTTTTAATTTATATTCCGTTCATCGTAATTGATATGGTTGTTTCTTCTATTTTAATGTCAATGGGTATGATGATGTTACCACCCACAACCATTTCTATGCCGTTTAAGATTTTATTGTTTATCTTAGCTGATGGTTGGAATTTAGTGATTGGTAACCTTGTAAAGACATTTTATTAGCGGTGAAGTTACAAGAGGAAACATGTACAGAGGTGTTTAGATGATAACAGAAGGTCAAATTTTAGATATTGCCCGTGATGCCATTTATACAATCATTATTGCCGCTGCGCCGGTTTTAATTGTATCCTTGGTAGTTGGTTTGATTATCAGTATCTTTCAAACGGTCACATCCATACAAGAGCAAACATTAACATTTGTACCAAAGATTCTTGCGGTTTTTCTTACATTGATGTTGATAGGACCGTGGTTATTAGAAACACTTTCCTCTTTTATAATTGATTTGTGGACCGACTTCGCAATTTTTCTGCGGTAGGAAAGATAAATGATAAAGTTTAGTTTTAATTTAGCAACTTTTGAATATTTTTTGGTTATTTTAGTTCGAATTGCTTCATTTGTATATATTGCTCCCTTTTTTGGGATGCCGAACACACCGGGAAGAGTGAAAATCGGGTTTTCAGCTGTGGTATCGATACTGATTTATTCAGTGATTTTGCCAAAAACCGGATTGGAATATTCCGGTGTTTTTGATTATGCGATTCTTATTGTTAAAGAAGCCATTGTAGGATTGCTAATTGGATATGGTGCATATATCTGCAATACAATCATTTTGACAGCCGGAAAACTGATCGATATGAATATTGGTATGTCCATGGCTATGGAATATGATCCGTTAACGAATAGCCAGTCAAGCGTTGTTGCAAATATGTACAATTATTTTATTATGATGCTTCTTATAGTATCCAATATGCATTTGTATATATTTCAGGCATTGGTTGATTCCTTTGAAGTGATTCCAATAGGAAGCCTTCAATTTAATCCACTACATTTGCTAAGTTCAATGCTTCAGTTTATGACAGATTCTTTCGTTATTGCATTTCGAATATTTCTTCCGGTATTTGCAGTTACGATGATTGCAAACTGTATCCTTGGTATTTTGACGAAAGCAAGCCCGCAGCTACATATGTTTTCCGTTGGTATCCAGATTAAATTATTAGTAGGTCTTGCGGTTATGTTTTTAACCATTTTCCTATTGCCGGATGTGGCAAATTATATTTTTAGACAGATGAAAGCGATGATTATACTGTTTATTAAAGGAATGACTTAATGTGAAAAGCTATTTCAAAGTGAATTTTGATACATCCCGGTCATTATTATTAAGTTATAATTTGCAGTTGTTTGCAAAAGAAGGACCGGGAGGCGAAAAAACAGAGCCTGCTACAGCAAAAAAATTAAAAGAGGCAAGAGAAGAAGGCAAGGTTGCCAGAAGTAAAGAATTAACAATAGCATTTGATCTCATGGCATTGTTTTTAATCCTTAAGTTGTTCATGTCCATGTTTTTTGATCGTTTTTTGGAGACGTTTGTTCTGATTTATAATCGAATTCCAACCATTGTGAACGACAGCATTGGGGGAGTTTCGTTTAATGGAATTGTTTACGTCATTCAAGAATCCATGAAAAAAATAATGTTGATTCTTGCTCCGGTTTTTGCCATTGCAGTACTTATTTCCTTTGTTTTATCTGTGGCGCAGGTAAAATGGAAACCTACAACAAAACCCATGAAACCGAAGCTGGATAAACTGAATCCAATCAATGGTTTTAAGAAAATGTTTTCGATGGAATCCCTTTTTGAATTAGTGAAATCCATTGTTAAAATTATTCTTATTGGTATTGTGGCATATACTAATATTAAAAAATATGCCGGCGATTTGTTTATTTTATATGATATTCCCATGAAACAGGCGATTAGCTTAGTTGGACAGGTTATTATTGATACCGGAATTAAAATCGCAGCAGCATATATGGTGATTGGTTTCGCAGATTATGCTTATAACAAGTATAAATTTAACAAGGAAATGCGAATGACCAAACAAGAAGTAAAAGAAGAATTTAAAATGACAGAGGGAAGTCCTGAAGTCAAAGGACGTCAGAGACAGATTATGCGTCAGGCTTCTCAAAGAAGAATGATGCAGGATGTCCCGAAGGCGGACGTTATTATTACAAACCCGACGCATATTTCCGTTGCACTTTCTTATGATACAGAAGTTGCAAAGGCGCCGGTTGTTTTGGCAAAAGGTGAAGATTATCTTGCATTAAAGATTCGAGAGGTGGCAAAAGAACATTCTATTGAAATTGTAGAAAATAAAGCCCTCGCCAGAATGCTTTATGCAAATGTTGATATAGGACAGGAAATACCGCCGGAACTTTATCAGGCTGTCGCTGAAGTTTTGGCATCTATTTATAATAAAAGATAAAATGGTAAGGAATGCAAATGCAATAAAATAAGAGCATGTTGATTCCTTACAGAAAGGAGAAACAGATGAAAAAAAGCGATTTGGGCGTAGCCGTATATTTGCTTGCGGCCGTTTTGTTTTTCATTATTCCGATTCCGTCATGGTTGTTGGATTTAATGTTAATGTTTAACATTGGCCTTTCGTTAATGGTTCTGTTTAACTCCTTGTTTGTAAAAGAAGTGTTGGATATGTCATTTTTTCCAACTTTACTTTTATTTACCACAATTTTTAGAATTTCTTTAAATGTTTCGTCTACGCGTTTGATTCTTACAACCGGCAATCCTGGTGGTGTAGTTACTGTTTTCGGTGAATTTGTAGGCGGAAAAGATATTATAATCGGTGCAATTATTTTTATTGTACTCGTATTAATTCAGTTTATCGTTATTAACAAAGGTTCCGAGCGAGTTGCAGAAGTAACGGCTCGATTTACATTGGATGCGATGCCTGGTAAACAGATGGCAATTGATGCAGACTTAAATACCGGTGCGATTACGGAAGCAGAAGCGAAGGCACGACGTGAAAAGATTCAACAGGAGTCGTCCTTTTTTGGCTCCATGGACGGTGCTACAAAGTACGTAAAGGGTGATGCTACGGCAGGCCTTATTATTACAGTTATCAACCTGGCCGGTGGTACCATTATGGGTATTACCAAGATGGGCATGGAAGCAACGGAAGCATTGATGAAGTTTGGTATCTTGACCATTGGTGATGGTCTTGTAAGCCAGATTCCTTCTATGTTAATTTCTTTGTCTACCGGTATTTTGGTTACAAAAGCATCGAAAGAAGCTGACTTTAGTGAAGTCTTGGTAAAGCAGCTATTTGGTATACCGAGAGTTCTGTATTTGGTTGGCGGTAGCATGGTGTTTTTAGGAATTGCAACGCCATTGCCTGGAATTATGTTTGTGCCATTTGGTAGTGCATTTTTGATTGCAGGGCGCAATATGGCAAAGAATATTCAGATTCAAAATGTTGAAGATGAAGTTGGTAGCGCAGAAACCCAGGCTGAAGAAACCAGAAAACCGGAAAATGTTGTTTCGTTACTGAACGTTTATCCGATTGAATTGGAATTCGGTTATGGTATTTTACCTCTGGCGGATTCCAGCCAAGGCGGAGATTTGATGGATCGTGTTGTTATGATTCGACGTCAGGTTGCTTTAGAACTTGGTACGATTGTTCCGGTGATTCGTTTGCGAGATAATATTCAGTTAAATCCGAATCAGTATATTATCAAGATTAAAGGTATTCAGGTAACAGAGGGCGAAATATTATTTGATCATTATATGGCAATGAATCCGGGTTATGTAGAAGAAGAAATTTCCGGTATTCCAACATTTGAGCCGTCCTTCCACTTACCTGCAATATGGATTACGGAAAGCCAGAGAGAACGAGCGGAAAGCTACGGTTATACGGTTGTTGACCCGCCGTCTATTATTGCAACGCATATTACAGAAGTTGTAAAACAGCACATTGCTGAATTGTTGACCAGACAGGATATTCAGAATCTGGTTAACAACTTAAAAGAATCTAATCCGGTACTTGTGGATGAATTAGTTCCAAAATTATTGGGATTGGGTGAGATACAAAAAGTATTGCAGAATTTGCTTAGTGAACAGATTTCCATTCGTGATTTGCTTACCATTTTTGAATGTTTGGCAGATCATGCTGCAACTACCAGAGATACGGATGTTTTAACAGAGTATGTAAGACAAAGTTTGAAACGTTCGATTTCTGCAAAATATTTCCCAGCTAATGAAATAACAAGTGTCGTAACCTTGGACCCTAAAGTTGAACAGGACATTATGGCTTCTGTAAAACAAACAGAACAAGGTGCATACTTAACATTAGACCCGGAAAGAACAAAGAGTATTATGCAATCGGTAGAAGAAGAGGTGGCTAAGTTGGAAAACATCGGAAAGAGCCCGATTATTATTACTTCCCCGATTGTCCGTATGTATTTTAAGAAACTGACAGAGGACTATTTTAAAGACTTAATTGTTATTTCATATAATGAAATTGATGCAAATGTTGAACTACAATCAGTGGGGATGGTGACAGGATAAATGACGATTAAAAAATTTCTCGGAAGAACGGAAGAAGAAGCACGATTAAAAGCACAGCAGGAGCTGGGCAGTAGTTGTGTTGTATTAAACGTTCGCACAGTAAAACCAACGGGGATGTTTGCTTTTTTGAAGTCTTCCCAATATGAAGTAACTGCGGCAGTAGAAGAAAAAGAAAACAGAATGCCGGACACATCCCGTATGGAAAAAAAGACCGGAAAAATTAATTTTGTTGCAGATGAAGCGATAGATTTGAATTTTAACGGTTCTGAAAATCGTTCCCAGGCTGTTACTTATAATCGCCCGGAGGTAAAGGCAACAGTTTCTACATCACAGGGTACTCCGTTTATACCGCCGAAGAATGCGCCTTTACCGGAAGAAGATAAGGCATTTGAAGAAAGATTGGAAAATTTGCAGAATTTACTTGAAAAAAGTCTTGCACCGAAAGTTCAGGAATTGAAAGATGAAGCTCACGATGCAGAAATTCAGAGCAAAAAAAATGATGAAACAATAAAATATGCAAAAATGATTTATAACACATTGCTTGATAATGAAGTGACAGAACGTTGTATTAATCAATTGCTTGATGAGGTAGAACGTCCTGGCAGGGGTGCACAGAGTTTGGATTTATTATTATCAAGTGTATATCAGAAAATGATCTTAAAATTTGGCCAGCCAAGCCCGATTGATTTGACCGGCAAGAAACCGAAGGTTATTTTCTTTATTGGACCGACCGGCGTAGGTAAAACTACAACGATTGCTAAAATTGCTTCTAAATTGAAGATGGATAGTGGCAAAAAAATTGCGCTTTTGACCGCTGATACATATCGAATTGCAGCAGAAGAACAGTTGCGTACATATGCAAATATTTTAGATACGTCTTTAACCATTATTTACTCTGCAGATGAATTAAACCCAGCAATTGCAAAGGTGAAAGATTCCGATGTGATTTTAGTTGACACAGCAGGTTTTTCTCATAAAAGCACCCAGCAGAAAGAAGATACGAAAAAACTTATTGAGGCGTTGGATGCAAAATATGAATCTGAAATTTATCTGGTATTAAGTGCAACAACCAAATATCGTGATTTGATTGAAATCGTTAATTCGTATCGTGAAATTGCAGAGTACAAATTGATTTTTACGAAGCTTGATGAAACAACATCTTATGGTAATTTATATAATGTTAAGATGTATACCGGTGCAGAATTGTCCTATGTTACTAATGGACAAAATGTTCCGGATGATATTGAAGTATTCGATACACAGCGCATTGTCAAGAAACTGTTAGGAGGTAATTAATATGGACCAGGCCCAACAGTTAAGAGAAATTGTTAATGCGAAGAATCAAGAGAAAAAGCGAGCAAGAGTCATTACCGTAACCAGTGGAAAAGGCGGTGTAGGGAAATCGAATACTTGTGTTAATCTTGCGATTCAGTTGCAAAGAAGGGGGAAATCCGTAATTATTGTGGATGCGGATTTTGGCCTTGCAAATATTGAAGTTATGTTTGGCGCATTGCCGAAATTTAATCTTGCGGACTTGATTTTCCGTGGGAAAAGTATTCATGAAATCATTACCAGGGGACCGGAAGGAATCGGTTTTATTTCCGGAGGATCCGGTGTTGTGGGATTGAATAAGTTAAAAAGAGAGCAGTTGGCTTATTTGATTCATAATCTGTCTTTTTTAGAAGAAATGGCAGACATCATTATTATTGATACAGGGGCAGGTATTTCAGACAGTGTATTAGAACTTGCATTGTCAAGTCCTGAGGTGGTTGTTGTTACCACACCGGAACCAAGTTCATTAACAGATTCTTATGCAATTTTAAAAGCATTAATTCGTAATCCGAAGTTTAATCAGACAACAACAATTCGCGTGCTTGCCAATAAGGTAAGTTCTGTTGAAGACGGAGATGCGGTTTGCTCAAAATTATCGTCTGTTGTAAATCGTTTTCTTGGAACATCTTTCGAGTTCTTAGGAATGGTTCCAGCTGATCCGATGATTGATAAAGCCATTCGTCAGCAAAAGCCGGTCTCAATCAGTTATCCGAATTCAAAATCTGCAAAAGCATACGAAATTGTTGCGGATAATCTTTTGAATAATGTTTGTAATAAACCAACAACGCAGAAAGGAATCGCTGAATTATTGACAGGATTTCTTACAAGACGAGCTTAATGGAGGTATTTATGGTATCTGATATCATCAAAATCGGCACAAAAATTGACATTATGCCGGACGACGTGGCAAATACTGAAAATGATGATTACAATGCTATTTTTCATAGTAAAGTGCAGGACATTTTCCCAAACGGAGATTTGGAAGTTGATATGCCTACGGTTAACGGAAAATTGATTTTGTTACATAATGGAGTCAGATATCGTGTGATTTGCTACAATGATAAAGCAACATACATTGCAACAGCGAAAGTTGTTGACCGTTACAAATCCAATAATATGTTTTTGCTTCGTCTAAGATTCCAAACACAGTTTGAAAAATTTCAACGAAGAGAATATTTCCGATGCGAATGCACCTTAGATTTAAAGTATGCAACAATCACGGAGGAAGAGATTCGGGAAATGTCGATTATGAGAGATGAGAATAAAACCTCATTGATGGTTCCGCCGTTTCATCGGATTTTCCACGAAGGTGTAGCCCTTGACATCAGCGGCGGAGGAGTTCGTTTTACATCCAGATATCCGCTTCCGCAGGATTCCATTGTGGAAATTAAATTTGAACTCAAATGGGATAATAATATTCATGAATTTGATGTGGCCGGAAACGTGCTTAGTTCTACCCCGTTAGAAGAAAGCAACCACAGATATGAAAATCGTGTGCAGTTTACTCATATTCGAAATGATGAAAGAGAGAAAATTATTAGATATATCTTCGAACAGGAGAGAAAATCCAGAAAACTTGCCGGAGGAAGATAAAAATGAAGAAAAATATTTTGGTAGTCGATGACTCTGCACTCATGAGAAGGGTTATATGTGATATAATTAATTCAGATGAATCCTTCCAGGCTGTTGATACTGCAAGAGATGGCGTTGATGCATTCGAAAAATTATGTGCGAAAAAGTATGACGCTATGGTTTTGGATATTAACATGCCAAGAATGGATGGTCTGGAATTACTTAGAAAACTACAAAGTGAAAAAGTCGAAATCCTTACGATTATGGCAAGTACGTTGACGGTAGAAGGGTCAAAAGAAACCATTGAGGCTTTGGAACTGGGGGCGCTTGATTTTGTTACCAAACCGGGCAACATTATCGAAGCGAAGGGAGAGGATTTTTCCACATCTCTGTTGAAAGTTCTAAATGCTGTTTTGAGAACTTCAAGGCTTTATAGACCGGCACCTGCAAGACCGGCCACCCAACGCCCAATCGTTAATTTGCCGGCAAAGAGTGATGTAAGAGGAGGCAATAAATTAATTGCTTTGGCATGCTCCACCGGTGGACCGAAATCATTACAGAGTGTTATTCCGATGTTACCGGAAAATATGGATGCTCCGATGGTTTTGGTACAGCATATGCCTGCAGGTTTTACGAAATCAATGGCAGACAGATTAAATGAATTAAGTAAGGTATCAGTTAAGGAAGCTGAAGACGGCGATGTTTTACAAAAAGGATGGGTATATGTTGCTCCTGGCGGCAAGCACATGAAAGTTGTAAGAAACGGTGCAACCCATAAAATTAAATTGGAAGAAACACCACCTATCGGCGGCCTAAGACCATGTGCTGATATTATGTACAAGTCATTAAAGGATTCCGGATATGATGAAGTAGTCTGCGTTGTTCTTACGGGAATGGGAGCAGATGGTACGGATGGTATTTTGGAATTGAAAAAAGGTAAGAAGATTTTTACCATTTCACAGGATGAAGCAAGTTGCGTTGTGTACGGTATGCCAAGAGCAATTGCAGAAGCCGGAGTGGTTAATAAAGTGGTTTCATTAAACGATGTAGCATCAACTATCATTACGAATGTGGGGGTACAGTAGAATGGATGTAAGCCAGTATTTAGACATTTTTATCGATGAAACAAGTGAACATTTACAAAACTTAAGTGATTGTATTATGGTTTTGGAAAAAGAACCGGACAATAAGGATACAATCAACGAGATTTTCCGTGCGGCACACTCTTTAAAGGGTATGGCAGGAACCATGGGCTTTAAGAGAATGCAGAGACTAACGCATGATATGGAAAATGTTTTTCAGGAAGTTCGCTCTGATAAGATTTCCATTAATGGAGCAATGATTGATGTTTTGTTCCAGTGCCTTGATGCGATTGAAGGATACCTTGAGAATGTTAAAAATACATCAAACGAAGGTACAGATGAACACGAAGAAATTATTACTGCATTAAATAATATTTTAAATGGAGCAGCAGCTGAAGCACCTGCTGCAGAGGAAACAGAAACCGTTTCAAATGATACAGTTTCTTACGAAGAAAAATTCAGGGATTATGAATTAAATGATACTGAATTAAAGGCTATCAAAGATAAAGAAAATGAAGGTATGAAAATATACGGTGTGACAGTATACATCAGTAGAGATTGCCTCTTGAAATCTGCGAGAGCATTTTTGGTATTTAAAGCAATGGAAGAATTTGGAACGATTTTAGCATATCGTCCAACTTCTCAGGAAATTGAAGATGAAAACTTTGATTTCGATTTCTCATTCTTTGTTGCGTGCGATAAAAATATTTCAGATATTGAAACTGCTGCAAAGACTGTATCTGAAATTGATGCCGTAGTTTGTGGCGAGATTTCTTCAAATGAGATTATGGAAGAAGAAGAAACAGAAGCAAAAGGAGAAGTTGTTGAGACAGCAGTTTCCGTAGCTACAACAGAACCGGTTTCCGGAGCTAAAACAACAGCGGCAAATAATGCAAATACCAATTCTAACAAACCGGTTACCAGCAGAACCGTTCGTGTTGATATTGAAAAATTAGATACATTAATGAATCAGGTAAGTGAGTTGATTATTGCAAAGAACTCATTGGTTGCAATCGGAGCTCAGGGAGCAGTCGGTTCACAGAATCAGATGTTCCATGAACAGATTGAATATTTGGAAAGAATCACCACCAGCCTTCATGAATCTGTTATGAAGGCAAGAATGGTACCGATTGAAAGTGTTGTAAATAAATTCCCGAGAATGATTCGCGATTTGGCAAAACGCTTGAATAAAAAAATGGAATTAACCATGAGCGGTGAAGAGACAGAACTTGATCGTACCGTAGTTGATCAGATTGGTGATCCGTTACAGCACTTATTACGTAACTCTGCAGACCATGGTTTGGAAAGCGCCGAAGTTCGTAAAGAAAGAGGTAAACCTGAAGTTGGTAGCATTTACTTAAATGCTTATCAGGAAGGAAATAACGTTATCATCGAAGTTGGTGATGATGGTAATGGTATCGATGTTGAAGTTGTTAAACAAAAGGCAATTGAACGTGGTATTGTAACAGCTGAGCAGGCAGAAACATTATCAAAGAAAGATATTATTGATTTTCTGTTTATGCCAAGTTTCTCAATGGCAAAACAGATTTCCGATATTTCCGGTCGTGGTGTAGGTCTTGACGTTGTTAAATCGAACATCGAAGCTTTAGGCGGTGATGTTGAAGTTAAGACAACCCTTGGAGAAGGCTCTAAGTTTATTGTACGTCTTCCGTTAACACTTGCTATTATTCAGGCTTTAATGGTAGAAATTGAAGACGAAAAATATGCGATTTCCTTGAACTCCATCCAGAATATTGAAGACATTCCGGTTAGCGAGATTAAGTATGTACAGGCAAAAGAAGTGATTACTTTACGAGGAAGCGTTATTCCGTTAATCCGTTTGGATGAAGTTTTAGATGTTGAACGTAAGGATCCGGAAGAAATCAAATCCAGAACAAGCCTTACTGTTGTTATTGTTCGCAAGGGTGAAAATTATGCAGGTCTTGTTGTTGACAAACTTATGGGACAGCAGGAAATCGTTATTAAATCTCTTGGCAAATATATTAATAACAACAAGATTATCAGTGGCGCTACAATCTTAGGAGACGGCGAAGTTGCCTTAATCCTTGACGCCAATACATTAATGTAGGAGGTGCATGAAGATGGCTGATGCATTAACAACTATTAGAAATGATGAAAAGAAACAGTTTATCGTAGTTAAGATTGGTAGCGAACAGTACGGTATTGATATTACATATATCGACAATATCGTTCGTATGCAGAAAATTACCCGATTACCAAAAGCACAGGTACATTTTAAAGGAATCATCAACCTTCGTGGTGAAGTTGTTCCGGTAATGAGCCTTCGCTTGAAAATGGCTTTGGAAGATGATGTATTTACTAACGCAACCCGTATTATTATTTTGAAATTAGAAGAGCACGGAAGTGTGGGCATCATTGTTGATGAAGTAAAAGAAGTAGTTACACTGGGCGGAGAGGATATTGATAAATATTCTCCGGACAATCGTGACGAAAAGAGCGATTTTATTAAAGGAATCGGTAAACACAATGATACATTGATTTCCTTATTGGACATCAATGCAGTAATTGATGAAAAAGAGTTAGTTTAGTGAAAATGATAGTGAGATCTGAAAGGATCTCACTATCGTTATACGTATGGAGGCACAATGGAAAAATATACTTTACAAGATGTAAATTCAATGTATTTTGATGTATTGAAGGAAATTGGCAATATCGGAGCAGGTAATGCAACGACAGCGATTGCTAATATGATTGGAATGCGTTTAAACATGAGCGTACCAAAAGTTCAACTTTTATCATTCCCTGAACTTGGCAGTGCAATCGGCGGAGAAGAAGAAACGATTGTAGGAATCTATCTTGAAGTGGAAAGTGATATTGCCGGAAGTATGATGTTTTTATTGCGCACACCTTCTGCACACTATTTGGTAAATCATTTGATGGGAAGAGATCCTGAGTATAATGAGCCATTCGATGAAATGGATTTATCCGCAATTAAAGAAATTGGAAATATTATTGCCGGTTCTTACTTATCAGCCCTTGCATCTATGACAGGAATGGTTATTACATCATCTGTTCCATACTTGGCGATTGATATGGCTGCGGCTATTTTAAGCGTTCCGGCTATTCAGTTTGGACAATTTGGAGATAATGCATTGTTAATTCAGACAGAGTTTGGTAATGAACATATGATAGATGGATATTTTATTCTTCTGCCTGAAATTGATTCATATGAAAAGATTTTAAAATCTTTAGGTATTCAGATGTAAGGTGAAACTATGGATAATGTTGTAAAAGTTGGTATGGCCGATTTAAAGACCGGTAGAAACACTGATATGCTGACTACCTTAGGTCTTGGATCCTGCATCGGAATTGCTCTATATGATCCTACGACCAAGATTGGTGGACTTGCCCATATAATGTTACCGGATAGTTCGGCGATTAAAAATAATTCCAATCGTGCAAAGTTTGCAGATACAGGAATAGAAGATTTGTTGGAAGCGATGTTGAAAATGGGAGCTTCCAAGAGACATATAGTTGCTAAAATTGCCGGAGGAGCCAAGATGTTTGAAATGTCTGTGGTTTCTGAAATAGGCAATGTTGGTGCTCGTAATGCAGAGGCATCAAAAGCAAAATTAAAGGAGCTGAATATTCCTTTAAAAGCTGAGGATACAGGGTTGAATTATGGTCGTACGGTAGAACTTTATTGTGAAACCGGAAAATTCTTAATCAAATCTGTAGGTAAAGAAGCTAAGGAAATTTAGCTTGGAGGTTCGTCATGAATACAAAACATATCCCTGCAGTGGTTATGCTTTTAGGCTCACTAGTCAGATGTATTATGGGCCTAAGAGACAAGGATATATTTAATATCAAGTTTATGATCTCGTTGATCATTGTTTCAGTAATTTTCTATATTATCGGTTTAATTATAAAAGCGATTTTAGATAAGTACGTTCCACTTCCAAAGGAAAATGAGGAAGAAGAGGCCGAAGATTCTGAAACAGACGAAGAAAAGGAACTGGAAGATATTCAGGAAACCGAAGAAAATGATTCGGAACAGGATGAATAGTCAGAGACTTTTAGAAAAACCATTACTTTGGAGTATTTCCGGAGGTTATAATGAAACCAGAAGAAAAAGAAAAATTATGGCAGACGTATCGTAAGGCACCTACGCCGGAGTTACGCGAACAGTTGATAATTGAATATTCGCCTTTGGTAAAAATTGTTGCCGGAAGACTTGGTATGTATTTAGGTGGCAATTTAGAGTATGAAGATCTTACAAGTTATGGCATTTTTGGATTAATTGATGCTATTGACAAGTTTGATATGGATAAAGAAGTAAAGTTTGAAACATATGCAAGTTTAAGAATTCGAGGATCCATTCTTGACCAAATTCGTAAAATGGACTGGATTCCAAGAACGATTCGTCAGAGACAGCGCCAGATAGACGAAGCAATCCGAGTGATTGAAAATCGTAACGGTCGTTCGGCGACAGATGAAGAAATTGCATTAGAATTAGGATTAAATAATGACGAGTATATAGCATGGCAAAATCAAATGAAGGTTACCGGCCTGGTGTCCTTAAATGAATTTGTTGAGCAAGGTACGGAACCGGTAATGGATGCGACCACGAATAGTCATTTTTTACAGCCGGACAGAAGTTTTGAAAAAGAAGAACTAAAAGAAGCTTTAGCAAAAGGTTTACAGACTTTGACAGAAAAAGAACGACAGGTTATTCTTTTTTATTACTATGAAGAATTAACACTGAAAGAAATTAGTTTGATATTAGAAGTCACAGAGTCAAGAATTTCGCAGTTGCATACAAAAGCACTTGCAAAACTTCAAAAAGTGATGGGTGATTATTCTGATATTTTATATTATTAATAACACATAAGTGCTTTGGAGGACAAATGGGAATTAAAAATGGATATGCGCAGTTGTCTGTGCGTGGCGATAAAACTTATGTCACAATTTATCCCCCACAAGAAAACGGAAAACCTGTTGATTATAACGAAGTAGTAGATTATTTGAACAGAAATTTGCTGGATGCATTTGATGCAGGTCAGCTTCGCCAGGCGTGCCGTGCAATGCAACCGACAGATGTAGTTGTTGGGCCTGCACCGTTTCGACCATATAATGAAACGATGTATTTTCGTGTTTCACAAGATAATATGCTTGTTTTTTGCCGCTTTTACCCAGCGTCAGAAGGTGGAGAAAACCTTTCGGCAGAGGATATTGTTAAAGATTTGATGAGCAATAAGATTCTTGTCGGCATTGACCGTAATGCGATTGCTGCATATGTAGATAACCGTATTTATAATACGGAGTTTGTTTTTGCAAAAGGAATTCCGCCACGTCATGGAAAAGATGGCAGCGTAGAATATTTTTTCAATACATCACTTAGTACCAGACCAAAGAAAAATGAAGATGGTACCGTGGATTATCATAACTTGAATACCGTTAGTATGGTAAAAAGCGGTGAGTTATTGGCGCGCTTACATGCACCGGATCCGGGAGAACCGGGACAGGATGTATGGGGCCATGAAATTAAACCAAAAAATGTTAAGACTATGAAGCTGGAATTTAGCCATAACATTTCCTTGTCTGAAGACAGAACGGAAATTTATTCAGATGTTACGGGACATGCGAAATTGTTAAATGGAAAAGTTTTCGTGTCTGATGTGTTGGAGATTCCTGCAGATGTTGATACATCTACAGGTGATATTGATTATTCCGGCGCGGTTATGATTCGTGGAAATGTTAAGAGCGGATTTAAGGTAAGAGCCAACGGTGATATCATTGTGGAAGGTGTAGTAGAAGGAGCAGAATTAGAAACCACCGGACAAATTATTTTAAAAAGAGGCATACATGGTATGACCAAAGGTGTTTTAAAAGCACAGGGGAATATTATTTGTAAATTTATTGAAAATGCAGAAGTTGTCAGCGGTGGATATGTAGAAACAGAGTCTATTTTACATAGTCATGTTTCTGCTTTCAGTTCGATTCATGTAAGTGGTAGAAAAGGCTTTATTACCGGAGGTGTCTTAAGAGCCGGGAAATTGGTTGAAGCTCAGATTGTTGGTTCTGAAATGGGAACGCTTACACGTGTTGAAGTCGGTATTGAACCGGCAGTTAAGGCCAGATTTTTAGAATTGCAAAAACAGCTTGTAGAGCAAAGAAAACAGGAAGACCGTTTGCGTCCGATTCTTGTTAATTATACGGAAAAACATAATCAAGGTTCTGAATTTACGGAAGAACAGATGGAGTATATTAAGAAAGTTGCAGATGCATTTAAGCAACTGAAGGAAGATATGCTGTTAAAACGTCAGGAATACGAAAAACTTCACGAACAATTGATGATGGGAGACGGCGCACGCGTAAAAGTTTCCAATATTGTTTATCCGGGAGTTCAGATAGCAATTGGTGATGTGAGCATGACAACGAAAGACACCAGAAGATATTGCCAGTTTGTAAAACAAGGTGCTGATATTTCTGTTTTGAATCTTTAATTACGGAGGATTATATGACTATTAACCCTGTCCATCTTAATGGGACCATGCAAAGAAGCCAAGATATTAGTACAATTCGTCATAATGAGGAACAAAAACCCGTTGTTCAGCAGGAAAATATCCAGACAACGTTCCAACGCAGGACGGAAAGTATGGTAAAGACGGTTACGAATCCAAATCAGCGGAATGAAGCAAATGGTCACTTTGATGCAAAAGAAGAAGGTAAAAATAAATATTTTTCTACGCGCAAAAAAAATGAAAATCCAAAACTGAAGAATCAGGTTGTGGAAAAGAAGCAAACATTTGGTTTTGATGTAACCATATAGAGAGGTTTTTATGGGAGCACTTGAAATAGTACTTATTTTGATTGGGGTAGTTTTTTTGTTTGGTAGTTTTTTTATTCCTGAGAAACTATCAAAAAAAGAACTGGATAAAATTGCAGAGTTAAGTGAAGCAGAGATTAATCATATTGTACAGGAACGATTGACAGCAGCCAAATCACGTATTGAAAATGATTTGGATGATACGTTGGAAGAATCATATGAGAAAATGCTTCGCCAAATGGAAAAAGACTCTAACGAAAAGATTATGAATATCAATGAGTATTCTGATTCGGTATTGGATTCTATCAGCAAGACGCACAATGAAGTGATGTTTTTGTACAGTATGTTAAATGACAAGTATGATGAGATGACAAGTTTTGCGAATGGTTTAAATAGTTTGAAATCAGAAGTGATGAATCTGCAGGATGCAATGGTACAGCAATCGGAACTTGTGCAAAAAACGGAATCCGAACAGGAACAAAAAGATGCGGATATTAGAGCATTTACAGATGAAATCTTTGAAGACGAAAAAGAAATGCAAAAAGTCCGTAATGAGAGGATTATGAAACTTCATCACCAGGGAAAAGATGTGGTTGAAATTGCCCGTGAACTTGGTGTTGGTATTGGTGTTGTAAAGCTTGTTTTAGAATTAAACAAAGGGGAATAAAACATTGAAATTCCGATATTATTTACGCGGTGCAGGTGTTGGGATTATCGTTTCTACGGTGATTTTGATGATTGCATTTAGCAGATATAAACCTAAAATGTCAGCGGATGAGATTATTAAAGAAGCAAAAAAATTAGGCATGGTTATGTCTGAATATAATGATGGTTATGTGAAAGATGATGACACAACCAACGATGAAACGACGGATGACGACGATAAAGTACAAGATGATTCCGGCGAAGACCAAAATCAGAATGAATCCACCGATAACCAGGATGGAAACGATGATTCTACGCAAGATCCCGATGGTGAAAATACAGATCAGGGAAATAATGATTCCACGAATGATAACAATGGCGGTAATACTACAGAAAGAACCTATGTTACATTAGTTATATCAAGTGGTGATACATCCGAAATTGTTAGTCAGAAACTTTTGTCAATTGGTGTAATTACAGACAAAGACGAATTTAATAAATGGCTTTGTGTGACAAAAGGACTGGGTAGTAGAATTATATGCGGAAGCTTTGAAATTCCAAAAGATGCTACATATGATGAAATAGCCGAAATTATTACTAATTAAATGAAATAAATTTGTATTTTTACTTGCATTGCTTGACAAGATGTGCTAGACTATATCAGTCTAAGCGTATTTTGGCTTGCCATGCAAGTTTTTTGCTTAGATAGTAACTATTAATTAGCAATCACATATGCTGATGACCGAAGTGGTGCCTAGGTTCTTCGGTTGGTAGAAGCATATGGAAGAACAACCAAATGGAGGTAAAAAACATGGGCGTAATTTCAATGAAACAGTTATTAGAAGCAGGTGTTCATTTCGGACATCAGACAAGAAGATGGAATCCTAAGATGGCTCCATACATCTACACAGAAAGAAATGGTATTCATATCATTGACTTACAGAAATCTGTAGGTAAAGTAGATGAAGCTTACAAAGCAATTGCTGACATCGCAGCTGATGGTGGTACCGTACTTTTCGTAGGTACAAAGAAACAGGCTCAGGATGCAGTTCGTGACGAAGCAATCCGTTGCGGAATGTTCTACGTTAACGAAAGATGGTTGGGTGGTATGCTTACAAACTTCAAGACCATTCAGTCCAGAATTGCAAGATTAAGAGAAATCGAGCGTATGCAGGAAGACGGAACTTTTGAAGTTCTTCCAAAGAAAGAAGTTATCGAACTTAAGAAAGAATTATCCAAGTTAGAAAAGAACCTTGGTGGTATCAAAGAAATGAAGAAATTACCGGATGCAATCTTCGTAGTTGATCCTAAGAAGGAAAGAATTTGTATCCAGGAAGCTCATACTTTAGGTATTACTTTAGTAGGTATTGCTGATACAAACTGTGATCCGGAAGAATTAGATTATGTAATTCCGGGTAATGATGATGCAATCAGAGCAGTTAAATTAATCGTAGCTAAGATGGCTGATGCAGTTATCGAAGCAAACCAGGGTGAAGCAGTTTACGTTGAAGAAGTTGAAGTAGACGAAGTGGAATCCATGGAAGAATTAGATGCAGAATAATTTCTTTTTATAGTGGAGGATTAGAATTATGGCTATTACAGCAGGAATGGTAAAAGAATTAAGAGAAATGACCGGCGCTGGTATGATGGACTGTAAAAAAGCTTTGGGTGAAACCAATGGCGATATGGATGCAGCAGTTGAATACTTAAGAAAGAACGGTCAGGCAAAGGCTGAAAAGAAACAGAGCAGAATCGCAGCTGAAGGACTTTGCTACGTTGCTATGGATGGCAACAATGCAGCAGCAGTTGTTGAAGTTAACTCTGAAACAGACTTCGTTGCAAAGAATGAAAAATTCCAGGATTTTGTTAAGGCTGTAGGTGCTCAGGCACTTGCTTCCAACGCAGCTGATATGGATGCATTTATGGCAGAAGCTTGGAACTTAGATAACAGCAAGACAGTTTCTGAAGAATTAATGTCTCAGACAGCTACAATCGGTGAAAAATTAAGCATTCGTCGTTTTGAAAAAGTTGTTGCTGAAAATGGTTGTGTAGTTTCTTATGTACACGGTGGTGGTAAGATTGGTGTTATCGTTGATGCTGAAACAACAGTTGTTAATGACGCTGTAAAAGAAGCATTAACAAACATTGCTATGCAGATTGCAGCTTTAAATGCAAAATATGTAACAAGAGCTGAAATTGATGCAGATTATATCGCACATGAAAAAGAAATTATCCTTGCACAGATCATGAACGATCCGAAGGAAGCAGCAAAACCTGAAAAAGTTATTAACGGAATGATTGAAGGACGTATCAGCAAGCAGTTAAAAGAAATCTGCTTAGTAGACCAGGTATACGTTAAAGCAGAAGATGGAAAGCAGACAGTTGCTCAGTACTTAGAGCAGGTTGGCAAGGAAGTTGGTGCTACAGTTTCTGTTAAGAGATTTGTTCGTTTCGAAACCGGTGAAGGTATTGAAAAGAAACAGGAAGATTTTGCAGCTGAAGTAGCAGCTCAGATGGCAGGAAACTAATTTTTATTGTAATGAAAGCTCCGAAGTACTTATACTTTCGGAGCTTTTTTTATAAAAGATAATGGACTTAGATGTTATATAAGAAGACTGGCAAGAGGGATAAATATGGACATTCAAATCAAAAAATATCAGGGAAAAATGGAATATAGTTATACCTTGGGCGCATTTCCAACAATTGAATTATTGAAGAACAAGCCGGAAAAAGTAATTCGTGTGTTTCTCCACCCGGATATGGATAGTGAGTCACAGAAAGAAATTGTCGAAAGTTTATGTAAACAACATAACATTCCGTTGGAAATCAGCAAGAAAAATGTTGAAAAACTGCGTGACAAAGAAAACTGTTTCATGATAGGTTTATTTGAAAAATATGAGGACCAATTAGATAATCAAGAAAACCATATTGTATTAGTGAATCCTTCGGATATGGGAAATATGGGAACCATCATCAGAACTGCAATTGGATTTGGCGTTTGTAATATTGCAGTAATCGAACCTTGTGTGGATTATTTCAATCCTAAGGTTGTCAGAGCATCAATGGGAGCGTGCTTTCGTGCGAATATAAGCAGATTTGAAACGTTTGAACAGTATAAGGCACAAATGGGTAAAAGAGATTGTTATCCGTTTATGTTAAAAGGAGCTACAGATTTACAGACATTATCCATTGATAAGGCAAGCGCTTTTTCATTGATTTTTGGAAATGAAGCAACCGGTTTGCCGGACTCTTTTGCAAAGGAAGGAAGAAGTGTTTTGATTCGTCACAAAGACACGATTGATTCTTTAAATTTGTCCATGGCGGTGGGGATTGCCCTTTATGAATTTATGAAATAAAAGCTCTAAAAAATTCATAATTTTGAGCAAGAAAAGCCACAAAGTATTTGCACATTTTTTATTATGTGGTACAATTAAAAAGGAACTTTGTGTTTGGAGGAAATCATGAGCGAAAATCCAATTATTGGGATGAAAGAACAGCAGAGAAGACGTGCCAGAATCAACCGAATGAAGATGACAATTATCTTTTCGATTTTTGGTTGGATGTTAATTTCTATGATTATATGTGTGACCCTTGGGGTAAAGGTTATATCTTTAAACAAGCAGGTCGACAAGTTATATAATTTTGTGGTTTATGAATCACAGAATAATCAAAATAACAAGCCCTCCAATCCAAATTTAGATAACGGAGACGATTCGGAGCCTGTTATTGGTGAGAACCCGAATATCCAGTTTGATACGGATATTTCAAATATTGCAGATGAGAACACGGTACATAAGGTTTATCTGACATTTGATGACGGGCCAAGTGATAACACCGATGATATATTGGATGTTCTTGCGGCATATGATGTAAAGGCTACTTTTTTTGTGGTTGGTCGCACGGACGAGCATTCATTAAATATGTACCGCCGGATTATTGAGGAAGGTCATTCTATCGGAATTCATTCTTATTCTCATAAGTATAGTGTGATTTATTCATCGATAGAGGCTTTTGAACAGGATTTGGAACAGATTCGGAGTTTGATTGTTGAGACAACCGGTGTGGATACGAAATTACTCCGTTTTCCGGGCGGAAGCAGCAACCAGGTAAGTGAAATTGATATGCATAATTTTATTGACCTGGTAACAGAAAAAGGATATACCTACTATGACTGGAACGTAGTCAGCGGGGATGCGACTGTGAAAAGTTATACGGAACAGGATCTGGTAGATAATGTCATAAATGGTGTTAAAAAATACCAAACATCAATTGTTTTAATGCATGATGCAACGAATAAAGATTCTACTGTTGCAGCGTTAAGTACAATTATTGAAGAACTGCTCAGCATGAATGCGCAGATTCTTCCGATTAATGAAGAAACCGTGGTAATCCAGCATGTAACCCAGGATGCTGAAGATTAACAGGAGAAAAATACTATTTTGGAGGTTAAAAACATGGGATTTTTTAAGGAATTTAAGGAAGATTTGACACAGGCAGTTGACGAGCTTATGCCGGGTGCTGCTACAGAAAAAGAAGCAGAAATTGAAGAAACAGAAGTAGAAATGCCAGCACAGGTTGCTCCTGTTGTTGAAGAACCAAAGATGTATACACAGGCAGCACCGGTGGTAGAACAGCCAGTAAGAAATATTTCTGATGAAGTTGCAACGATTACATCCGGAATGACAATTACAGGTAATGTTGAAACAATCGGTTCTATTGAAGTGTTAGGTAGAGTAAATGGTGATGTAAGATGTAACGGTAAATTAGTTGTGTCCGGTATTATTCAGGGCAATACTTCAAGTGCCGAATTCTTTGCTGACAATGCAAAGGTTCAGGGTGAAATCGTTGCAGAAGGAACTGTAAAAGTTGGAAACGGTTCCGTTATCATTGGTAATATTACTGCTACATCTGCTGTAATTGCAGGCGCTATTAAGGGTGATATCGATGTTCAGGGTCCGGTTGTAGTTGATACATCCGCAGTTGTTATGGGTAATATTAAGTCCCGTTCTGTACAGATTAACAATGGTGCAGTTATCGAAGGCTTCTGCTCACAGTGTTATTCTGAAATCGATGTTCAGGGTCTTTTTAAATAATTTATACATACAAAATAAGTTGAATAAGGTAGGTGTCCGAGTATGAAACGCGTTTTGTTGAAACTCAGCGGTGAAGCTTTGGCCGGCGAAAAAAAGACCGGTTTTGATGAAGCGACTTGTTTAGAAGTTGGAAGACAGGTTAAGATGCTTGTTGACAGCGGAATTCAGGTGGGAATCGTAATTGGTGGCGGAAACTTCTGGAGAGGCCGAACCAGTGAAAAAATTGATCGTACCAAGGCAGATCAAATTGGAATGTTGGCTACAGTTATGAACTGTATCTATGTTTCTGAAATCTTTAGAACTTTAGGAATGAATACACAAATATTGACTCCTTTTGAAGTAGGAAGTTTTACAAAACTTTTTTCTAAAGACCGAGCAAATAAATATTTTGCAAAAAATATGGTTGTATTTTTTGCAGGGGGTACCGGACATCCTTATTTTTCAACCGATACAGGTATTGTTTTGAGAGCGGTTGAAGTAGAAGCAGATGGAATTTGGTTGGCAAAGGCTATTGATGGTGTCTATGACAGTGATCCGAAGTCCAATCCAAATGCTGTAAAATATGATAAAATCAGCATTCAGGAAGTAATTGATAAGAAGTTGGCTGTTGTGGATTTGACGGCATCCATTATGTGCATGGAGCAGAAAATGCCAATGTATGTTTTTGCTTTAAACGAAAAAGACAGCATTGTAAATGCGATTTCCGGAAATTTTAACGGAACAATCGTGACAGTAGAATAAATGGAGGTATAAAAATGGACGCAAGAATTTTACCATATCAGGAGAAAATGGAAAAAACATTCCATAATTTAGAAGAAGAATTAGGTACAATCAGAGCAGGTCGTGCAAATCCTCATGTACTTGATAAGATTAAAGTTGATTATTACGGAACTCCAAGTTCTATTCAGCAGATTGCTAACGTTAGTGTTCCGGAACCAAGATTGTTACAGATTCAGCCATGGGAAGCAAGCATGGTAAAAGAAATCGAAAAGGCAATTAATATGTCTGATTTAGGAATTAATCCTACAAACGATGGAAAGGTTATTCGTCTTGTATTCCCTGAATTAACAGAGGAAAGACGTAAAGATCTTGCAAAGGATGTTAAGAAGAAAGGTGAAGAAGCAAAAGTAGCTCTTCGTAACATTCGTCGTGATGCAAATGATCATATGAAAAAATTAAAAACAGAAGATGTTTCTGAAGATGAAATCCATCAGTTAGAAGATGAGATTCAGAAATTAACAGATAAATTTGTTAAAGATATTGACAAAGCAATTGAAGACAAGACAAAAGAAATTCTTACTGTATAGTGAATTAAATAAGAATATATAAGCAAAAAAAGTGCTTATAATAATACCTAGGGACAGGCAGAAGCGTGTCCCTTTGTGCTATGAATAAGTGATAGACAAAATTTTTGTCTATACATATAAAAAGGTGAAGTTTATGAAAGAATTAAAGCATCTGGCAATTATATTAGACGGAAACGGAAGATGGGCAAAAAAACGTGGTTTACCAAGAACAGCAGGACACATTCAAGGTGCTAAAAATGTAGAAACAATTTCCAGAGCATGTCATAACAGGGGAATTAAATATTTAACAGTTTATGCATTCTCAACAGAAAATTGGAAACGTCCGGAAGAAGAAGTGAAGACACTGATGAAGTTATTAGATTCTTACATTGATACGTGTATGAAAACTGCAAAAAAAGATAACTTAAGAGTGCGTTTCATCGGTGACAGAACCGGACTTACAGACAGCCTTGTAAAAAAGATGGAACATCTTGAAAGTTTTTCGAAAGAACATACGGGATTGTCCTTACAAATCGCTTTGAATTATGGCTCAAGAGATGAATTAACCAGAGCGGTTAAAAAGATTGGTGCAGATGTGGAATCCGGTGCGTTGAAAGCGGATGAAATTACAGAAGAGTGTATCGGAAAGTATTTAGATACAGCAGATATTCCGGATCCGGATTTAATGATTCGAACCAGTGGCGAGCAACGATTATCAAACTACCTGTTATGGCAGCTGGCATATTCAGAATTCTATTTTACACAAGTGGCTTGGCCTGATTTTAATGAAAAGGAATTAGACGAAGCAATTGAAGTATATAATAACAGAGACCGTCGTTATGGTGGTGTGTAGGAGGATGTTATGTTTTGGACCAGATTAATTAGCGGAATAGTATTAGTTGTTATTTTTTCTTCGCTTTTACTTGTTGGCGGAGATGTTTTGCTTGGATTTTTGGCTATTCTTTCTTTGATAGGACTTTATGAATGGTTAAAGGTTTTAAAATGTGAAAAAACAGCGCTTGCATTAATTGGATATGCAGGAACAATTGTGCATTATTTAATTACACGTTTTAATATTTTGGGCAACGTATCCAGAGATGTTCAATGGGTTTTATTGATTACCTTCGTTTTAATCGGGTTGTTGGCCATTTATGTTTTTGTTTTTCCAAAGTATCAACCAATTGATATTTTTGGCGTATTTTTTGGATTTATATACATTACGGTATTTTTGTCTTATATATATAGAACGAGAACGTTGGAACATGGTGATTGGCTGGTGTGGTTGATTTTCATTGTCTCATGGGGCTGTGATACCAGTGCATATTGCGTGGGCATGTTATTCGGAAAACATAAGATGGCACCAAAGTTAAGCCCGAAAAAGTCAGTGGAAGGAGCAATTGGCGGTATTTTGGGAACGATGGCAATTACTGCCGGATACCTCTTTATAATCGAGCGTTTTACCGGTTATAATCTGACCAGAATCCTTCTTATGATACTTTTATCAGGCGTTGCAGCTTTTATTTCCATGATTGGTGATTTGGCGGCATCTGCATTTAAACGACAGTTTGATTGTAAAGATTACGGAAATTTGATTCCGGGACATGGTGGTATTCTGGATCGTTTTGACAGTGTAATTTTTGTATCACCAATCATTTTTTATTTCTTAGTTTTGGTATAGTTTTTAGCAATGGCAAAAGAGAGGAATCAAATGAAAAAAATTGCGATATTAGGTTCTACCGGTTCGATTGGAACACAAACTTTGGATGTTGTTAGAAATCATGAAGATTATTGTGTTGTTGCAATGTCTGCAGGTAGAAATATTGAAATGTTTTGTGAACAGATTTTAGAGTTTCATCCGGCGGTTGTTTCAGTATGGGAAGAAAATGATGCCGTGAAACTAAAAAAAATGCTTGGAAACGAAAGTATAAAAGTTTATAGCGGTTTGGAAGGTTTAATCAAAGTGGCGACCGTAGAGGAAAGCGAAATTTTAGTTACGGCAATTGTTGGTATGCTGGGATTAAAACCTACAGTAGAGGCTATTAAGGCGGGAAAAAATATTGCATTGGCGAATAAAGAAACTCTCGTAACTGCCGGACATATCATTATGCCTTTGGCAAAAAAAATGGGGATTCAAATATTGCCTGTTGATAGTGAACATTCGGCGATTTTCCAAAGTTTACAGGGAAATGAACAAAATGAAATTAAACATATTTGGCTGACTGCTTCCGGAGGCCCTTTTAGAGGAAAAAGTCTTAACGATTTAAAACATGTAAAGTTGGAAGATGCATTAAAACATCCAAACTGGAGTATGGGAAGAAAAATTACCATTGATTCAGCTACAATGGTTAATAAAGGTTTGGAAGTTATGGAGGCAAAATGGCTATTTGATGTAGATTTGTCTCAAATTAAAGTTTTGGTTCATCCACAGAGCGTGATTCATTCCATGGTTGAATATGCAGATGGTGGTGTGATTGCCCAGCTGGGAACACCGGATATGAGATTGCCGATTCAGTATGCGTTGACCTATCCAAACAGAGAATATCTGCCGGGAAAACGTCTTGATTTTTATGAACTTGGCAGTATGACCTTTGAAAAGCCGGATTTGGAAACCTTTTACGGATTGAGACTGGCTTATGAAGCAATGGAAAAGGGCGGAAATATTCCTACAGTATATAATGCGGCAAATGAAATGGCTGTTGCGCTTTTCCTTGATAAAAAGATTGAATTTTTAGACATTCCTGCAATTATAAAAGATTGTATGGAAAATACAAAATATATTGATAATCCTTCTGTAGATGAAATTATTCAGACGCAGGAAACGGTAGAAGAATGGATAAGGAGTAAATGGTGTAAATGAGCATAGTTATTGCGATTTTAATCTTTAGCGTGATTATTTTGTTTCACGAATTAGGACATTTTTTATTGGCAAAGGCAAATGGGATTCGTGTAAACGAATTTTCCCTTGGTTTAGGACCAACAATTGTTGGATTTACAAAGGGTGAAACAAAATACAGTTTAAAACTTCTTCCTTTTGGCGGAGCATGTATGATGGAAGGAGAAGACGAAGAAAGTGCCGATGGCAGAGCATTTAATAATAAATCTGTTTGGGCACGTATGAGTGTTGTGTTAGCCGGACCTGTTTTTAACTTTATTATGGCATTTGTGTTAGCCGTTGTGGTAGTTGCAATTTCCGGTTTTGATCGTCCCGTAATTTCTAAAATTTCTCCTGATTCTGCTGCGGAAATGGCAGGATTAGAAGCCGGAGATGAGATCATTTCCATGAATAAGGAACGTATTCGTTCCTTCCGCGAAATTGTTTTTTATACCTATATGAATCCCGGCGAAGAGTTGACGATTGTATATGAAAGAGACGGAGAACGTTATACAACCACTTTAGTTCCGGAATTTGATGAAACGCAGCAGAGATATATGATGGGCATTCAGTCCATTGGGTACTATAAAGGAAATGTTTTTGAAGTAATAAAAGACAGCTGGTTTGAAATGTGTTATCACATTGAAACCACCATTGACAGTCTTGGAATGTTAGTCAGAGGATTGGTTGGCGTTAATGATTTGTCAGGACCGGTCGGAATCGTATCTGTAATGGGTGACATCGTTGATGAAAGTAGTGCTTACGGCGGGCTTTCCGTATTTATCAGCCTTTGTTCCATCAGTGTTTTATTATCTGCAAACTTAGGTGTTATGAATTTACTTCCGATTCCTGCGCTTGATGGCGGAAGAATGATTTTTTTAATCATTGAAGCTATCCGAGGGAAAAAGATGGACCCGAATAAAGAAGGTATTGTTCATTTTATAGGACTGATTTTATTGTTTGGGTTAATGATTTTTATTATGTTTAATGATGTAAGAAAACTCTTTTTTTAAATAGAAAGTGAGGGGTTATATGAATCGTAGATTATCAAAAGAGGTAATGATTGGAAATGTGGGAATAGGTGCAAATCATTCCATCAAGATTCAGTCAATGACCAACACCAAAACAGAAGATGTGATTGCAACGGTTAACCAGATTCATAAATTGGAAGAAGCCGGATGTGAAATTATTCGTTGTGCGGCTCCGACTTTAGAGGCTGCAAAAGCATTTGCTGATATAAAAAAGGAGATTTCCATTCCATTGGTTGCAGATATTCATTTTGATTATAAACTGGCGATTGCAGCAATGGAACATGGGGCAGATAAGATTCGTATTAATCCTGGTAATATTGGGTCAAAGGATAAGATTTTAGAAGTAATTAAATGTGCAAAAGAAAGAAATATTCCAATTCGTGTAGGTGTTAACAGTGGTTCTTTGGAAAAAGAACTGGTTGAAAAATACCACGGCGTAACGGCTGAGGGTATCGTGGAAAGTGCACTGGATAAGGTTCATATTATTGAGGATATGGGCTATGACAATTTAGTTGTCAGCATCAAGACTTCGGATGTAATGATGTGTGTCAAAGCGCATGAATTAATTGCTGATAAAATGATGCATCCGCTTCATGTTGGTATTACGGAAGCCGGAACGTTATTGCGTGGAAATATTAAATCTGCTATCGGTTTAGGTATCATTTTAAATCAGGGAATTGGTGATACCATCCGTGTATCACTAACCGGTGACCCGGTTAACGAAATTGTAAGTGCCAAACAGATTTTAAAGACCTTAGGACTTCGCAACGGCGGTATAGAAGTTGTTTCTTGCCCAACCTGCGGAAGAACACAGATTGATTTAATCGGCCTTGCAAATCGCGTAGAAGAGCTTGTGGCAGGATATGATTTGGACATTAAAGTAGCTTGCATGGGTTGTGTTGTAAACGGTCCGGGCGAAGCAAAAGAAGCAGACATCGGTATTGCAGGCGGTATAGGCGAAGGTTTATTAATCAAAAAAGGTGAAATTATGAAAAAGATTCCGGAGGCGGAATTGTTAAGTACCTTAAAATACGAATTAGATCATTGGGGTGAATAAAGATGGAAATGAAGTTCTCAGATACATTTGTGGGACTTCAATTGAATAGAGAATTAGAACAGTTAATGTGGGACGTTAAGGTGACGAAGTTATCGTCGAATTCTGCGAAAGAATACCTTAACGTCTACATTTCATGTGAAAAAATCATTCCGAAACATTTTCTGTTGGATTTGGAAAGAATCATTGCCAAGAAAGTATTTCCGAAAGACTTAAATAAAGTTTCCATAATTGAAAAGTTTCATTTGCCGGAGGATTATCCTGTTAAGAAAATTTATGATGAATATAAAGACAGTATGGAATTGGAATTGCGGATGAAAAATCCTCTTTTGTTGGGGATGTTTCATTCCGGCCATTTTACTTTTTCCGGACAGGATATTGTCTTTATTGTTTCCGATAATGTGATTTCAAAAGAAATGGAAACACCTTTTTTGGAATATTTGGATAAAGTTTTTTGTGAACGTTTCGAAAGAACGTGCAAGATCGATGTTCATTATACCGCGATAGATGTGGAACTTCGCAATCAGATGCAGGAGATTGAGTTAAAGGAGCGCGTAGATAAGATTATTTTAGAACGAAACGAGCGTTTAGAGCAGGCTGGTGGTTCTGTTAAAGAGGGTGAATCTTCGGAGTCTTCATACCTACATGGAGAAAAACAATCATCCGGTGAAAAGAAATCTTTTGATGAAAAAGGCAAGTTTTATAAAACAAAAGATGACTCAAAAGAAGGAAAAAAAGAACGTCAACCGATTATCCGTTCAACCAATCCGGATGTTGTTTTCGGTCGTGATTTTACGGAAGAAGCAATGAAAATCGTGGACATTGATTCTCAGTGCAAAGAAGTTGTTGTTTGTGGTAAAGTTGTTTTCATTGATTCCCGTGATATTAAAAATGAAAAAACAATCATTATTTTCCATATAACAGACTTTACGGATACCATTGCTGTGAAAATGTTTGTTGCAACGGAGGATGTGCCGGAAGTATTTAATGGATTAAAGAAAGATGCGTTTTATGAAGTAAAGGCAATGGTAGCCTTTGATACCTATGATAATGAATTGACTCTTTCCTCGGTACGTGGTATTAAAAAATCCAAAGACACCAGGGTGGCACGAATGGATGATGCTGAGGTTAAGAGAGTTGAGCTTCATTGTCATACGAAAATGAGCGATATGGATGCGGTTGCTGATCCAAAAGCAGTTATTAAAAGGGCAAAGGCATGGGGACATCGTGCAGTTGCCATTACAGATCATGGAAATGTACAGGGATTTACGGAAGCATTCCATGAAATTCAGGAAATGAAAGATGATGACAAACCTCAGGTTTTATATGGTTTGGAAGGTTATCTTGTAGATGATACCAAAGGAATTGCTGCAAATGTAAAAGGTCAGACTTTGGATGATACATACATTGTATTTGACTTAGAAACAACAGGCTTAAGTGCCGCTCATGATAAAATTATTGAAATTGGTGCGGTTAAGGTAACAAATGGTGTGGTTGTTGACCGTTTTTCAACCTTTGTTAATCCGCAAACGGTTATTCCTCCAAATATTGAAGAGTTAACCTCGATTTCAAACAGTATGGTTTCAGATGCACCAACTATTGAGGAGGTCCTTCCGAAATTTATGGAATTCTGCAAAGATGCGGCTATGGTTGCACATAATGCAGAATTTGATATCGGCTTTATTGAAGTATGGTGTAAAAAACTTGGTTTCCCAACAGATTTTACCGTGCTTGACACCATTGCGATGGCACGTGTACTGATTCCGTCGATTGGTAAATACAAATTGGATCAAGTTGCAAAAGCATTAAAAATTGAACTGGGACATCATCATAGAGCAGTAGATGATGCGGCTTGTACGGCTTTGATTTTTATCCGTTTTTGCGAAATGTTAAAAGAGATGAACATTTATGACCTGGAAGGGTTAAATGTGTTGTCCAACGAATCCGTAGATGCGGTAAAAAAATTACAGCCGTATCATGTGATATTAATTGCAGCAAATGAGACGGGGCGAATCAATCTTTACCGATTGGTTTCCAAGTCTAATTTAACCTATTTTTATCGTTTCCCGAAGATTCCAAAAAGCGAAATCTTGAAACACAGAGAAGGACTTATTATTGGTTCTGCTTGTGAAAGCGGAGAATTGTATCAGGCTATTTTACGTCAGCAGTCGGATAAGGAAATTGCACGGATTGTTAATTTTTATGATTATTTGGAAATTCAGCCTCTTGCAAATAACGAATTCATGATTCGCGGAGAGGATCCGCTTTTAGATTCTGAGGATGATTTGATTGAAATTAATAAGACCATTGTGAAGTTGGGAGAGGATTTTGATAAGCCGGTTGTTGCAACCTGTGATGCTCACTTTTTAGACCCGGAAGATGTGATTTACAGAGATATTTTGCTGGCGGGAAAGGGTATTTCTGACGGAAATACCATGCTTTATTTTAGAACCACACAGGAAATGCTTGAGGAGTTTTCCTATTTGGGTGAAGAAAAAGCATTTGAAGTGGTTGTTGCAAATACAAATAAAATTGCTGATATGTGCGAATACATAGAACCGGTTCGACCGGATAAATGTCCGCCGGTTATTGAAGATTCGGACAAGACATTAAGAAGTATTTGCTACGAAAAGGCAACCTCCATGTATGGAGATCCGCTACCGCCTGTGGTAGTCGAGCGATTAGAACGTGAATTAAAATCCATTATCACCAATGGATTTGCCGTTATGTATATTATTGCGCAAAAATTGGTTTGGAAGTCCAATGAAGATGGATATTTAGTAGGTTCCAGAGGCTCCGTTGGCTCATCATTCGTAGCGACTATGGCGGGAATTACCGAGGTTAATCCGCTGCATCCGCATTATTATTGTGCGAAATGTCATTACAGTGATTTCGACTCGGAAGAAGTAAAACAATATTCCGGAAGAGCAGGATGTGACATGCCGGATAAGGTTTGTCCGGTTTGCGGTGAGAATTTAAAGAAAGACGGATTTGATATTCCGTTTGAAACATTCCTAGGATTCAAAGGGAATAAGGAACCGGATATTGACCTTAACTTCTCCGGCGATTATCAGAGTAAAGCGCATAAGTATACAGAAGTTATCTTTGGTGAAGGTCAAACCTTTAGAGCCGGTACCATTGGTACGATGGCAGAAAAGACGGCTTATGGTTTTGTTAAAAAGTACTATGAAGAAAAGGGTATGACAAAGCGAGGATGCGAGATGGAACGCCTTGCGCAGGGATGTGTTGGTGTCAGAAGAACTACCGGACAGCATCCGGGTGGAATTATTGTATTACCGCTTGGAGAAGAGATTAATACTTTTACACCGGTGCAACATCCTGCAAATGATGCGTCAACCGGTATTATTACGACCCATTTCGATTATCACTCCATTGATCATAACCTTTTGAAACTGGATATTCTCGGACACGATGATCCGACGATTATCCGTATGTTGGAAGATTTGACCGGAATCGATGCAAAAACCATTCCGTTAGATGACCCAAAGGTTATGTCCTTGTTCCGTTCAACGGAAGCACTTGGAATTAAACCGGAAGACATCAATGATTGTCAATTAGGATGTCTTGGCGTTCCGGAATTTGGTACAGACTTTGTAATTCAGATGTTACTTGACACCAAACCACAGTCTTTTTCCGATTTGGTTCGAATCTCCGGTTTATCCCATGGTACAGACGTATGGTTAGGAAATGCACAAACTTTAATCGAAGAGGGAAAGGCAACCATTTCTACTGCAATCTGTACTCGAGATGACATTATGACCTATCTCATTAATATGGGGATGGATAGTGAACTTTCTTTCACGATTATGGAATCAGTCCGTAAAGGAAAAGGTTTAAAACCGGAATGGGAAGAGGCTATGCTTGCAAACAATGTTCCGGATTGGTACATTTGGTCTTGCAAAAAGATTAAGTATATGTTCCCGAAAGCGCACGCTGCGGCCTACGTTATGATGGCTTGGCGAATTGCCTACTGTAAGGTTTATTATCCGCTTGCTTACTATGCAGCGTATTTCAGTATCCGTGCAAGTGCTTTTTCTTATGAATTGATGTGCCAGGGACCGGAAAAATTGGATTTTTATTATAAACAGCTTCTTGCACAAGAAACAAAAAGTAAAAAAGATGAGGATATTATCAAAGATATGCGTTCCGTTCAGGAAATGTATGCTCGTGGATTTTTCTTCCATAAACTTGATTTGTTTAAAGCAGATGCGAAGCGATTCCAAATTATTGACGGCAAGTTGATGCCACCATTATCCAGCATTGACGGACTGGGTGAAGTGGCGGCAGAAGCATTGGTAGAAGCGGCAAAGGGTGGACCGTTTTTGTCAAAAGACGATTTGAAGCAGAGAGCAAAAATATCTACAACAGTTATTGATTTAATGTCTGATTTAGGTATTATTGATTTACCTTCAACAAATCAGTTATCGTTATTTGATTTTTAAGCGATAAAAAAGAAGCGTCTTGGGAACGCTTCTTTTTTTCATATAATGAAAACTTATTTGTTTAAGATATCCGGTGAAAATACCGTAACATTAACGGTTCCTACAGTTGGGGTCCGATAAACATTTTTATCGTCACCGAATCTCATAAAGTATACATAAGTGCTGGTTACATTGATGTTACAGTGTTGTCCGGTACGAATAACTTCAGATTCAAAATCAAATCCGTTATACTTCATGCGATACAGAGCAGCATCATCTCCACCGGTCTGATAATAAATCACAGAACCGTATACATTGTAGCATTCGGTACGTTTTTTTACTAAGGTAGTAACTTCGCCGGTGTTGATGTTATAACGTTCTAAATAATATCCTTTGTCACAGTTGATGTAATAGATGTATTCACCGGAAGCAATCGGCATATAACTGTTGACTTCCAAAACGGTGGAAGTTGAACCGTTTTTGGTGTTTATACAATAAATATGTGCATCTTTTTCATCCCCGGCATAATAGAGCTTTTCGCCATTGGCACTGACTGCAATGATTGGTTGTCTTAAAACAGATTCCCGTTCTGTACCATCAATTTTTACACGATACACAGTAGATGCTGTTTTGTCATCGTAATGAGAGTAGTACACATAATTTCCAATTAATGATGCATACAGGCAGGAATCAGAATCCAACACGAGAATATCGTTGTTTCGCTTATCCAATCTGCAAAGACTAAAAGTCTGTACATTAAAAATAGGGAAATCACCACCACCTGCATTATTTCTGGTGTAATACACATAGTGGGCATCCGCATTGATGTAAGATACGGAGTCACTACAAAGTTTTTCTAAGTTGTTGCCGTTTCGGTCCATACAATACAGGGCATTTCCATCATTTGGATTGCGGAAATAAACCATGCCGTCATATTCGCAAAAATAACCGCCGTTATAGAGATTACCACCGGTATTTCCATTCACATAATCGGTGTTGAATTTTGTCATTTTATTGTAACGGTTAATTGCAACGATGATTACCACAACAATTAATGCTACGATACTGATTAAGAGTTTGAGAATCTTTCGATTCCGCATAAAATCACCTCATTTGTAGAAATAGTAGATACTATAGCAATAGTATACTAGATATAGTGAAAAGTTACAAGTTTATATAATGAAAATCTGTCAGCCATCTTGCGAAATTTCAACAAGTAGTGTAGTCTAAAGAAAAAACACTATGAGGGAAATTATGTCATTAGAGAAAATAAGAGAAGAGATTATTAAAATTGATGAAAAGCTGATTCGACTGATTGATGAGAGAATGCAATTAGTTGCGCAGGTTGCAGATATAAAAGGTTCGCACGGGGAAATCTATGTGAAAGAGCGTGAAGACCGTTTATATCAAGCGTGCGAAGAGTTGTTGCAAGGCAGTGAATATCAGTCGGAAGTGACCGGCATATATAAGGATATTATTTCCACCAGTAAGCGAATTCAGAAAAATAAGAACCATGGTGGGAAAAAATGTGTATTTCTGGATCTTGACGGAACTTTGTTAAATGATGAAAAGCAGGTTTGCGAAAGAAATCGCATCGCAATCGAGAAAGCATTAGCCGAAGGACATAAAATGATTGTGGCAACCGGCAGACCACTAGAGTCAGCAATTATCGGCGCAGACAAAATCGGACTTGCGAAGGATGGGTGTTATGTCGCGTCTTATAATGGTGGAGTATTATATGATTGTACGGCTAAACAGAAAATCTTCGAAGCTTCTTTAGAACCGGAATACACAACCTATTTGTTTGAGCAGGCAAGAAAAGCAGGAATTCATATTCAGGCATATTGTGAAGGAAAAGTTTGGGCAGAAGAGGATAATGAAGAACTTCGCATTTACTGTAAAAAAAGTCAGTTGGAATATGAAATTCATGAAGATGTTCCAAAGGAATTGAGAGAACGCAGTGGAAAAGTACTTTTGATTTCCTTTGATAACGAAAAGTTAAAAGCATTCCAACAAGATGTGGAAAGCTGGGCTTTTGGAAAGGTACAGAGTGTTTTTTCCACCAGAGAATATCTTGAGTACAGTCCGCTTGGCATATCCAAAGGTTATGCGGTGGAAACCCTTGCAAATCTCTTGGGCTATGATATTAAGGACACCATCGCAATTGGTGATGAGCAGAATGATATTTCCATGATTTTAAAGGCCGGCCTGGGCGTATGCATGGCAAATGGTTTGGATTCAATCAAGGAAATTGCAGATTACGTGACGAAAGATAACAATAACGAAGGCGGTGTTGCTGAAGTTATTGAGAGATTTGTGCTAAAGCAATAAAGGATAGAAAAAGGTTGTTACGTTATTGTAACAACCTTTTAGCATTTATCCAAATTAAAACTTCTTTTGATGATATTCCGTTATTGCTTCATAAATCTTATACGGCACACGTAAATTTCCCCGGCCGCTGCCTAAATGAATATAAGGTTTATTGGAACCATGAAAGTCGGAGCCGCCACTAATGAGTAAGCCAAATTCTTTGGCATATTGTTTGATGGTAGCTTCTTCTTCGTTCTTATAAGTAGAGTAGACGCCTTCCACGCCGTCAATGCCTTCGCTTGTAATGGATTCCAACAATGTGCGGATTTCTGCATAAGACATATGATATAAAGTTGGATGCGCCAAAAAGGCTAATCCGCCGGAGGCATGAATTAAAGCAATAGCATCTTTGGTTGGAAGCTTCTTTCTTGGTACATAGCAGCAACAACCATTTCCTACATATTTATCAAAGGCAACACTTAAAGAAGGAACCATTTCATGATCTGCCATATAACGGGCGATATGCGCTCTTGTTAATACGGAATCCGGAAAATATGCGGCGAATTCTTCGTATGTGAAGTTAAAACCGTAGTTATTTAAATTTGCAACGATTTGACGGTTTCTGATTTCGCGGGCATTCATAAATTCATCCAGATATTTTTCTAATTCAGAACTTCTTTTTACAAAATAACCCAGGATATGAACTTCCGTTTCTGTTTCGGTTGGAGAGATGTATTGGGCAGACATCTCAATTCCCGGTATAAATTTGATATTTTCTTTTTCGCATAACGCAGCCATTTCGTCATTTCCGCTGATGCAGTCATGATCTGTTAAAGCAATGGCCAAAAGATTTATTTCTTTTGCATAGGACACAAGTTCTTCAACGGTACATGTGCCATCGGAATGTGTGGAGTGTACATGTAAATCAATTGCATTATCCATCTTGACACCTTTTCCTTTTTTAGTATAATGAATAAGTACCTAACTATTGAAATTATACTTTTTTTTGTTTGTGATGTAAATAAAAAAATATTGTTGACATGGCAAAAGTTATATGGTATTATTCAATAGTTGTTAAAAGAAAGCAGAGCAGGACTCTCACCCTAGCACAATCGCGTGACTAGGCGTTCATATTTTTTATTCTATCTTTTTAGGGTAAAGTTTATGTATGTGGGTGAATCTGTTCGTCCACTTTTTTTATGTTAAAATGCATAATATCGGAGGTGTTTTACAATTAGCGATTTAATGATCAACGAACAAATTAGAGATAAGGAAGTTCGATTAATCGGGGAAAACGGAGAACAATTAGGTATTGTATCTTCTAAAGAAGCTTTAAAAATGGCAGAGGATGCGGGTCTTGACTTGGTTAAGATTGCACCAAAGGCGGAACCACCTGTTTGTAAGATTATTGATTACGGTAAATACAAATATGAGATGGTTCGTAAAGAAAAGGAAGCGAAGAAAAAACAAAAGACAGTTGAATTGAAGGAAATTCGCTTGTCTCCAAACATTGAAAGCAATGACCTTAATACTAAGATTAACGCTGCAAAGAAGTTTATTGCAAAAGGAGACAAAGTGAAAGTAACACTTCGTTTCAGAGGTCGTGAAATGGCGCATATGCAGCAGAGCAAGCACATCTTAGATGATTTTGCAGAAGCGCTTAATGATATCGCAGTTGTAGAAAAAGCACCGAAGGTAGAAGGAAGAAGTATTGCATTGGTGCTTGCAGAAAAGAAATAACATAGGAACTTAAAGGAGGAACTTATCATGCCAAAAATGAAAACCAAAAAAAGTGCAGCAAAACGTTTTAAATTAACCGGTACCGGTAAATTAAAGAGAAACAAAGCTAACCATAGCCACATTCTTACAAAGAAATCTGCAAAACGTAAGAGAAACTTAAGACATGCAACAACTTGTGACCAGACAAATGTAGGCACAATGAAGCAGATTTTACCATATTTATAAAAACGAGTTAAGGAGGAAATATCATGGCAAGAATTAAAGGCGGATTAAACGCTAAAAAAAGACATAATAGAGTTTTAAAATTAGCTAAAGGATATAGAGGCGCTAGATCCAAACAGTATAGAGTAGCAAAACAGTCTGTTATGAGAGCCTTAACAAGTTCTTATGCAGGTAGAAAAGAAAGAAAGCGTCAGTTCAGACAGTTATGGATTGCACGTATCAATGCAGCTGCAAGATTAAATGGATTATCTTACAGCAAATTCATGCATGGCTTAAAGCTTGCAGGAGTTGAAATGAACCGTAAGATGTTAGCTGAACTTGCAGTTAACGATGCAGCAGGCTTTACAGCTTTGGTAGAAGTTGCAAAGGCTCAGTTGGCTTAATTCGTGACAAACGAATTCCATTCGTTTGTATATTATGGTTATATGTATAGTGTATTATGTACCGGCCTCGTTTATCGGGGCCGGGAAAAACTTCTTGCAAAGTAGCAAAAAGTATTGTACTATCATATAGGACTTGGTTCGTTGGTCAAGAGGTTAAGACGCCGCCCTCTCAAGGCGGAATCACGGGTTCAATTCCCGTACGAACTGCTTTTTATGAAAACGCCATCTTTTTTTCACAAAAGATAGCGTTTTTTTTGTTAAAAAATCCTTGATTTTTCAAGGGTTTCATGCTATTATGACACAGTAACATATGAGATTTAGATTTGGGAGTGGGCGAAAGTCCACTCTCAATTGTTTATGTAAACATTAGAATTATGTTTTACATGAAGATGACGAATTTTTTGAAAAATGAAGGAGGTCTCATGGCGAAAAGAGAGAACTACGAAAGTAAAGCAGAAGCGTTGGTTTTACCGATTTTAGAGAAAAATCAATTCGAACTTGTGGATGTGGAATATGTAAAAGAAGGTTCTAACTGGTATTTGCGTTATTACATTGACAAAGAAGGCGGCATTAATATTCAGGATTGTGAGTTAGTAAGCCGCGCATTAAGCGAATTATTAGATGGCGATGACTTTATTGAAGATGCCTATATTTTGGAAGTGAGTTCTCCGGGACTTGGCAGACCACTGAAAAAAGAAAAAGATTATGTCAGAAGTACCGGCAAAGAAGTTGAAATCAGAACCTACAAGGCGATTAATCACGAAAAAGAATTTTATGGGATTTTAAAATCATTTGATGACCAGACGGTTACCATTGAAAATGATTTGGGAGACCAAACCTTTGATAAAAAGGACATTGCATTAATCAGATTAGCTTTTGATTTTTAGAATAAAGAGTTTAAGGAGGACAATCAGAAAAATGAGTGAATTATTAGAAGCATTATTGGTGCTTGAAAAAGAAAAAGGTATTAAGAAAGAAATTTTATTAGAAGCAATTGAAACTGCATTAACGAATGCTGTGAAATCCCAGTACGGAAAAACAGATAACGTAAAGGTGGATATGGATCATGAAACGTGTGACTATCATGTATATGTACAGAAGACAGTGGTAGAAAATGTAGAAAATCCATCGGAAGAAATCAGCGTTGAAAATGCAAAACAGTATGGTTCGAAATTTGTGGTTGGTGATACAGTAAACATTGAAGTTTTTTCCAAAGAATTCGGACGTATTGTTACATCCACAGCTAAGAATACCATTTTACAGAAGATCCGCGAAGAAGAGCGTAAAGCCCAATATCAGGAATTTGCTGCAAAAGAAAGAGAAGTTGTAACCGGTGTTGTTCAGAGATTTTCCGGAAAGAGTGTTAAAATTAACTTGGGTAAACTGGATGCTACTTTAACAGAAAATGAAATGATTAAAGGTGAGGTGTTCCAGCCAACAGAACGTATTAAAGTTTATATTCTTGAAGTGAAAGATGGAAATAAAGGACCATCTGTACTTGTTTCCAGAACACATCCGGAACTTGTTAAGAGATTATTTGAAACAGAAGTTACAGAAGTGAAAGATGGTATCGTTGAAATTAAGAGCATTGCCAGAGAAGCAGGTAGCAGAACCAAGATTGCGGTTTACTCCAACAACCCGGATGTTGATCCGGTTGGTGCATGCGTAGGTTTAAACGGTGCAAGAGTAAATGCGATTGTAAATGAACTTCGCGGTGAAAAGATTGATATCATTAACTGGAATGAAAATGCAGCTATGTTAATTGAAAATGCATTAAGCCCTGCAAAAGTTATTTCTGTAATTGCTGATACAGATGAAAAAACTGCAAAAGTTGTAGTTCCGGATTATCAGTTATCCTTAGCAATTGGTAAAGAAGGACAAAATGCAAGACTTGCAGCCCGTTTAACAGGATTTAAGATTGATATTAAGAGCGAAACACAAGCCAGAGAAGACGGCGATATTCTTGATTATGATGAGTATGATGATTACGAAGAATATGATGAAGAATATGATGATTACGAAGGCGAATACGATGACTACGAAGATGAATACTATGATGATGAGTACTCAGAAGAATATGATGAAGAGTACGATGAAGAGTATGACGACGTAGAGTACGAAAAAGCAGGTGAAGGTGAAGATGAATAATAAGACTTACCCGCAGCGTATGTGCATCGGTTGTAGAGAAATGAAAGAAAAGCATGAGTTAATCCGTATTGTGAAAAACAAAGAGGGCAATATTTCATTTGATACGACAGGAAAGCTTCCGGGAAGAGGTGCATATGTTTGTAAGACAAGGGAATGCTTAGAGAAGGCCGTAAAAAATAAAGGTTTTGAACGTTCCTTCAAAAGTCCGTTGCCTGAAGATGTATTAAGTCGATTATGTGAGGAGATGAATTCCTTTGAAACAAAGTAAAATCACGTCCTTATTGGGAATTGCCATGAAAGCGGGAAAGATTTCCAGTGGGGAATTTATGACAGAAAATGCAATTAAAGACGGCAGTGCTTTTTTGGTCCTTTTGGCAAAAGACTGTTCAAAGAATACCAAAAAGAAATTTCATAATTCTTGTGACTACTACAATGTACCATGCTATGAGATAGAAGATAAAGAAGAGTTGGGACGTTGCATTGGAAAAGAGTTTCGTGCAAGTTTAGCAGTTACGGATGAAGGATTTGCAAAAACTTTAATGTCATATTTAAACAGTAATGTGTAAGGGAATAACGGAGGTATCATAGTGTCAAAAGTTAGAGTACATGAATTAGCAAAGGAATTGAATGTTACAAATAAAGATATCATTCAGTTCCTTGAAGAAAAAAATATAGAAGCTAAAAGCCATATGAGTGCACTTGAAGATGAGCATGTGGCAATGGTCCGCACAAAATTCGGAAAGAATGCAGGACAAAAAGAAGAGGAAAAACCGGTTGCAAAAACACAATCAGTAAAACCGGAAGCTCCGATGACAGAAAAGAAAGAAGAAGTAAATGTAGAAGTAAAAGCAGAAGAAAAGAAAGCGGAAGCAGTTGTTGAACACAAGAAAAAACCAAGTATTTCTGCTGTTTACAATCCACAGTATGGTCATAATATCCCTCCAAAAGCAAAGAAACCGGAAGCACAGCAAGGAGAACGTCGTGTAAGACCGGAAGGAGAAAGACGCGTAAGACCGGAAGGAGAAAGACGCGTAAGACCGGAAGGAGAAAGACGCGTAAGACCGGAAGGAGAAAGACGCGTAAGACCGGAAGG
>JAZNWA010000021.1:0-127718 GCA_045593085.1 Lachnospiraceae bacterium | reverse complement strand
CCAAGTCAAAAGAGTGAACAAGAGGACTAAGCCGAAGTCTGCCCACAGGGCAACTCATTGTTGCAAAAATTAAACAAATGGAATAAAGTATAAGCAGAACAATTCTTTGACACATCACAGGTGATTTCTGCCTATTAAATTACTACAGTAAATTTACGCCGCCAAAAGTCCATAGAAATTATTGATAAGACTTGATATAATCAGTATAATCATAGTGTACAAAAGAAAGGATGAACTATGGCGGTTATAAATGAAAAGAAAAAAACAAAACCAATAGGGAAAAAGAAGATTTTTTTGAAATTTATCATATCGGCATTGTCGGGCATTGTTTTTGCCGGTTTTGCGGCGGGGACATTTGTGTATTTAGAACCGATGCTAAAGCAGAAATTAGAAGAAGAGAAAAACCAGATTATTGTTATTGGCCAGGAGCAAGAAGATACACAAGAAGAAGTGGCAGATAAGAAAGAAGATGTACCGGTAACAGTCGTGGACGTGCAGGATTGGCAATACTCTTTATATGACATGGGTTCAAGGATGAGCTCTGCCATGGTGATGTTAGGAGAAAACGGTGAGGGATGCGGTGCAATTGTTGCCTTGCATGAGAACCAGGTTATTATCTTGGCGATTGATTGTAACGAGTATGCATTTAACCAACTTTATTTCCTCGGCGGAACAACAGTGAAGGCGAAAATTTTAGGGCATGACAAAGTCTTAAACATGGCAGTTGTTTCTGTGCCAAAGATGGAGTTTCCGGAATCAGTAAGGAGAGAAATTAAGGCTATGGAAATCGGCAGTTCCAAAACCTTGCGACAGGGACAATATGTAATTGCCATTGGACGAGCTTCGGATGAATTTGGAACGGTGGCTACCGGAATCATTCGAAAGGGAAGCGATACGCTTATAGAGGTGGACCGTGGATGCATCTTGTTTCAGACGGACATTATGAAGACGGATAAGACCTCCGGTTTTTTGGTAGATGAGGAAGGTTTGCTGGTTGGCGTGATTACCCATCAGGATGTCCAAAATGAAACGGTTGTTTATGGTATAGGAATCAGTAATATTATTGAGATTGTGGATCATATGGCGAATCAACGTCAGTTGCCGTATCTAGGTATAGAGGGCGTGACCGTGACAAGGCAAATGCACACAGATTATAATCTTCCGTGGGGCGTTTATGTAGAAAAGGCCATGCCGGATTCCCCGGCGTTGAAAGGCAATATCTGTGCAGGAGATGTCATTGCGGAAATTGATGGATATAAGATTTCGTCTATGATGGATTTCCAGAACGTTTTGATGAAGAGTCAGGTGGGACAGAAAGTTAAGATTGTGGCCTATCGGCAAATGAATGGGGAATTGGTTAAGATTGAAAAATATGCAGTGATCGGCACACAGAATGTAGAAATGGATGGCCGTTAGAAAGAGGAATAAGATGAAATATATTGAAACATTAAGAGACGGAGAACGTGTTGGAGATATTTATTTTTGCAAGCAGAAGACATCTGCGGTAACAAAGAATGGCAAGTCCTATGATTCCTTAATTCTGCAGGATAAGACCGGAACCATCGATGCAAAAATCTGGGATCCGAATTCTCAGGGGATTGATGATTTTGAAGCCATGGATTATGTGGATATTGTGGGGGATGTAACCAGTTTTAACGGTATGCTGCAAATCAATGTAAAGAGAGCCAGAAAGGTTCGGGAGGGCGAATATGAGCCGGGAGATTATTTGCCGGTCAGTCGCTACGACATTGAAGAGATGTATCAGGAATTGTTAAAATACATTAACAGTGTTCAAGATGTACATTATAAGGCCCTTTTGAAGAGCTTTTTTGTGGAAGACGCAGAGTTTACAGAGAACTTTAAAAAGCATTCCGCAGCAAAGAGCGTGCATCACGGTTTCATTGGCGGCTTATTGGAGCATAGCCTAAGTGTAGCAAAGGTGTGCGATTTTTTTGCAAAAAATTATCCGGTGTTAAACAGAGATTTGTTAATAAGTGCAGCGATGCTTCATGATATCGGTAAGATAAAGGAATTGTCCGGATTTCCGTTAAATGATTATACGGACGAGGGCAATCTTTTGGGACATATTATGATGGGAACGGAAATGGTTGCGGATAAAATTCGCATGATAGAAGGCTTCCCTGCAGTTAAGAACAATCAGATGAAGCATTGTATCTTGTCTCATCACGGGGAGTTGGAATTTGGTTCTCCGAAAAAGCCGGCATTAATTGAGGCAGTGGCATTAAGCTTTGCCGACAATATGGATGCAAAGATGGAGACCTTCAGAGAGGCGTTAGAGGCCAATAATGAGGACCCGTATCGTTGGTTGGGCTATAATCGTTTGTTAGAAACAAATATCCGTAAGACGGTGTAATAATTATATAGAAAGAAGTCAATTTATGAAGAAAGATGAAATCTATCAGATCGTCATTGAAGATATGAGTCATTCGGGGGAGGGCATTGGGAAGGTCCAAGGCTTTCCTTTGTTTGTAAAGGATGCAATCATTGGAGACGAGGTTGAGGTTAAGGTAATAAAAGCAAAGAAGAATTACGGATATGCACGGCTTATGAATATCTGTAAACCATCACCAAAGCGAACAGAGGCTCCTTGTGGTCAACACAGAAGATGCGGCGGATGCCAGATTCAGGCGATGGATTATAAGGAACAGCTACGATTTAAGGAAAATATGGTGAAGAACAATCTGCAACGTATTGGCGGTTTTGCGGATGTACAGCTGGAACCAATTCTGGGGATGGAGCATCCGTTCCGATATCGAAACAAGGCACAGTATCCGATTGGTAAGGATAAGGACGGCCGAGTGATTGCCGGATTCTACGCAGGACGTACACATCAGATTATGGAATGTGAGGACTGCCTGTTGGGAGAAGAGCAAAACGCAGAGATTCTTCGTATGGTAATTGCCTATATGAGGGAGTGTAATATAGAGCCATATAATGAAGAGACGGCAACGGGATTGGTGCGACACGTGCTGATTCGTAAAGGTTATCATACCGGTGAGTGGATGGTATGTTTAGTTATCAACGGACAGACGTTACCGTATGCAGACCATCTTATTGATAAACTGCAACAAATTAAGGGAATGACATCCGTTTCCATTAGTGTTAATACCGGTCGGGATAATGTGATTATGGGAAATACCTATGAGACCTTGTGGGGAAAAGCATATATCACAGATTATATTAAGGATATTCGCTATCGGATTTCACCATTGTCCTTTTTCCAGGTCAATCCGATACAGACCCGTCGCTTGTACGAAAAGGCGTTGGAATATGCGGCTCTTACCGGGGAAGAGACGGTGTGGGATTTGTATTGCGGTACGGGAAGTATTTCCTTGTTTTTAGCACAACAGGCAAAACAGGTATACGGTGTAGAAATTATTCCTCAAGCGATTGAGGATGCGAAAGCCAATGCCAAGGATAATCAGATGAACAATCTGGAATTCTTTGTGGGCAAGGCAGAGGAAGTTTTTGTAGAGGCATGTCGGGAATCTAAGGATAGGTATGCTGCGGATGTGGTGGTTGTAGACCCGCCGCGAAAGGGCTGTCAGGAAGAACTATTGCGAGCCATATTGGATATGGAGCCGCAGCGGGTGGTTTATGTAAGCTGTGACCCGGCGACTTTGGCCAGAGACCTTAAGATATTATGTGAGGAAAAATATGAAATTGTGAAGGTGCAGCCGGTAGATATGTTCCCGCATACGGTACATGTGGAGACGGTTTGTTTATTGTCCAAACTTCATGAAGCAAAGCAGCCACAGTGTCCGGAGGATAAGGAAAAGGCTATTAAGGATGCGTTGGAGCATTTTGGGATGGTGTAGAGAAAAAATTATTGACAAATGAATTAACAAGAATTATATTAGACCTAATAATTTTGAAAGGAAGCATAGATATGTATTTATTCGCAATTAAAAATTCATACAATTCTAAACAGGCGATGCAGAATAATGGGCATGGTCTTATTGGTGTATGTGAATATTTTAGTTACGAAGAAAAATAAGCTTTCAGAGACAGAATATATTTATAGTTGTTTTTGACCACTTATCTTTTCGGGTAGGTGGTCTTTTTATATTCATCAGGGCCCGATGAATTAAGAAATTTATCGAAAGGAGTAATTGGATATGAATTTGAGATTTGTTGTATGTATGTAAGAAAGATGACTAAAATGATTTGATATTAGAGGAGGTTTACTATGAAAAAGAGAATGCTTGATATAATGAATACATTTCATAAATATAATACAGATAATATGGCGTATCTTGCTTTTGGACTTGATGCAAAGGAACATTACGATGCGCTTGTAGTGGCACCAAGTTATTCGCCATATAAGCTTAAAATGGATAGCTATTGTAAGGTAACAACATTAAGAGAGGGTGCATATATTGCGGGATATCTCGTGGAAAAAGATGGTTTGAAAATTGCATGGATAAGAACGTCGGCATCGGATTCTAACTTGATTGACCATGTTGCAGTATGTGCGGAACTTACCTTTGATAAAATGATTTTTATAGGGGCAGTAGGAGCACTTAAACCAGAATTTGAACTTGGTGATTTGTGTACACCGTCATTTTCTATTGCAGGTGGATTTGCTCATACTTATTTAAAAGATTCCATCAAAGATTTCGTTCCATTTGAAAAGATTGAACCGAAAATGGATTTTGTTGATAAGGTGATTGATGTAGCAAAAGAAAATGGTTTCGAATTAAAGAAAGCCTCGGTATTTTGTACGCCATCTATTGCGACAGAATATTATCATCTTGATGAAATTAAAGAGTTTGATACAGATTTAATTGAGATGGAAACGGCTTCTCTTTATCTTATGGCGGATTTGCTGGAGGTACCAACAGTGGCTCTTTTGGTGGTATCAGATAATTCTGCTACGGGAGCAGCTTTGGTAGGAAGAACTGAGGCGGAAGAGGAAAAATATGCTAATGGAAGACTTATTGCTTTGCCACAGATGATATTAAATGTAGCAGCAATAAAGTAAAATAAAGGGAAATACTTGAAGTGAAAACAATTCACCTCAAGTTTGGAGAAATTTGATATCGAAAATTCCGATAGCAAGGTAAAACGTAACATTGTTAGATTTCCAGAAGACTTTGTGTTTCAGTTGACTCGAGAAGAGATAGAATCCGTGAAATCACAAATTGTGATTACACGAGAAAATAATTTTTTTGAAGGGCAAGGCGGTGGAAGAAGAACATTGCCGTATGCGTTTACAGAACAAGCATATCATTGTGGTGCTTCTAGTAAAGATGCAGGTAAGAAATTATGCGCTATAAATAAGATTGAAAATACCGGGATGATACATCCTGTAATAGATGGTTTATTATTAGGAGAAGACAAAGGCATTGATTTTACTGTGTAAGCTCTAATTTAATGGTTGGTTGAAACGCAAGAGTGTGATATAATGAAAAAGATATTAGTTTTAAGTGTGGTTCGCTTGGAACTATTTAGAATTACGAAAAGAAAGAAGGCATAGGAAATGGAAAACAAAGTGATATGCAAGGTGGCACCGGAAGAAGTAACACGAGTGAAAGCGCTTGGCTTTTTATGGGATAAGAACACAGCAGATTGCTTTAATGGTCGTGTTATTACCAGAAACGGAAAAATCACAGCAAAGGAATGTAGCGTAATCGCTGAGGCTGCAGAGAAGTTTGGCAATGGACATGTAACAATGACATCCAGAATGGCAATGGAAATTCAGGGAGTATCCTTTGATAATATTGAACCAATGAGAGAATTCCTGGCACAGTACGGATTAGAAACCGGAGGAACCGGGAAAAAAGTAAGACCAATTGTGTCTTGCAAAGGAACTACTTGCCACTTTGGTTTGATTGATACGTTTGCTTTATCAGAAGAAATACATAATCGTTTCTATAAGGGATACGAGACGGTTAAATTGCCTCATAAATTTAAAATTGCAGTTGGAGGATGTCCGAATAACTGCGTAAAACCGGATTTAAATGATTTAGGTATTGTGGGTCAGAAGGCTCCTCGCATTGATTACGAAAAATGCAGAGGCTGCAAGGTTTGCCAGATTGAGAAGGCTTGCCCGATTAGCGTGCCGAAGGTTGTGGATGGAAAGGTATTTGTAGATGATGCATTATGCAATCACTGTGGTCGTTGTGACGGCAAATGTCCGTTCCATGCATTTGAAGAATACGATTATGGCTATCGCGTATACATTGGCGGTCGTTGGGGCAAGAAATGTGCAAGAGGCCAGTATTTGGAAAAGGTATTTACAAATAAAGAGGAAGTGTTAGATGTGGTGGAAAAAGCGATTCTTTTGTTTAAAGAGCAAGGAATAGCCGGTGAACGATTTAATGACACGATTCATAGAATCGGTTTTGAAAATGTACAGGCACAGCTTCTTGGAAACGATTTGCTGGAACGAAAAAATGAAATTTTGACGGAAAAATAAAAGATGAAAAAAAAGATGGTTCAGAAAGGATTGGTCGTGATACTAATCCTTTCTCTGGGTTTCATGATAAGTGCCTGCAAAACAGGTTTGACAAATGAAAAAGATAATCCGCAACAGGGAGCGGAGTGCGAAGACTATTATGTGTTTCGGGACGACATTGGTGAACTTATCACACTCCATAGTAAACCGCAAAAAGTAGCAGTGCTATTTTCTTCATACGCAGATGTATGGATTTGCGCCGGTGGAGAAGTGGCGGTTACAGTCGGAGAAACTATAGAACGCGGATTTGTGGATGAAAATGTAATTTTGGTAGATAAGGGAGCAGGAAAGACGATTGACATGGAGTGTTTGATTGCAAGTCAACCGGATTTTGTAATTTGTTCGGCTGACATCCCGGCGCAAGTGGATGTGGCAAAAATACTTAATGAAAATGGCATTCCTGCAGCGTGCTTTCGCGTAGATGCCTTTTCAGATTATCAAAACATGCTCAAGATATGCACAGATATAACGGAAAATCAAGAAGCATATCAGAAAAACGCTCAAGAGGTTTTGAAGAAAATCGAAACGATTTTTGAATCTGTTCCGGATGAAGAAGAAAAAAACATTCTTTTTATACGGGCAGGCGCTTCTACTTCTTCAACAAAGGCTAAAACTGCAAAAGATAATTTTGTTTGCATGATGCTGAAAGAATTGGGAACGAACAACATTGCAGAAGAGGCACCGGTTTTGTTGGATGGCTTAAGTATTGAAGAGATTCTAATAAAAAATCCGGAGCATATTTTTATATCTACGATGGGAGAAGAAACGGCGGCAATTCAAAACATGATGACCGTCTTTTCGCAACCGGAATGGCAGGAATTAGAGGCAGTGAAAGAGGGACGGTATACATTTTTGCCAAAGGAGATGTTTCAGTATAAGCCAAATGCACGTTGGGCTGAGGCATATCAATACTTGATGGATGTTTTATATGGAAAAGAGTAAAAAAAGCGGATTAATACAAATTGGAATATTGTTTATTATTTTAGTGGTGGCGATGCTTGCGGCATTGCTGTTCGGAAGCGTGAAACTAAGTATTTCAGAGGTGATTAGCGGATTTTTTGGCAAAAATGTGTCTGTTGAAACAATCATTATGCGCCAAATACGCTTGCCGCGAATGTTGGCGGGGCTTCTTGCGGGGATGGGGCTGGCGCTGTCCGGAACACTGCTGCAAAGGGTAACGGATAATGGTATGGCAAGCCCGAATATAATTGGTGTAAATGCCGGCGCGGGATTTGTAATCATACTGATGTTATATTTCTTTCCGGCAAAGTCGGCGTGGCTGTCCCTTGGAGCATTTGCCGGTGCGATGGTCACTACATTGTTGATTGTGTGGACGTCTCATCGAATCGGAATGTCAAAAGTGACGATTGTATTGGCGGGATTAGTATATACAACACTGTTAAATGCCGGAATATCGTTTGTTTCGTTGCTGGATACAGAAATTCTCGCTATGTATAATCATTTTTCGGTTGGAAGTCTGGGAGGAATTCATCTGGACGACTTGATATTTCCTGCGATTTTTATTTGCGGAGCGTTCATAATGGCGCTGATTTGTTCGCCGCAAATAAAAATCCTGTGTTTGGGAGACGATATGGCGTCTGCACTAGGGGTGCATGTGAAACGAACGCGGTTGATTTGTTTGATATGTGCATCTGCATCAGCAGCGGCGGTGGTTTGCTTTGCGGGATTATTGGGCTTTGTTGGATTAATTGTTCCGCATATTGCCCGAAGATTGACAAATGGGAATATGAGAACAGAAGTGATAGGATCTGTTTTGAGCGGTGGCATTTTAGTGTTGCTTGCAGATGTGATGGGAAGAGTTCTGCTGGCACCGACAGAAATACCTGTGGGAATCGTGCTGGCAATCATTGGAGCACCGTTTTTCCTGGTGTTGTTGATAAGGAGGAAAGAACATGCTTAAAGTTCAAGACTTATCTGTCAAAACAAAGAAAAAAACCATTTTAGAAAAGGTTACATTTGAATTAGAACCTCAAAGCATTACTGTGGTTCTGGGAAAAAACGGTAGTGGCAAATCAACGTTGGTGTCATGCATTAATCACATGCGGGAATATGAGGGAGCAATTTTTTTTGAAAACGGAAATTTAAAGAACAATTCTATACGGGAACGGGCGAAAAAAATGGCAGTATTATCTCAGGATTTGGCCCATCCGCATATTAAGGTGGAAGAATTAGTGGAAATGGGCAGAACGCCTTACTTAGATTTAAGTCAGAGATTGTCCAAAGAAGACCGTAAGGAAGTAAACAATGCCTTAGAGAGTATGGGAATATTAAGTTTAAGGGACCGCTATCTGGATGAAATTTCCGGGGGAGAAAGACAAAAGGCTTATCTTGCAATGATTGTTGCACAAAATACTCCGTTATTGGTGTTGGACGAACCGACAACCTATTTGGACATAGAACATCAGGCTGAGTTTATGGACTGTTTAAAAAGATTAAAAAACGAATACAAAAAAACGATTTTCGTTGTTATGCACGACATAAATCTGGCTGTGGAATATGCCGATTACTTTTTGGTTTTGGATGAGGGTAAACGGATATTCACCGGAAACAAGGAAGAATGTATGAAACAGGAAGTGATAGAAAGAACGTTCCGTGTAAGGAAATGGCAAACGGAAGGAAAAACGGTTTTTTTGGCATAGCTTGTAAAAGCATCTCTGTTTAAGGTAACTCTGAACAGAGATGTTTTTTTAAAAAAATTATCAAAATGATTGATGAAAAAAACATAACTTTGGATATCCTTAAGAAGGATAGATTTTTTTTTGAAAAATGGGAACAATATGTAGCGTACATACGTTGAAAAACACATGATTTTGAATGGATTTAAAGAAAATGTGTACAAAAATCGAAGATTGTATTTTAATTGTGAATTTATAGAAAAATTCTATAAATACATTGCTAGAAATCGAAAAATGTGTTATTATCACAATGTATGTAATTAGAGTGGAATGAAAGGGCAACAGAGAAGAATGTATTACATTGTGACCAACAATCCGATGGTTGCGAAGACGGAATGGAAAGGTATGAAAACCGAATATTTGGAAGAAGGTACCTATCTTGATGTGCTTTTAAAGGTGCGGGAATATACCCACAAACACTATAGTATCATCACCCATCCGTTGGCAGGAAGTATCAAGCCGAATCAGATTCCGTATCGTTCGATTATTGTGTCGGACAAGCCGGTAGATGAAGAGGAATATTTTCAGTCATGTATATTGATTGAGAATTGTATTGAGACTTATAATAAATTTATGGCCTGCCGCCCAATGCCGAATTGGCCGGAACACTTCTATGAGGATTTTCAGTTGGCAGATTTTTCGTTATTTGATGGTGCTGTTCAAAACATGATTTAGGGAAATATGTATAATAGGAGGAGATGCAGATGAAACTTGAATTAGGTTACATCGACATTACAGACATTCAGTTCGCAGCTGAGTCTAAAGTGGAAAATGGCGTTATTTACGTTAACAAAGACGAATTACGCGCATTACTTTTAGAAGATGAAAACTTAAAGTCTGTTGAGTTCGAAATCGCCAGACCTGGCGAAAGCGTAAGAATTATGCCGGTTAAGGACGTAGTTGAACCACGTGTTAAAGTTTCCGGAACAGGAAACTTATTCCCAGGTGTGATTTCAAAAGTAGAACCTGTAGGTTCCGGTAGAACAAACGTATTACGTGGTTCTGCAATCGTAACAACAGGTAAGATTGTTGCGTTCCAGGAAGGTATCATTGATATGTGTGGCGAAGGTGCAAAATATACACCATTTGCACATACAAACAACTTAGTAGTTGTATGTGAACCAATTGATGGATTAAAGCAGCATGCACATGAAAAAGCAGTTCGTTTAGCAGGATTAAAAGCAGCTGACTATGTTGGCAAACTTGCTAAGAACATTGAAGCTCCGGAAGTAGAAACTTTCGAAACTTTAAACCTTAAAGAAGGTATGGAAAAATACCCGGATTTACCACGTGTCGTATATGTTCAGATGCTTCAGTCCCAGGGACTTATGCATGACACATATGTATACGGTGTAGATGCAAAACAGTCATTAACAACTATGATTTATCCAACAGAAACTATGGACGGAGCAATCATTTCCGGTAACTGTGTATCTGCTTGTGATAAGAATACAACCTACCATCACTTAAACAACCCTGTAGTTGCAGAAATGTTTAAGGCTCATGGTAAGACAATTAACTTTGTTGGTCAGATCATCACAAATGAAAACGTTTACCTTGCTGACAAGCAGCGTTCTTCTGACTGGTCTGCAAAACTTTGCGAATTCTTAGGCGTTGACGGTGCTATCGTATCTCAGGAAGGTTTCGGTAACCCGGATACAGACTTAATTATGAACTGCAAGAAGATCGAAGAAAAAGGCGTTAAGACAGTTATTATCACTGACGAATATGCAGGCCGTGACGGTAAGTCTCAGTCTTTAGCAGACGCTGATCCAAGAGCAAACGCAGTAGTAACCGGCGGTAACGCAAACATGATGATTCGTTTGGAAAAAATGGACAAGGTTATCGGATATCCGGAAGTTGCTGATATTATCGCAGGTGGTTTCGATGGAAGCTTAAATGCGGATGGTTCTATTGATGCAGAACTTCAGGTAATTACCGGTGCTACCAACGAAATGGGATTCAATAAATTAAGCGCTAGATAGGAGGAAGAAAAATGGCTAAATTAAGAGTTGTTCATTATATTAACCAGTTCTTCGCTAATATCGGTGGTGAAGAAATGGCACATGTTGAACCGGAAATGCGTGAAGGACATGTTGGTCCTGGTATGGCGTTCAACATGAACTTTAAGGATGAAGCTGAAATCGTTGCAACAGTTATCTGTGGTGACTCTTACTTCGGCGAAAACATCAAAGCAGCTACAGCAACAGTTCTTGAGATGATTAAATCCCAGAACCCTGACGTAGTAATCTGTGGACCGGCATTTAATGCAGGACGTTACGGATTTGCTTGTGCTTCTGTAGCAAAAGCTGTAAAAGATGAATTAAACATTCCTGTATTAACAGGTATGTATAAAGAAAACCCGGGTGCAGATTTAAAGAACGAAGTGTATATCGTTCCTACAAAGAACTCTGCAGCAGGTATGAGAGATGCAGTCGCTATGATGGCTCCTTTAGCATTAAAATTAGCTAAGGGTGAAGCATTAGGCTCCTCTAAAGAAGATAACTACATGCCAAACGGCGTTCGTGTAAACTTCTTTGAAGAAAAACGCGGTGCTGAACGTGCAGTAGATATGATGGTATTAAAATTAGCAGGAAAAGAATTCACAACAGAATTCCCAATGCCGGAATTTGACCGTGTGGCTCCAAATCCTGCAGTTAAGGATCTTTCTAAAGCAAAAGTTGCTTTGGTAACATCCGGTGGTATCGTTCCAAAACACAACCCTGACCACATCGAATCTTCCAGTGCTTCCAAGTACGGAAAATACGACATCGAAGGAATTATGGATTTAACAGAAGAAACACATGAAACTGCTCATGGTGGATACGACCCAAGCTATGCAAACGCAGACGCTGACCGTGTATTACCGGTAGATATCATGCGTGAATTCGAAAAAGAAGGAAAAATCGGTAGCTTACATCGTTACTTCTATACAACAACAGGTAACGGTACTTCTGTTGCTAACTCCAGAGGATTTGCTGCTGAGTATGCAAAGGAATTAAAGGCTGACGGAGTAGACGCTGTTATCCTTACCTCAACATGAGGTACCTGTACACGTTGCGGTGCAACGATGGTAAAAGAAATTGAACGTGCTGGTATTCCGGTTGTTCATATTTGTACAGTAACACCTATCTCTATGACAGTAGGAGCTAACAGAATCGTTCCGGCTATCGCTATTCCTCATCCACTTGGTAACCCGGCGTTAACATTGGAAGAAGAAAAAGATATCAGAAGGAACATTCTTAACAAGGCTCTTAAGGCTCTTCAGACAGAGGTAGAGGATCAGACAATCTTTGAATAAGGAGTTTTAAGAAAATGGACAGAATTTATGATGTCATCATTTTAGGCGCAGGTCCTGGCGGTTTAGCCGCAGGACTTTACGCCGGAAGAAGTCGTCTTGACACCTTGATTATTGAAAAAGGTATTGATGGCGGACAGATCGCTATCACAGACGAAATTGAAAACTATCCGGGACAGATAGTTGAAGGAGAAAGCGGCCCATCTTTAATCGCTCGTATGACAGAGCAGGCTGCAAAATTTGGCGCACAGAGAGTGGCTGACACAGTAAAAGAAGTGGAATTGGAAGGACCAATTAAAACAATCAAATGTGCAAAAGGTACCTACCAGGCACGTGCAGTCATCCTTGCAACAGGCGCTTACCCAAGACCAATCGGCTGTAAAGGCGAAGATGAATTTATGGGTAAAGGTGTTTCCTATTGTGCAACATGTGACGCTGCATTCTTTGAAGATTTTGAAGTATTTGTAGTAGGCGGCGGTGATTCCGCTGTTGAAGAAGCAATGTACCTTTCTAAATTTGCTCGTAAGGTTACGATTATTCATCGTAGAGATGAACTTCGTGCTGCGAAATCCATTCAGGAAAAAGCATTTGCGAACCCGAAACTTGACTTTATGTGGGATACAGTAGTAGAAGAACTTCACGGAGACGGAATTTTATCTGCTATGACCGTTAAAAACGTAAAGACAGGTGAATTAACCAGAATCGAAGCAGATGAAGACGACGGCATGTTCGGTGTATTCGGATTTATCGGCTTTATCCCAAGAACAGAATTGTTCGAAGGAAAGGTTGAAATGGAAAATGGTTACATTTTAACCGATGATAATATGCACACAAATGTGGAAGGCGTATTCGCTGCAGGCGATCTTCGTAAGAAGAGCTTACGCCAGGTAATCACAGCAGCAGCTGATGGTGCTATCGCAGCTATGCAGGCTGAACACTACATTTCAAATCTTAAATAGGAGGGTGTTAATATGTTAGAATTAACAAAGGAAAATTTTGAAGCTGAAGTATTACAGGCTGAAGGAACAATTTTAGTAGACTTTTTTGGAGACGGATGTGTACCATGTGCAGCATTAATGCCACATGTACATGCTTTTGCAGAAAAATATGGCGAAACCATTAAATTCTGTTCTTTAAATACAACAAAAGCTCGTCGTCTTGCAATCGGACAGAAGATTATGGGACTTCCTGTAATCGCTATCTACAAAGGTGGAGAAAAAATCGAAGAATTAGTAAAAGATGATGCTACACCTGAAGCAGTAGAAGCTATGATTCAGAAATACGTTTAATTTTTAAGCGTATGGTCGGAATTGATTTCCGACAAATCTTATACGGTTCAACCGCGTTAGCGTTTGACATATTTCATAATTAACAGAAAACGATGTGTTTCGTTTTCGTTAATGTTAGTAAAAAATAATAAGGAGGGAAATGATTATGGCAATCTTAGAAGGTAAAAAAGTTGTCATCATTGGTGACCGTGATGGTGTTCCGGGACCAGCTATCGAAGCTTGTGTTGAAACTGCAGGCGGAGAAGTTGTTTTCTCATCCACGGAGTGCTTCGTCTGAACGGCCGCTGGTGCTATGGACTTGGAAAATCAGAAGAGAGTTTTAGAGATCTCAGAAAAATATGGTGCTGAAAATGTAGTAGTATTACTCGGAGCAGCAGAAGGTGAAGCAGCTGGTTTAGCAGCTGAAACAGTAACCGCAGGAGATCCGACTTATGCAGGTCCTTTAGCAGGAGTCCAGTTGGGACTATGTGTATATCATTGTTGTGAAGAAGCAGTTAAGGCTGAATTTGATCCGGGCGTTTATGATGACCAGATCGGAATGATGGAAATGGTTCTTGATGTTGATGACATCAGCAATGAAATGACAGCGATTAGAGAGCAGTACTCTAAGTACTAACATGAAATTGGATTGTGTTTACAATCCACCATGGCAGATTAACGCAGGTTGTACAGAAATGTATGGCCTGCGTTTTATGCTGAAAAATGACTAAGATTTATGAGGTGAAAATAAATGAGCGGATATGCAGTATTAAAAGGTGCAAGCTATACATTGGCAATTACACCTGATATGGTTCTTCATAACGGAACCACTCAGACAACTGAAATGGTTGTTAACCCGGATTCAGATTATTTAAAAGAGCTTCCAAAACATTTAAGAAGCTATGAAGATGCAGTTTCCTACATTCCGAATCAGGTATATATCGGAAACACAACATATGAAACATTAAGAAATACCGAATTCCCATGGTATGACAAGAAATTTGAAGGCGCTACAAGAGAAGGTAAATTTGGCGAAATTATGCCACAGGATGAATTTATTGGTTTAATGCAGATTTGTGACGTTTTTGAATTGGTACAGTTAGAAAAAGGTTTTGCTGCAGAAGTACGTGCAAAACTTGCTGCTCACAAATTAATCGGTGAAGAAAAAGCAGCTATTTTAGACAAGAACGAAAACGACATGGCTACTATTGAACATTTAGTAAATGTAGAACATGCGGAAGGATTATATCATAATGGAAAATTAGTTGGTGCAATCAAACGTGCGCATGATGTTGACGTTAACCTTTCTGCTCATGTTATGTTTGAAAACTTAGTTTCCAAAGCATCCAGTGCATTATCCTTAATGCACTTAATTGACAAAACAGGTGTTAATCCGGATGACATTGAATATGTTATTGACTGTTGTGAAGAAGCATGTGGTGATATGAACCAGCGTGGTGGCGGTAACTTTGCAAAAGCAACTGCAGAAGTAGTTGGTCTTAACAATGCTACCGGTTCTGATACCAGAGGATTCTGTGCAGGTCCTGCACATGCAATCTTAAACGCGGCTTCCTTAGTAAAAGCAGGAACATTTAAATGTGTAGTTGTAACAGCAGGCGGATGTACAGCAAAACTTGGTATGAATGGTAAAGACCATGTTAAGAAAGATATGCCGATCTTAGAAGATGCTATCGCAGGATTTTCTATTTTACTTACAGCAGATGATGGAGTAAGCCCACAGATCCGTACAGATATCGTTGGCCGTCATACCGTAGGAACCGGTTCTGCTCCACAGAACGTAATTAGTTCTTTAGTAACCGATCCGCTTGACAGAGCAGGATTAAAAGTAACAGATATTGATAAATTCTCACCGGAAATGCAGAACCCGGATATTACAAAACCGGCAGGCGCGGGTGATGTTCCGGAAGCAAACTACAAGATGATTGCTGCTTTAGCAGTAAAACGTGGTGACATTGAAAGAACACAGATTCCTGAATTTGTTGCAAAACACGGTTTAGTAGGATGGGCTCCGACACAGGGTCATATTCCGTCAGGTGTTCCGTATCTTGGAGTATTAAGAGATGAAATCTTAGAAGGCAAGACAAAGAATGCTATGATCATCGGTAAAGGAAGCTTATTCCTTGGAAGAATGACAAACCTCTTCGACGGTGCATCTTTTGTTATTCAGGCAAATGATGGCAAGGGTGCTGCTACTGAAGGCGGATTTGATGAAGCAAAGGTACGTGCAATGATCGGCGAAGCTATGCGTGGATTTGCACAGAATCTTCTTGGAGAATAAGAATCGTTGAAAGGAAAGATATCATGTCAGATAACAGAATTAAACAGATCATTGCAGACACTTTCCTTGATGTAGCAAACGCTTTAGAAACCGGAGAATTTGGTAAAAAACCGGTGATCGGTATTGCAGTAGAAGGAAGCGAACACGGGGATGAAGTGTTTGCCCAGGCAATTGCTGATGCAGAAAGAAAAGGATATAAAGCAGAGCTCATTCAGGGCGAAGATGCGCATAAAGTAATGGAAGCTAAGCTTGCATCCGGCGAAATCGCAGGTGCAGTTACTATGCATTATCCATTCCCAATCGGTGTTTCTACCGTTGGTAAAGTTATTACTCCTGGTGTTGGTAGAGCAATGTATCTTGCAACCACCACAGGTACTTCCGATACAGACCGTATTTGCGGTATGATCAAAAATGCTATTTATGGTATTATCGCAGCGAAAGCGGATGGTATTAAAAACCCAACTGTTGGTATTGCAAACATCGATGGTGCAAGACAGACAGAAAAAGCATTATTACAGTTAAAAGAAAACGGATACGACATCAATTTCTCTGAATCCATGAGAGCAGATGGCGGTATCGTTATGAGAGGAAATGACCTTTTAGCAGGTACTCCTGATATTATGGTAATGGATTCCTTAACAGGAAATCTTATGATGAAGATTTTCTCTTCTTATACCACAGGCGGAAGCTATGAATCTTTAGGATTCGGCTACGGACCTGGTATTGGAGAAGGATTTAAGGATTTAGTATTAATCATCTCCAGAGCAAGTGGTGCTCCGGTTATTTCCGGTGCTGTAGAATTTGCTACAAACCTTGTAAATAATAACTGGGTAAAGATTGCAGAAGAAGAATTTGCAAAGGCAAAGGCAGCAGGCTTAGAAGCAATCTTAGCAGCAGCAAAACCTCAGAAGAAAGAGGCTGCAGCTGATGAAGAAGTTAAGATGCCTGAAAAAGAAGTGTGTACAGCACAGATTCCGGGTGTTGAAGTTATGGACTTGGAAGATGCTGTTAAGGCTCTTTGGAAAGCCGGTATCTATGCAGAAAGCGGAATGGGATGTACAGGCCCGATCGTTTTAATGGCTGATGATAAGAAAGCGAAAGCTCAGGAAATTCTTAAAGCAGCAGGCTATATCGGTTAGTGTTACAATTGATTAGATTTCCCCGTGGTATGCTCTGCCTGATACTCGTTGCGCATAGGCGCAAAATCGTATCCGGCAGAGAAACACGGGAAATCTATGTTGTAGAATGAACGGATATTTTAACATTTTTAAGAATTAAAGGAAGCTTGCAAAATGATAAGAACACGATATAAATCTTCCGGAGAGGAAGTAGCAAATTGAGTGCATATTTGTCGTGGTTTCTTGACAATTTTTGTAAAAATTTGTACAATTTAATACTGTACGAGATATAAACATGGGGGTAGATAGGTTGCTGGTGTGCCTCGCGGTCTTCAAAACCGTTGTGGGGGGTTAAGAGCCTCCCGGGTGGGTTCGATTCCCACCTCTCCCGTCCTAATTGGCATATCGCGTTGGAGGAAAATAAGAATGGATAATCGTAAGGAACTTTTACGTCGTATTCCGAAAATAGACGAGATGCTCACATCGGGGCAGCTCGTTTTTTTATTGGAAGAGCACCCACGAGCAGTCGTTGTGGAGGAATTAAGAAAGGTAACAGATGAAATCAGACAAGCTATTTTGGCCGGTGAACTTGACCATGTTCCATCTATGGATGAGATTTTGGAAAGAGTAGAATTGACGGTAACAATAGAAGATCAGTACAGTTTGAGAAGGGTTATTAACGGAACCGGTGTTGTATTGCATACCAACCTTGGCAGAGCAAACCTTTCAAAGAAAACAGTGGAACATCTCTCTGAAATTGCAGGACATTATTCTACTTGTGAGTATGATTTGAAGAAGGGAGCCAGAGGGTCCCGCCACGATCATGTGGAACGTCTGATTAAGCAAATTACCGGAGCAGAGGCGGCAATGATTGTAAATAACAATGCAGCCGCAACCATGATTGTACTTGCATCTTTGGCAAAAGATAAGGAAGTTGTGGTGTCTCGTGGAGAACTTGTAGAAATCGGCGGAAGTTTCCGAATTCCGGAAATTATGGAGCAGAGCGGTGCTATTTTAAAAGAAGTGGGTTCCACCAACAAGACACATGCAAAAGATTATGTGAGTGCATACAATGAAGAACGTACGGCAGCATTTATGAAGGTTCATACCAGCAACTACCGTATGATTGGATTTACCAAGGAAGTAGAATTGCCGGAAATGGTGGAACTTGGTAAAAGATATAATGTTCCGGTTATTTACGACATGGGTAGCGGTTTAATCGCGGATTTAAGCCGTTACGGCGTGGATGAACCAAATGTTATGGCTGCAATGGCAACGGGCATTGATTTAATATTATTTAGCGGAGATAAGCTTTTAGGCGGCCCGCAAGCAGGCATTTTAGCAGGCAAAAAGAAATATATTGATATGATGAAAGCCCATCCTCTTGCAAGAGCCTTCCGTGTGGATAAGATGACCCTGGCGGCAGCAGAAGATACCTTCCGTCAGTATCTTGATCCGAAAAAAGCGCTTGAAGAGAACCCGGTGTTAAAGATGATTACAACATCGAAAGAAGAGTTGCAGGCCCGTGCGGAGAGATTGAAAGGCGAATTGGAAAAAGCAACAAATGAGTTTTCCTATAGAGTTGTAGAATGCGAAGACAGCGTGGGTGGTGGAAGTGCACCGACAACGGTACTTTACGGCTATGCAGTAGAGATTGAGTTGAACGGAATTCCGGCCCAGAAGATAGAGAGAGTTCTTCGAAAAGTTCAACTTCCGATGATCGTTAGAGTGTTACATGATTGCATCCGTATTCATGTGAGAACGGTTGGTGAAGATGAAATTGAAATGATCGGACGTAATTTTGCACAAATCAAAGAGCTATTACATGGTGAAGAGTAGGATAATCCCAGGTTATTCCTAAAAAAAGGGAAAAAAAACATTTTATAACGAAAAGAAACCGAAGGAGTTTTTATGAAAAACGTTATTGTTGGCACGGCGGGGCATGTCGATCATGGTAAAACATGTTTGATCAAAGCTTTGACCGGAACGGATACAGACCGTTTAAAAGAAGAGAAAAAACGCGGAATCACCATTGAGCTTGGGTTTACCAACATGCCGGTTGATGCGGATATAAAGGTGGGCATTATTGACGTTCCCGGACATGAAAAATTTGTAAAGAATATGCTTGCGGGAATCGGGGGCATTGATTTGGTCCTTTTGGTTGTCGGATTGGATGAAGGTGTCATGCCGCAGACTGTAGAGCATTTTGAAGTATTAAAAATGCTGAATATCCAAAAAGGCATTGTGGTTTTGACCAAGGCTGATTTGGTAGACGAAGAATGGGCAGAACTGGTAAAAGCCGATGTGGAAGATTTGGTAAAAGGAACCTTTATGGAAGGTGCAAAAATGATAGAAGTATCTGCCTGCACCGGACAAAATATTGAGGCGTTGAAGAAACTGATTGTAGAGGAAGTTGCCGATACGAAGCAGCGAACCAATGAACCGAAGTTATTCCGCCTTCCGATTGACCGTGTTTTTATCATGGAAGGATTTGGTACCGTTATTACAGGTACGCTTTTAGAAGGAAGTGTGTCTGTTGGTGACGAGGTCATCTTGTATCCAACGGGAGAAACAGTAAAAATCAGAGGAATACAAGTACATTCCCAATCCGTTGAGACGGCTTACGCGGGTCAGAGAACAGCAATTAATATTTCTAATATGAAAAAGGAAGACATCGACAGAGGATTTGTTCTGGCAGCAAAAGGCTGTATGGAGCTGAGTAAATTTGTGGATGTTCGAATAAAATTATTCCCATCCGCAAAACGTACTTTGAAAAATGGAGATCGTGTACACATCAACTACGGTGCGGCACAGGTTTTAACGAAGGTTGTTTTGCTGGACAAGGACTACATTTCTGCAGGTGAAAGCGGATTGGCACAGTTAAGATTTGATGAGCCGGTAGCCCTTAAGAAAGGCGATAATTTCATTATTCGTTTTTATTCACCGGTGGAAACCTTTGGTGGCGGAGAAGTTTTAGAGGCGGTGGCCCACAAACACAAAAAGGATAATCAACAGGTTATCGAAGATTTGTTGATAAAAGAAACGGGTGAGTTGGAAGACGTTCTTGCGGTAATGGTGAAGGAAGACAGTTATTCCTTCCCGACGGCAGCTCATTTTGCAACAAAACTCGGCATTTTGGAACAGGATGTGGATGCCATTTTAACCGACCTTGTAGAAAAGGGAGTTGTGTTTGCAACAACTGAAAAAGGATATTATCATAAGTCTATGAGGGATCGTTTTGAAACCTTTGCAAAAGAGCTTTTGGGAGAATTCCATAAGGTAAATCCCATTGCACCGGGTATGGCAAAAGAAGAATTCAAAAGCCGTTTAAACGATTTTATGCATTTTAATGATATGAAAAGCGCGGAAATCGTTATGGGTGAGTTGGTTGCAGGAAAGATTCTCGGAACCAATCAGGCGACAATTGCCTTATCATCTTTTGAAGCAAAGTATACGAAAGAATTCTCTAAGGTAAGAGAACGCATTGAACAGATATACAAAGAGGCGGGATTTGAAGTGCCCGCATTAGATGATGCATTGGCAGAGTTCAAAGACAAAAAGGCTGCAAGTCTAATTGTGGAAGATTTGGTGAAAACAGAGGTTTTGGTAAAAGTAAACCATCCGTATTATATGGATAAAATATATTGGGATAAGGCACTTGAATTTTTAAAAGACTATCTGGCTACACATGAAACCATTACGCTTGGAGATTATCGTGATGGATTAAACACAAGCAGAAAGTTTGCCGTACTTTTGCTGGAAGCTTTTGATAAGCGTAAAATCACGGTGAAAATCGGTGATGAAAGAAAGTTAAAATAGGATTTAATAATTAACAAAAGAGATATGGAGAAGAAAAATGGACTTTAAACAGATTGAAGCATTTGTGAGTGTAGTGAGATACCGGACTTTTTCAAAAGCTGCAGATGCAACGTTTCTATCGCAGCCTACAATTAGCGCACACATCAATAATTTAGAAAAAGAAATCGGAATAACATTATTAAACCGCCAGGGAAAGGAAGTCACGTTGACAAAGCAGGGAGAGATTTTTTATCCTTATGCTATAAATATGTTGAATGAACGAGCATTGGCGAAACAGGCTATGACCGGTCTTTTAAGCGGTGATGAGGGTGTGCTTGAAATCCAGACATCCTCTATTCCGGGACAGTTTTTAATTCCTAAGTTGATTGGCGGGTTCCATAAACAATTTCCGAATGTAAGAATTATTGTGGAACAATCAGACAGTCATGACGTTATGGAGAATATTTTGAATAAACATGGGGAAATTGGTTTTACGGGAAATAAAAAACAAAATCAGCTGGAATATGAACAGATTTATGAAGATGACATGGTTTTGTTAGCTCCAAATAAAGGAAAGTTTGCTGAGATTGACGGAGATGAAATTAATCTTGAATTATTAGAGGATTGCGACTTCATTCTTCGTGAGGGTGGTTCTGCAACAAAAGCAGAACTGGATAAGCTTTACATAAATGGAGAAAGTCTGTTGAAGAAAGTTAAAATTGTTGCACATATGAATAATATGGACGCTATTCGAAGAGCCGTTGCGGCAGAACTTGGGGTGTCTGTTATTTCGGGCCTCGCAATGAAGGAATTAACATGGTGCGACGAGATTCGATGCTTTAAAATAAAAGGAAAAAGCAATTTGAGGCATTTTTATATGGTAAGACATAAAGGTACGTCGATGTCCCCAACGGCTGAACAATTTTGGAAGTACGTAATCAACGTGCGAGACAAAGGCGGACTGGAATAAGTACAGTATTTGGTTAGGAGGTAAGAGCGATGGCAAAAACAGAAAAGTTTTGCACCGGTGGCGGTTGACAGGCAAAGATAGGATCGGGAATCCTTAGTGAAATTTTAGAATCGTTGCCAAGAGGGTTGAAGGATGATAATCTCTTAATTGGATACGAAAGCAGTGATGATGCGGCGGTTTATAAATTGACGGATGATATTGCCATTGTTCAAACGCTGGACTTTTTTCCGCCGATGGTAGAAGATCCGTACATTTTCGGAAAAGTAGCGGCATGTAACGCATTAAGCGATGTATATGCAATGGGCGGAGAAGTTAAAACAGCACTTAATATTTTGTGTTTCCCTGAGGATGGCGATTTTTCTGTGTTGGATGAGGTTCTTAGAGGCGGCGCGGAAAAAGTATTGGAAGCCGGCGGAGTACTCTCCGGCGGACATTCCATTAACGATGAAGGCGTAAAGTATGGCCTATCCGTTACCGGTATTGTACATCCGGACAAGATATATCCGAACGATGGCGGAAAAACCGGGGATGTACTAATCGTTACGAAAAAACTTGGTGTAGGAATCGTGTGTACAGCGGACCGAATCGGTGAAGCGAGTAAGGAAGCAATGAATGAGGCGATTGAAAATATGACCCGGCTAAATCGACGTCCTTCTGAGATTTCAAAGAAATATGAAGTTCATGCTTGTACGGATATTACAGGATTTGGATTTTTAGGACATTTGTATGAAATGATGGGAAAGAAAATGTCCTGTATGATTGATACGTCAAAAGTTCCATATATTGCAGAAGCGTATGAACATGCCAACGAATTTTTGATTACAGCATCCGGACAGAAAAACAGAAATCATTTAGAGGGCCATGTGGACTACGGAACCGTGTCGTTTGCAATGCAGGAAATTTTACTTGATCCGCAAACATCGGGCGGGTTGTTGTTCGCAGTAAAAAGCCAGGACGCGCAGAGCTTTTTAAAAGAGTTACAAGACGAGGGAATTGAGGCAGCGATAGTCGGAGAAGTGACCGAACGAAAAGAGAAAGAAATTTATTTGATTTAAAACTATATTTAAAAGAACAAGAAAGGAAGTTAAATCATGATTAAAGTTAATGCAATGGGCGATGCGTGCCCAATCCCGGTAGTAAAAACCAAAAACGCAATCAAAGAAATGAACGGAGCAGGAGTTGTAGAGGTATCTGTTGACAACGAAATCGCTGTTCAGAATCTTACAAAGATGGCAAACCAGAAAGGCTTCGAAGTAAAGTCTGAAAAGATTGCAGACAAAGAGTACAAAGTTGTAATTACCGTCGGAGAAGGTGCTGTGATTTCAGAAGATGAAGCTACATACTGCGCTCCGGATGCAAGAAGCAAAAGAGTTGTTGTTGCAATTGATAAAGATTGTATGGGATTAGGAAATGAAGAGTTAGGAAAGGTTTTAATCAAAGGATTTATCTATGCGTTAACCCAGCAGGATACTCTTCCGGCAAAGATTTTATTCTACAATGGTGGTGCAACCATTCCGACCACAGGCAGCGCTTCTTTAGAAGATTTGAAATCTTTAGAAGCTCAGGGCGTTGAAATTGCAACCTGCGGAACATGTTTAAATTACTACAACTTATCCGATCAGTTACAGGTGGGAACTGTAACCAATATGTATGACATTGTGGAAACAATGATGAATGCTGATTTAATTATTAAACCATAATTTAATTTAACAAAACAATTATAAAACAACACAACCGACGGGCATGGAGATCGATTTTTGATGTTCGTGCCCGAATGGTTGTATGATAGGTGATATTATGATTTATTTGGATAATGCTGCGACAACACTGCACAAACCACAGGTAGTTGCAGATGCAGTGAAAGATGCGATTATGACTATGGGTAATGCGTCCAGAGGAGCTTACGAGTCTGCACTTGCAAGTAATCGTGTTTTATTTGATACGAGAGAATTATTAAACGAGAAATTTAATGGTGACGGTCCGGAGTTTGTAGCTTTTACATCCAATGCGACCGAAAGTTTGAATACAACAATCCGTGGGTTATTCGGCCCGGGAGATCATGTGATTTCCACGGCAATGGAGCATAATTCTGTTTTAAGGCCTCTTTTTTATTTAGAGGATGCCGGAATGGAATTGTCCTTTGTAATGACGGATGAAAAAGGTAACATTTCTTTAGAAGAGATGGAAGGTATGATTAAAGATAATACAAAAGGGATCGTTTGTACCCATGCTTCCAATCTTACGGGAAATATGAATGATTTAGAAGCAATCGGCCAGATTTGTAAAAAACACAATATTCTTTTTGTGGTAGATGCTTCACAGACTGCAGGAGTATTCCCAATTGATATGAAACGGATGAATATTTCTGCACTTTGTATGACAGGACATAAGGGGTTGTTAGGACCGCAGGGTACAGGTGCGATTTGTGTCAGAAAAGGTGTCAATATCCGCCCGTTTAAAGTAGGCGGAAGCGGAGTTCATTCGTATGACCGGCATCATCCGACGGACATGCCAACTGCTTTAGAGGCCGGAACAGCAAATGTTCATTCGTTAGCAGGTCTTCGTGCGGCTTTATTGTATTTTAAAGAGCAGGATCTGGATGCGTTAAGAGAGTACGAACTATCTTTAATGCGTATGTTTTATGAAGGTATTAAAGATATTCCGGATGTAAAAGTGTATGGTGATTTTTCAGCAGCTATGAGAGCACCGATTGTATTGATGAATATTGGTGATTATGATTCCTCAGCGGTAAGCGATGAATTGGAGCAAAGATTTGAAATTGCAACCAGAGCAGGCGCACATTGTGCACCTCTTATGCATCAATGCTTAGGAACAGTAGACCAGGGGGCGGTTCGTTTCAGCTTTTCACATTTTACAACCAAAGAAGAGGTACTTGCGGCAATTGAAGCAGTTAAAATACTTGCAACCGAGGAGTAATGTCACTGTTAGCGAAAGAAGTAAAAATACGTTGGGTTAAAAGAAAACAAAATAAGAGGGTTTTTATGAGAAGTAAAACATTAACATTGGTTATTACCTTTCCATCTACGGCAATGGCGATGAAAATGGAAAAGGAAATGCAGTCAGACCATATGCCGGGACGAATCATTCCGGTGCCGAAGGCTATTACATCATCTTGCGGTTTGGCGTATATAACAGCACCGGAACATGAGGAACTGATGCGTAATAAAATGTTGGAAAAAGAGATTCGATTTGACGACATCGTGACGTTGATGTTATAGTGGGAAATGTATTTGGAGGTAAGAGCAATGGATTTGGTAAAATTACAGAATGCGGGAATCGATGTGGAAGATGGCCTGCGTAGATTTATGAAAAGTGAGCAGATGTTTGAAAAGTTTTTAAAGAAATTTTTGGATAATGATTTGTATGCGGCATTTCAGAAAGAGGCAGATACTCCGGATGCCACCGCAGAGCAATTATTCGAACGGGCCCATGCGTTAAAAGGTGTCTGTGCGAATTTAAGCATGACAGGGATTGTGGAAGTGTTGGGGCCAATGGTGGAAACGCTTCGGGCAGGTGCGCTGACCGGTGTCAGAGAGCAAATGCCGGAACTTGACAAGCGATATCAGATGGTGGTTTCTGTCATTCGAGAACTTTAAAAATAGCATTGCTATTTCGAAAGAATAGCGTTATAATTACAAGCGACCAATAATTATCTTTGGGGCAGGTGAGAGTCCTGACCGGTGGTAAAGTCCACGAACCCGCTTGCGGGCCGATATGGTGAGATTCCATAACCGACGGTATAGTCCGGATGAGAAAAGATGGTTACGTTTCCCGGTTTTTATGAAGTAGTTTCAAGCCTTGAGATGTATTCCGTCTCGAGGCTTTTTCTTATGTAAAAACAGAGAAAGCCTCAAAGTTAAAACAATATTTAATTTTTGGAGGTTTTATGGAAAACACAATGGAAAACAAACAAAGTCGTACAAAGAGTGCGTCAAAAACAAAAAAGCTGGTTGTTGCAGCTATGTTAGGAGCAATCAGTGGTGTGCTGATGTTATTGGAGTTCTATATGCCACCGGCACCGGCTTTTATATCAATGGATTTTTCTGATTTGCCGGTTATCCTTGGCGGGTTTATTTTGGGACCGGGAGTAGGAACTCTTATCATCGTTATCAAGATTTTATTAAATTTCCTTTTGAACGGAACCATTACAGCAGGTGTAGGAGAACTGGCCAACTTCGTCTTAAGTTTAAGCTACATGCTTCCGGCTGTGCTTTTATACAGAAAATTAAGAACAAGAGGCGGAGCAGTTGTGTCTTTGATAACCGGTACCGTTATCGTATCAATTGCAGCGGTCTTAATGAATACCTTTGTTATGTTCCCGGTTTATGCGAAAGCGTTTAAAATGCCGATTGAAGCCATTATCGGAATGGGAACCCAGGTGATTCCGGGCATTCATGATATGTTCACCCTGATGCTCTTTTCCATCTTGCCGTTTAACTTGTTAAAATACACCATCGTGTCAGTGGTGACATTCCTTGTATATAAACGATTGGCGAAATTTATCAGAAATATTCTTTAGTCTTTTCATCCTGCAGATTCCGGAACGGATTTGCAGGATTTTTTGTTGCGAATAAATATTGAGCGTATGCTTAAAAAGTGGTATAATTTCAATAACTATGAGTGTTGGAGGTCGTAAACATGACTTATCAGGAAGTGCTACAGGCTGCAAGAGGAAATATGGGAACGTTATGTAAGGCTTGCGATGTGTGTAACGGCGTTGCATGCGGCAATCATATTCCGGGACCGGGGGCAAAAGGAAGTGGTGACGGAGCCATCAGAAATTATAAAAAATGGCAGGATTACCGCGTGAATATGGACACATTAACTGCGGTGCAAAGGGTATCTACAAAGGCTACTTTGTTTGGCCGTGAATTTGAAATTCCGGTTTTTGCAGGGCCGGTAGGATCTGTGTTTATGCATTATGGCGATAAATACGATGATAATCAGTACAACGACATTTTGGTATCCGGGTGTAAAAAGGCAGGAATTGCGGCATTTACCGGAGACGGACCAAATGAAGCCGTATTTAAGGCGACTATGGAGGCGATTAAAAAAGAAAACGGCATGGGCGTGCCAACCATTAAGCCATGGCACATTGATGTTGTAAAGGAAAAAATGGCATTGGTTGTGGACAGTGATGCATTTGCAGTAGCAATGGATGTGGATGCTGCGGGGTTACCGTTTCTTCGTAAAATGGTTCCGCCTGCGGGAGGAAAATCCGTCGAAGAATTAAAAGAAATAGTGGCAATGACCGATAAGCCGTTTATCGTAAAAGGAATTATGACTGCAAAAGGCGCATTAAAAGCGGTAAAAGCAGGTGCTGCCGGCATTGTTGTATCCAATCACGGTGGCAGGGTTCAGGATGGGTGTCCGGCTACGGTTGAGGTGTTGGAGGAAATTGTAGAAGCGGTAAAAGGCAAGACTACGATTTTGATTGACGGAGGCTTAAGAACTGGCGCGGATGTGTTTAAGGCGTTAGCACTTGGGGCAGACGGTGTGATGATTGCCAGACCTTTTGTGACAGCGGTTTATGGTGGAGAAGAAGAGGGGATTCAGACTTATGTCAATAAGTTGAAAAACGAATTGGAAGATACCATGACCATGTGCGGGGCAGCCACGTTAAAGGATATTACCCGTGAAATGGTTACAAAGTATTAGAAACGGACTGTAATTGTATAAAGTGAATTTTGTATAAAGAAAATGAAAAGTGAGGAGAATCCTATGAAAAAGAAAGTAATTTTTATTGCAATGTGGCTGCTGTTTGTGGCAGGCTGTTATTATTTTATGTTGCCGCCGCTAAATATTCACAGCAAAGCGTTTTGGACCTTTTTATTATCGGTAATGATTATTCCGGCAATTATTTTAAATGCCGTTTATCGTGCGTCCGGGATTGAAAGATTTGATTTTAAACGTTTTTTTGCAAGAGGAAGACAAATGAAAGCATCTTTTACAACCGTTTTGGTTGTGTGTGCGGCACTGGTGATTGGTGTTTTGGTATTCGGAGGTCTTTTCGGAGCGCCGATTTTTCATGCATCCTCTTATGCATCTATCTTAAACATCCAGGAAGGCGATTTTTCGCAGGATATTGATGAATCCGTTGTGTTAGACAAGGTGGCTTTGATGGATACCAACAGTGCAAGAATCTTAGGAGACCGTAAGATTGGAAGCCTTTCTAATGTTGTCAGCCAGTTTAACGTGTCAGACGATTACAGCCAGATTGACTTTAAAGGATATCCATTAAAAGTGTCTGCTTTGGAATATGCAGGATTTTTCAAATACATGGGCAATAAAAACGAGGGAGTTCCGGGTTATGTAACCGTTGACCCGGTAAAACAGACCACAGAATATATGGAAGTGGAAAATGGCATGAAGTACATTCCGTCTTCTTATTTTTCCAAGGATTTACAAAGACATTTGCGCTTCCAATATCCGACGGCCATTTTTTCCAATATCCACTTTGAGATTGATGAAAACGGTAAGCCATTTTATGTGGCAAGCGTTATGAAGTACAGCATCGGACTCTTTGGCGGGGAAACCGTAAAGGGTGTGGTAACTTGTGATCCGTGTACGGGAGAAACTGCATATTATGATATTCAGGAAGTTCCGAACTGGATTGATATTGCATTTGACGGCAATTTACTGGTAAAACAGTTTGATTGGTACGGAAACTTAAGCAACGGCTTTTTAAATAGTCTTTTTGGCAAAAAAGGTTGTATGAAGAGTACAGAAACCGTGCAGTATGAAGGGGAAAATGAGGGCCACTATGCGGCAGATTACGGTTATATTGCAAAGGATGGTGACATCTGGATTTATACCGGTGTGACATCCGTAAATGAGGACTCTTCCAATATTGGATTTATCATGGTAAATGAAAGAACCGGTGAAGCCCGTTATTTTGCAGTGGCAGGAGCGGATGAAAGCTCGGCAATGGCAGCAGCACAGGGAGAAGTGCAGGAAAAACGCTATATGGCATCCTTCCCGTCTTTAATTAATGTTGACGGAAATGCCACCTATATTATGGTTTTAAAAGATGCAAATAGCATTGTAAAAATGTATGCGATGGTAAATGTGGAACAGTACAACCTGGTTGCAACCGGAGAAACGATGGAAGAGTGTTTTGATGCGTACCGTGAATTGTTGGGTATTGAAAACAGCAATCCGGACAACGGAAGCGAAGATGATACACAGACACCGGATATTGGATACGAAGGTGAAACGGTAGAGATGACCTTTACGGTTGAAGTGGTTCGTTTTGTGGATATTGACGGAAACACCTATGTTTACTTAGGAGATACACAGGGAAGAATTTTCTTCCAGAAATTTAGTGAAAATGCAGATTTAATCTTTGTACAGGTAGGGGATGAAATCACTTGCAGTTGTATTGAAACAGATGAAAATCAATTTGTTATGGTAAACGAATAGTACAAAGGAGAAAAACTATGCGATATGTTCCAATGTCTATGTTAGAGCCGGGTATGCTTTTAGGGCAGGATGTATATGACGGAAACGGACGTATGCTCTTGGCGAGACATTTGATTTTGAGTCCGGAATATATTAACGGCTTAGATGAACAGGGGTTCCCGGGCGTATATATCGATGATGAATTTTCCGAAGGAATTGAGATTCACGAGGTGATCCGTCCGGAAGTAAAAAGAGAAGCACTGGGCATTATTAACAGTATGTTTATGCGTGGCAAGGAAGAGTATGTTTCCCAGCGTTCCATTGAAAATGTAGCAAAAAGCATTGTAGAAAGTGTGTTGGATCAGGGAGATGTTATGTTTAACATGCTGGATGTAAAACGTTACGATGATTATACCTATTTCCACTGTGTCAATGTTGGTGTACTTTCTGCCATGGTTGGCGCAGGAATGCGGTTGTCGGAAACAGAGCTGGAACAGTTAACCATTGCAGCGATGCTTCATGATGTAGGAAAGCGTTTTATTCCGGTAGAAGTACTGAATGCAAAGATTCCGTTGACCGATGAGCAAAGAGAACTCATGCATACACATGCCTATGCAGGCATGGACTTTTTGCGGGAAAAATATTCTTTTTCCGGATATGTTCATCAGGGCGTGTTCCAGCATCACGAATGGTTTAACGGAGAGGGTTATCCGTTAGGACGAAGCGGAGAAGATATTCCGTTGTTTGCCCGAATCATTAAATTAGTGGATGTATATGATGCGTTGACGTCCAATCGTCCATATAGACCGGCATGGTCAAACGGAGATGCGGTGGAATATCTTATGGCAGGAAACGGTCAGGAATTTGACCCTGCAGTACTGCAAGTATTTTTGAAAAAAATTGCCATTTATCCGGTAGGGGCACAGATTGAATTAAGTGATGGAAGCCAGGCGGTTGTTGTACAGAATAATCCGGATTTTATTTTGCGTCCGAAGATTCGTATGATACGAACCGGAGAAGATGTGGATATGTCTGCAGACGAAGAGGCAAGACATTTGACGATTAAAAGAATTATTATGAGTTAGACGTTAGGGGGGTTGTGGTGCCGTTCTATGGGCGGCCCGCCCCTTTTTACGCTTTTGGAAGAAGGAAAATATGAAAATTTCGTTGGTAGCGATTAATGCAAAATACATTCACTCTAATCTGGCGGTTTATTGTTTAGAGACCTATGCTAATACACACGGGATGAAGGTGGAGAAAAAAGAATATACCATCAATCATAATGCGGATGATATTTTAGCCGGTATTTATAAGGACAACCCGGATGTGGTGTGTTTTTCCTGTTATATTTGGAATATTGCATATGTGAGAGAGTTGATTGTAGAATTAAAGAAAATCTGTCCGCAGATGCAAATCTGGGTAGGTGGCCCGGAAGTTTCCTACAACGGTTCATCCTTCTTAAAGGAAATGTCCGGCGTGGACGGAGTTATGCGCGGGGAAGGGGAAGAAACCTTCTTAGAACTTTGCAAGCATTCTTTTACCAACCTTTCGGACATTAAGGGAATTGTGTACCGGGATGGCGGAAACATTGTGACAAATCCGGAACGGGAACCGATGAATTTGGATGATTTGCCATTTCCGTACTCAAATTTGCAGGACTTGGAACATCGTATTTTGTATTATGAGTCTTCCAGAGGCTGTCCTTTTTCCTGTAGCTACTGTCTGTCCTCCGTGGACAAACGGTTACGGTTTAAAAGCCTTGAGAAAGTTTATGAAGAACTGAACCTTTTTTTGAACCAAAAAGTGCCCCAGGTAAAATTTGTGGATCGTACATTTAATGCAAAAAAAGAGCATGCTCTGGGCGTGTGGCGTTATATAAAAGAACACGATAACGGTATTACCAATTTTCATTTTGAAATTGCAGCGGATTTGCTTGGGGAAGAAGAGGTGGAACTGTTAGCTTCCCTTCGGCCGGGATTGGTGCAATTAGAAATCGGCGTACAGTCAACCAATGAAGAAACCTTAAAAGAAGTCCGCAGAAATTCATCTTTCCATAAGATTTGGAAAAATGTGGATTATTTAATGCAGGCAGGCAATTGCCATATTCATTTGGATTTGATTGCCGGATTGCCATATGAAACGTTTGCGCGGTTTAAAAAGTCTTTTGACGATGTATATGCCCATCGCCCGCATCAGTTGCAGCTTGGCTTTTTAAAAGTGCTTAAGGGCTCCTATATGGAGGAACAGAAAGAAGTTTATGAAAGCATTTTTCATGAGCGGCCACCATATGAAGTATTGAAAACAAAGTGGATATCCTATGGAGAAATCCTTGCCCTAAAGCAAGTGGAAGAGATGGTTGAAGTGTACTACAACAGCGGACAGTATAAAACGGTTTTACGGTTGTTGGAAAAACAGTTTGACTCTCCGTATAAGTTGTACGAAGCCCTTGGGAGCTTCTTGGCAGAAAAGAATCCGCTTTCGGCAAAAATGTCCCGTGGGATGCGAATGGATATGCTGTTGCAGTTTGCGCAAATGGTGGATAATAAGGGTTATGAGTGCTACAAGCAGGCGGCCGTATATGATTTATATCTGAGAGAAAACCTTAAGAGCAGGCCGGAAATCTGTGCACCGATGACAAAAGAGCAGCTTGCTTTTAAAAAAGAGCATGGTGTGAAAAGGCATATGGAAACGTTTGACTATAATTTTGCGGGTGGGTTGGAAAAAAAGAAAACTACGGTGATTTTTGATTATGAAGACAGAAGTCCGATTACATGGGATGCTGCGACGAGGACGGTCAGATGACGAAAAAAGAAAGAATGTTGGAAATTTTAAGACGCATGGATGAAGTATACGGCAGGGATTTGATATGTTACCTGAATCATGAAAATGACTGGCAACTATTAATTGCTGTAATCTTAAGTGCACAGTGTACGGATGCAAGAGTTAACATTGTTACAAAGACGTTGTTTCAAAAGTACGATTCTTTGGAAAAATTTGCGAATGCAGATTTGAAGGAATTGGAAGATGATATTCATTCCACCGGCTTTTATCATAATAAGGCGGTGAACATTATTGCATGTGCGAAACGGCTAATCGAAGTGTATGACGGAAAGGTCCCGTCTAAACTGGAGGATTTGCTGACTTTGGCAGGGGTTGGAAGAAAGACTGCCAATGTTATTCGCGGAAATATCTATCAAGAACCAAGCATCGTAGTGGACACGCATGTGAAAAGAATTTCGAAACGGTTTGGTTTTACGAAGGAAACGGACCCTGAGAAAATAGAGATGGATTTGATGAAGGTTTTGCCGAAGGAAGACTGGATTTTATATAACATCCATGTGATTTCCCTGGGGCGGAGTTATTGTGTGGCAAGAAAACCGGATTGCAAAAACTGTTATTTGCAAGATATATGTGTTGCGGAGGATAAGACTTGTTAAAGGAATATGTAAGTGTTGATTTGGAAATGTCGGGACTCAATCCGAAGGAGGACCGCATTATCGAGATTGGTGCTGTAAAGGTTATGGATGGTCAGATTATGGACAGCTTCAGCGTATTGGTGAATCCCCATCGCAAAATTGACGAAGAAATCAAAGAATTGACAGGATTGACAGACGCGATGCTGGCAAGTGGGGTAGAAGATTGGGAAGGAGTTTTGGCGTTTAAGGATTTTGCCGGGGAACTTCCTCTCGTGGGACATCACATCATTTCTGATATCAGTTTTTTGAAAACCTGTGCCATTAATCACAAAGTCGAGTTTTTAAACCGGATGGTGGATACTTTGCTGATTGCCAGAAAGTTTTTGCCAAAAGAGCAAAAAAAATCATTAAAAGCTTTGTGCAAGTATGCCGGCATTGAACCGATGCAGGCACATCGGGCGACTGATGATGCGAAGATGACCCATTTGTTGCTTCAATGGATGATGAAAAGACCGGAAGCACAGCCGGAATGGTTTGTGCCGAAAGAAGTCCATTATAAGGTGAAAAAGCAAAGCCCGGTAACAAAAGCACAGATTCGTCAATTGAAGGAATTGATGGAATATCACAACATAAAAGAAGGCATAGAATTAGGAAGCCTGACAAGAAATGAGGCTTCCCGTAAAATTGATAAAATCCTATTTACTTATGGACGAATTCCGAAAGTTTGAGTATAATTGTTTTTTTGGAAAGAGTGTTTAATCGTTCCGCCTGCTTAATAAGTTCGGGAATCAGATGCGCTTTATTTTGGTTTAAATAAATCGTAGCAAGTGTAGTATAAGTGACACCGATATCCGAACCGGCAGAGACGGCAAATTCAAAAACCTGTCGTGCGGCGTCTTCCTGCGTGGCTTCGTTCAGAAGGAGTCCCCATTGATTTAATGCAATGCAAAGGATGGTGAAGCGTTCGTCGCATTCGCTTAATACAGGTAGGTTTGCAGCGCCGTAAGTAAGCTTTAAGTCAGTGTTGCTGATTCCGGACAGATTTAAGATGTCTTGGCCGGATAAGGAACGCAGAGTATCTTCCTGTTCCTTGATTTCCGGAGAGGAAATCAAGCCAAACGGAAGGCGTTCGTACGGAATCTTAACATAGGAAAGAGTGGAAAGATCCTTTCGTCTGGTGACATTGGCTTCTTCCTCTTTTTTCCAGAAAGCTTCTTTGGATTCACGCTCTTTTTTGGCGGCCTGGGCACGCTTGATGGCGAACCAGCCGATGAAGATTAAAAAGATAGAGAAAAAATATGGTATTGGCATAAATAGTCCTTTCTTTGGAGTTTGGAGGTGTAGCTATGAGTCGAAAAAGAAAACAACGTATGATTCAGATTATTGCAATCATTTTAGTGCTTTTAATGGTTGTTCCTGTAATCGCATCCGCATTAATGTAAGTTTGGTATCATTATAATACAAATACCAATAGAAAATCTATTGTAAATCCGAAAAAATGTGATAAAATTACATTGAATAACTTTGTAATTTAAGCAGAAATGTATTGGATCATGAAAGGAAAATGTATGAAAAAAGTAATGAAATGGTTCCCAATGCTTTGCGCAGTACTGATTTTTATGGGAGCGGGAGTACTGAATGTACATGCAGAAAATAATACAGAAGATACTATTTATGAAGGAGTATATTTCAACGGCATTTCTTTGGCAGGAATGACAAAAGAAGATGCGGAAATGATGATGAAGGATTATGTAGAAGACCTTTTGGAACAAAAGATTATCTTCCGAATCGAGAATCGTTATGTTGAAATTATGCCATCCGATATCGGACTTCAATGGATGAATCAGAATCTGGCAGCAGAGGCGTATAGCGTAGGCCGTACAGGAAATCTGATTAAGAGATTTAAAGAGCAGAAAGATTTGGAGGCTGCCAGTGTAGAATTACGTACAGTTTTTGCAGCGGATGAGAATCTTTTGAGAACATTTTTAAATGAAAAACAAAAGACCTTGTGTGTAGAATCGAAGAACTGGAGCTTGATGAAAGAAGGTAATAACTTCATTACAGTTCCGGGTAGCATTGGTGCAGTTTTGAATGTTGAAAACACCTATTCCTATCTGGTGGATTTCTTTGCAAATGAATATGTTCCGGGCAAGCAGGAGATTGAACTTGTTGCTGATATTACGGAACCGTTGGGAAGCGAAGAAGAGTTGGCACTGGTTCGCGACTTATTAGGATCTTTCTCAACAATCTACATGACAGAAACACCGGGTAGAAATCAGAACGTTGAAAACGGTGCAAGCAAGATTAACGGATGGATGGTATATCCGGGAGAAACCTTTTCTGTTCATGATGCGGTTACACCATTTACTGCAGAGAACGGATACGGCGTTGGTTTTGCATACGAGAACGGAAACGTTGTTGAATCTTACGGCGGAGGTATTTGTCAGGTATCTACCACTCTTTATAATGCAGTTTTACGTGCGGAATTGGAGATTACACAGCGTGCACCGCATTCTATGATTGTAGGATATGTACAGCCGGCAGAGGATGCCGCAATTGCAGGTACTCATAAAGATTTGAAATTTGTTAATAACTTAGAACATCCGGTTTATATTGAAGGATACACGAAAGATGGCGTCTTGTATTTTAACATTTACGGTGTGGAAACAAGAAGCTCGAACAGAGTCGTTGAATTTGAACCGGAAATTCTTGAGATTACATTCCCGGATCCGGTTATTACAGAAGTGGATGAACCATTCGGATATGTAAAGTGTCTTCAGGATATCCATATTGGATACAAAGCATGCTTATGGAAAGTTGTCTATGAAAACGGTGTACAGATTAGTAAAGAAAAGGTAAACAACAGTACTTATGCGCAGTCACCGGCCCGTTATGAAGTTGGTATGAAAACGGATAACGAAGAAGCGATTGAAGAAATGAGAGAGGCAATTGAAGAAACCATCCGTACAGGACAGATTAGTCATGTCCTGGAAGTGGCTGAAAAATACAGCGAGTTGGATGGAGGTTCCGGCGCAAGTGTTGATGATACACAGGATACAGACAGTCAGGAAGGCGAAGAATAAATGAAGACAGGCAAGGTTTCGGAGAGCATTTTAAAGCGCTCCGTGCTGAAAGAGATAAAGACAAAACGCCCGGAGATTGTACTCGGGGCAGGCGTTGGTGAAGATTGTGCCGCGGTCAAAGTTGCAGAAGATGAAGTTTTGGTACTTTCCACGGATCCAATTACCGGAGCCAGTCAGGACATAGGGGTATACGCCATTCAAATAACTGCAAATGATTTGGCCAGTTCCGGTGCAGAACCAATCGGTGCAATGATTAGTTTGTTGCTTCCGGAAGGAACCAATGAGGCTGAGTTAAAGCAGTTGATGCGTCAGATGCAGGAGAATTGTGAAACCCTTCATATGCAAATTATGGGAGGTCACACAGAAGTTACGAAGGTGGTAAATCAGCCGGTGGTAACGGTGACCGGTGTGGGAAAAGCAAAAAAGAATGCTTTGGTATCAACCGGCGGAGCATTGCCGGGTGATGATATCGTTCTGACCAAATGGATTGGCCTTGAGGGTACAAGCATTGTGGCAACAGAAAAAGAAAAGGAACTTTCTGCCCGCTTTTCCAAGGATTTTATAAAAAAAGCACAAAGCTTTAGAACGTACCTTTCGGTTGTACCGGAAGGTATGATTGCTGTAAAGCAGGGCGTTCATGCTATGCATGACGTAACCGAAGGAGGAATCTTCGGAGCTCTTTGGGAGATGGCGGAGGCCTCAGGCATCGGTTTAGAAGTTGATTTGTTAAAAATACCTGTTAAGCAGGAAACAATAGAAGTTTGTGAGTTCTTCGGAATCAATCCTTATGAATTGATCTCCAGCGGAAGCATGTTGATGGCAGCAGCCGATGGAAACGGATTGGTGCAGGCTTTGGAAAAAGAAGGCATTGCAGCGAAAGTCATCGGAAAAGCAACAACCGGAAATGACCGCGTGTTGTGCAATCAGGATGAGAGAAGATTTTTGGAACCACCGAAAACAGACGAACTATATAAGGTACTTTAACAGCGTATAAAATAAATAAAAGACAAGTAGGAGAGCAAATTTATGAGAAGTCCATTAGGAAAAACAGTTCAGACTGTGAAACCATCCGGCATTCGTCGCTTTTTTGACTATGCGGCAGATATGCCAAATGCAATTTCTTTAGGAGTTGGTGAACCTGATTTCGTAACACCGGAACACATCAGAGAAGCAGGTATCAAATCTTTACAGGAAGGTAAGACTGCTTACACTTCCAATGCAGGTTTGAAAGAATGTAAAAATGAAATTGCAAAATATTTAAAGAGAAGATTCGATATCGAATATGATCCGAACAAAGAAATCATCATGACTGTTGGTGGTAGCGAAGGTATCGACCTTGCAATGCGTGCAATGCTTGATCCGGGCGATGAAGTATTAATTCCACAGCCAAGCTATGTTTCTTATGAACCATGTTGTGTATTGGCAGGCGGGACACCGGTTATCATTAATTTGAAAGAAGAAAATGAATTCCGTTTAACAGCAGAAGAATTGGAAGCAGCAATCACACCAAAAACCAAATTATTGGTATTACCTTTCCCAAATAACCCAACCGGCGCTATTATGGAAAAGAAAGATTTGGATGCCATTGTTCCGATTATTAAAAAATATGATTTATTCGTGTTATCCGATGAAATTTATGCAGAATTAACATACGGAAGAGACCATGTATCTGTTCTTAACTACGAAGGTATGAAAGAAAGAACCGTATTAGTAAATGGTTTCTCCAAATCTCATGCAATGACAGGATGGAGACTTGGTTACTTATGTGCTCCTGAATTAATTATGCAGCAGATGGTTAAGATTCATCAGTTCTGCATTATGTGTGCTCCGACAACGGCTCAGTATGCAGGTGTTGATGCAGCAGCAAATTCTGATGAAGATGTAGCATTCATGAGAGGAAAATACAATGAACGTAGAGAATATCTCATGAAACGTTTTAGAGAAATGGGTATTCAGTGCTTTGAACCATACGGAGCATTCTATGTATTCCCATCCATTCAGCAGTTCGGATTAACTTCCGAAGAATTTGCAATGAGATTTTTACGTGAAGAAGAAGTTGCAGTGGTTCCGGGTACAGCATTCGGTGACAGTGGTGAAGGCTTCTTACGTATTTCTTATGCATATTCCATTGAAAAATTAGAAAAAGCAATGGACAAGATGGAAAAATTCATCAATAAATTAAGAGCAGAACAGAAATAATATATTTGACACTCAACGACACGTAAGCGCCTTTTAGCAGGCGTTTACGTGTATGTCATATATAGAGAGAAAAGACGGAGATAAGAAGTGCGTTCTTAGAACCGGAAATGTTGGAATAGATTTAGGTAGGTAGATAAAAATGGCAAAGCTAAACATTGTATTATATGAACCGGAAATTCCTTTTAATACCGGAGCAATCGGAAGAACCTGCGTGGCAACGGGAACACGCCTTCATTTGATTGAACCGTTGGGATTTAAACTGGATGAAAAAGAAATAAAGCGCGCAGGCCTGGATTACTGGCCGGATTTGGATGTGACTACCTATGTAAACTATGAGGATTTTTTACAGAAAAATCCAAATGCCAAGATATATATGGCGACTACAAAGGGAAAAAATGTGTATTCCGATGCACATTTTGAGCCGGACTGTTATATTATGTTCGGAAAAGAAAGTGCCGGTATTCCGGAAAGAATATTGGCGCATCACAAAGATGATTGTATTCGTATTCCGATGGTTGGGGAAACCCGATCATTAAATCTTTCCAATTCTGTAGCGATTGTACTGTACGAGGCATTAAGACAGAACAACTTTGAACATATGAAACTGGAAGGTCAGCTAACGAAGTATGAAGATTATATAGAGTAAACATTAAGGAGGCATTATGGGAATTATCCGTGCTTCAAAATTAGTATTTGAATATATTCGCCGTGACGAAGAAGGCAATGTAGAAGGCATTGATACGGCTTTGGATGGCGTTGACTTAGAGATAGAAGAAGGTAATTTTATTGCTATTTTGGGCCATAATGGTTCGGGCAAATCAACTTTGGCAAAACATATGAACGTGATTTTGTCTCCCACAGAAGGTGCACTGTGGATTGACGGAAAAAATACTTTGGATGATGATAAAGTGTGGGAAATCCGTAAAAGTGCCGGAATGGTATTCCAAAATCCGGACAACCAGATTGTTGCAGGTGTTGTAGAAGAAGATGTAGCCTTCGGACCGGAAAATATGGGCGTTGCCAAGGATGAGATTTGGGAACGAGTTGCAAAAAGTCTTTCCGCTGTTGGTATGGAAGCTTATCGAAGCGATTCGCCAAACAAACTTTCCGGCGGACAAAAGCAGCGTGTGGCAATTGCGGGAATTATTGCAATGCAGCCAAAATGCATTATTTTGGATGAGCCGACCGCAATGCTTGATCCAATCGGTAGAAAAGATGTTATTCATACGATTAAAGAATTAAATAAAACCAAAGGCGTCACAATTGTTTTGATTACCCATTATATGGAAGAAGTTGTAGACGCAGATAAGGTTTTTGTTATGGACCGGGGAAAGGTGGTTTTACAGGGAACTCCGAAAGAGATTTTTTCCAAAGTGGAAAGTTTAAAAGAGTATCATTTGGATGTTCCGCAGGTTACACTCTTAGCCCATGAACTGAAAAAAGCAGGATTGCCGTTGGAAGACGGAATTTTAACCAGGGAAGAGCTTGTAAAAGCGATTCAAAAATTGCGATAGACAAGGCATAAGTTCCTGTATATGAAATCAAAAATATCAGACGAAGACTGGTGGAGATTTTATGTCAATTATTGTTAATGAAGTAGAATATTTATATTCTCCGGGTACGGCATTTGAACGAAAGGCCCTGAAGAATGTCAATTTAGAAATTAGAAAAGGGGAGTTTATCGGCATTATCGGACATACCGGTTCCGGTAAATCAACCTTAATACAGCTGTTAAACGGTTTGTTAAAGCCAACATCCGGATATGTTTTTTTTGACGGAAAAGATATTAATGACGGAACTTTTTCCATAAAAGAGTTGCGCAGCAAGGTTGGATTGGTGTTCCAGTATCCGGAGTACCAGTTGTTTGAGGCTACTGTTTTTGCAGATGTTTGCTTTGGGCCGAAGAACCAGGGATTAAAAGAAAATCAGGCCGGATTGTGTGCCTTTGAGGCCCTTCGCCAGGTGGGAATTCCGGAAAAAATGTATTACCAGTCACCGTTTAACTTGTCGGGAGGCGAAAAACGTCGTGTGGCGATAGCAGGAGTCCTGGCAATGAAACCGGAGGTCCTGATTTTGGATGAACCGACAGCGGGACTTGACCCGCAAGGTCGTGATGAGTTGCTTGAATGTTTGGCGAAGTTGCATAAAGAGCAGAACATGACGATTATCCTGGTGTCCCACAGTATGGAAGATGTGGCAGCATATGTGAATCGCCTCATCGTTATGAATGAAGGTCAGATTGTACTGGATGGTGAACCGAAAGAGGTTTTTTTACACTATAAAGAATTAGAAGCAATGGGGTTATCTGCTCCGCAGGTAACGTATGTTATGAATGACCTTTCTTTGGCCGGACTTTCTGTGCGTACGGATGTGACGACGGTAGAGGAAGCAAAGGAAGAAATCTTAAGAGTATTGAGGAAATAAAATGTTAAGAGACATTACAATCGGACAATATTATCCTGCAGATTCCGTGATTCACAGACTGGATCCACGTGTAAAACTGATGGGTGCTTTGATTTTTGTTGTGTCCGTATTTTTGTTTGAAAATATAATTGGATTTGCTGTGATAACCGTATTTTTAATCGGAGTAATTTTGTTAACTAAGGTTCCTTTTAAATTTATGGTTCGCGGCTTAAAGGCAATTTTAATTTTGTTGTTGCTGACCTCCATGTTTGGGCTCTTTTTCACACCGGGTCAGCCATTGTTTGAGTGGAAATTTATCAAAATCACAGACAAGGGCGTGGAAAACACGTTATTTATGATTGTGCGTTTGTCTTATCTGGTTTTGGGTACGTCCATCATGACATTAACGACGACTCCGACCCGTTTAACGGACGGAATGGAAAAAGGTCTTCACTGGATGACCTTTTTAAAAGTGCCTGTGCATGATGTGGCAATGATGATGTCGATTGCGCTTCGTTTTATCCCGATTCTTGTAGAAGAAACGAATAAGATTATGAAGGCGCAGATGGCAAGAGGAGCGGATTTTGAATCCGGGAATATATTTACAAAGGCTAAGAATTTAGTGCCTTTATTGGTGCCGCTTTTTGTATCTGCGTGGCGTCGTGCTACGGAATTAGCAATGGCGATGGAGGCCAGATGCTATAATGGTGGCGCAGGAAGAACAAAAATGAAACCGCTTGTGTATGCAAAGAGAGATTTTTTTGCGTATCTTATTTTGTATGGATATTTGGGCGGATTGATTGCATTAAAGATTATTTTATAGGATAAAGAATAATTAGGGCAGAATTCCGCATTTATGGTGGTGCTGCCTTAAATATATTTTTTCATAGAGATTGGAAAGACGGATATGGCAGAGAAAAAAGTGCGTTTGTATGTTGCTTATGACGGTTCAAATTATTGTGGCTGGCAGGTGCAACCAAACGGCAATACAATCGAAGCAGAATTAAATAAAGCCTTAACGGATTTGCTAGGTGAAGAAATCACTGTAATTGGTGCCTCCCGTACCGATGCAGGCGTGCATTCCATGGGAAATGTAGCGATTTTTACCACATCGGCGAGAATGCCTGCGGAGAAATTTTCTTATGCTTTGAATCAGCGTTTGCCGGATGATATTGTGGTACAAAAATCAGATGAAGTACCTCTGGACTGGCATCCCCGCTACGTAAAAAGCAAAAAAACATATCAATATAAAATCTTAAATCGAGAGTTTCCGCTTCCGCTTGCCAGAAAGGATTCTTATTTTTACTACAGAACTTTAGATGTGGAACGTATGAAACAAGCTGCGTCTTGTCTCGTTGGGGAACATGATTTTAAAAGTTTTTGTGCGGCAAATGCTCAGGTGGAAAGTACGGTACGGGAAATCTATTCCTGTGATGTGGTTCGCGACGGAGAAATGATTACCATTACCGTAACGGGAAATGGATTTTTATATAATATGGTTCGGATTATTGCCGGCACTTTGGTTGAAGTTGGAAACGGTTCGATTGAGCCTTCCGAGATATCAAAAATGTTAGAAGCAAAGAATCGCGGGGCAGCAGGACCTACAGCTCCTGCATGCGGGTTGACGATGCTTGGTGTAGAATACGAGGAGTAAGTCTTACGGAGGATGGAGATGGCAAACTGGAAGGAAATTAGTATAACAGATATTAAAAATGTACATATCGGACATGCCCATAACGAAGAACATGCTACAGGATGCACGGTTATTATTTGTGATAAAAAGGCAAAATGCGGTGTTGATGTCCGTGGTGGCGGCCCTGCCTCCCGTGAAACGGACTTGTTAAATCCATTAATGAGTAATGACGGAATCAATGGCCTTTTGTTAAGCGGCGGAAGTGCATTTGGTTTGGACGCTGCCGGTGGTGTGATGAAATATTTAGAAGAAAAAGGCCGAGGTGTAAAAGTAGGAAATGCCATTGTGCCAATCGTGGTGGGCTCTTGCATTTTTGACTTAAATTGTGTGGACGGAACCGTACGTCCGGACGCAGCAATGGGATATGAGGCGTGCCTTGACAGTGAGAGAAACGTGGAAAGAAACGGCAATGTTGGCGCGGGAATGGGTGCAACTGTCGGAAAGATTTTAGGAAATCCGTCCACAATGAAGTCCGGACTTGGCTGTTATGCCGTGCAGGTTGGAACCTTGAAAGTTGGTGCTATTGTAGTCGTAAATGCAATCGGTGATGTGTATGAAATGGATTCCAATAAACAGTTGGCAGGTCTTTTGAATAAGAAGAAAGACGGAATGATTTCCAGCGAAGAATATGCTGTGAAGTTATTGCAGATTGCAAGCAAATTTGCGTTAAATACAACAATTGGTGCGATTATTACCAACGGTGATTTGGATAAGGCAGAAATGAATAAGGTTGCTGCAATGGCAAGTAATGGTGTTGCCAGAACCATTCGTCCGGTTAATACGTCCATGGACGGGGATTCTGTTTACGCTTTATCCGTTGGTAAGGTCAAGACCTGTGCCGATGTTGTAGGCACCTTGGCAGCCCATGTTATGGGAAAAGCCATTAACAGAGCGGTTTTGGAAGCAGAAGAAAAGTACGGATATAAGTCGGCGCAGAGCTTTTTAAACAAGGACAAATAAAGATTAAGGAAATGATATGATATATCAAGTAGAGAAATACAGGAAAATTCTCCAAAAATATGGTTTGGAACTGATTGTTCATAACACAGTGGATGAGCAAGAACGGATACAGCGTTGCGAACTTCATGGGAAAAAAGTTGAAATTACTTTGAATATACCTAAAATTGAAAAAAGTGATAGCGATTACGAGGGATTTTTGGCTTACAATGTGCGCAGTGTTTTGTTGCCGCAATTATACATAGAAACGGAGCGTTTAATTATCCGCAGATATGAAACCGAAGATGCGGCTCCTTTATACGAAATGGACCACGATAGAAATTCCTGTTATATGGATGGTGGATACGAACCTTCAGAAACAATGGATGAAGAATATTTTGAAAAAATGGCGGGCTTTGCAGACGATGAAAGCCGTTTTGTAATTGCCCATAAAGACACAAATGAAGCCTTTGGATTGATACATTTGATGCCGGCGGAAGACAGGGTGGTTGATACATTGGAGGTCGGTTACATTATAAATCCAAGTCAATGCAGGAAAGGCTATGCTTTTGAAGCGGTGAATGCCCTGGTGGAGTTTCTTTTAGAAGAATTGCATCTGGATATGATTATTGCCGGTGCTATCGAAGAGAATGTTCCGTCTTTAAATATGCTGAAAAAATTAGGCTTTACATACGAAGGAAAAAAGCATAAGGCGTTTTGGTATCCGCCAAAAGGACCGGTAGATATGATGATGTTCTATAAAGAACGAAAAAATGCAGAATAAAAGGTAAAATTTAGTTGACACGACAGGATACGTGTAATATAATATCTAAGTCTGACATAGGAAAAGTGTGCCCTCATTAGCCCCGAGGTCACATGATTATAGATGAGAAAGACACTGTCACAAACATTTATGTGGTTTCGGACATTTCCGCATAAGTACGACAGAAACGAAACAATACATTTAACAGGAGGTAAACCAATGAAAACTTTTATGGCCAACCCGGCAAAGATTGAAAGAAAATGGTATGTAGTAGATGCTACAGGATATACATTAGGACGTTTAGCAGCAGAAGTTGCTAAAGTATTAAGAGGTAAAAACAAACCTGTTTTCACACCTCACGTTGATACAGGTGATTATGTAATCATCGTTAACGCTGACAAGATTAAAGTTACAGGTAAGAAATTAGACCAGAAGATTTACTATCATCACTCTGATTATGTTGGTGGCATGAGAGAAACCACATTAAGAGAAATGTTAGCAAACAAACCGGAAAGAGTAATGGAATTTGCAGTTAAAGGCATGCTTCCAAAGGGACCTTTGGGAAGACAGATGTACAAGAAATTATTTGTATATGCTGGACCTGAACACAAACATGCAGCTCAGAAGCCGGAAACATTAACATTTTAATTTGAGGAGGTAAGTTCACATGGCAACAACAAAGTATTACGGAACAGGAAGAAGAAAAAGTTCTGTTGCAAGAGTATATTTAGTACCGGGAACCGGTAAAATTACAATCAATAAAAGAGACATTGATGAATATTTAGGATTAGATACATTAAAAGTTATCGTTCGTCAGCCATTAGTAGCTACTGAAACACTTGGTAAATTTGATGTTTTAGTAAATGTTAAAGGCGGCGGATACACAGGACAGGCTGGTGCAATTCGTCACGGTATCTCCAGAGCATTACTTCAGGTAGATTCTGACGAATATCGTCCAATCTTAAAGAAAGCTGGATTCTTAACACGTGACCCACGTATGAAAGAACGTAAGAAACCAGGTCTCAAAGCAGCTCGTCGTGCACCACAGTTTTCAAAGAGATAAGGATTACTGCGAATTGCAGATTATGGAAAGAACTCCCGAGTTTACTCGAGGAGTTCTTTTTATATTCTGCAATTCATTGGAATGCAAGAAATGACCGAGAAGAAGCGAAGCGGATTCGAGGTTGTTTCTTGCATTCGCAGTAATCCGAAGGATCTGCGAACAAAAAGCAAATATATGGTCTTGGAGTGTTTACACTCCAAGGCCTTTTTTTGTGTCATATTGAAAGGCGTTTCAGCCCAATCATGAATCGATAATGGGCTAGCGGAGAGAAAGGACGCAGATATAGCCTAATTACGATGAATGATAACCGAATATTGATTTTCCGTCGAGGCAAGAGTACAATAACTTATGTGATAATTAGTAAGGAGAAGATTTAATGGATAAAAAGAAATGGCTAAAGCAGTTAAAACTTTCGGATGCATTGTTTACGATTGTTGTTTTGGTGTTGACATTTATTTTAAATGTTTTTTTACAGGAATTTTTTGAAACTCAGACCCTGATTCCAATGATTTTTGTTTTAGGTGTTTTTATGATATCCATGAAAACTTCCGGCTATTTTTGGGGAATTACTTCATCTTTAATCAGCGTGTTGGCAGTTAATTATGCATTTACATTCCCATATTATGCGTTTGATTTGATTACGCCGGAGTGTTTATCAGCGGCCATTGTTATGTTAATTGTTGCAATTATGACAGGTACATTGACGACGCAGCTGAAAAATCAGGAAAAAATCAAAGCGGAAAGCGACAAAGAACGTATGAGAGCCAATCTTTTGCGCGCAGTATCTCATGATTTGAGGACACCTCTTACGTCTATTTTCGGAGCCAGTTCTGCCGTTATTGAAAATTATGATTCGCTGAAAAAAGAACAGCACTTAAAATTAATCGGTGAGGTGAAGGAAGACGCTGAGTGGTTGGTTCGAATGGTTGAAAATCTCCTCTCTGTTACAAAAATTGATGGTGAAAAGGTTCAGGTAACCAAGACACCAACTGTTTTGGAAGAATTAATTGACACTGTACTGGTGAAATTTTATAAGCGTTATCCACAGCAGAATATTGTTGTGAAGATTCCGGAAGAGTTTATCAGCATTCCAATGGATGCCATGCTAATTGAGCAGGTTTTAATGAATATATTAGAGAATGCATTGATGCATGCAAAAGGCATGACAGAAGTGCGATTGGAAGTAGAATGTCAAAAAAATCTGGCAAAATTTATAATCAGTGATAATGGTTGCGGAATCCCACATGAACGTTTAAAGGACTTATTTACCGGCTATTTGGAAAGAGAACGAAGTGTTGATGCAAAGCGCAGCAATATGGGAATTGGTCTTTCTGTATGTGCAACCATTATTAAGGCCCACGGAAGTGAGATTTTTGTAAAAAACAACTCGGAGGGCGGAGTGACGTTTAGCTTTTCGTTGGAGTCAGAGGAAGAAAATGAATAATAATAATAAATATCGTCTTTTGGTAGTAGAAGATGAAAACAATATAAAAAGTTTTATAGAGACAGTTTTAGAAACAAATGAATATCAGGTCATTACAGCGTCTACCTGTAAGCAAGGGATAATGCTGTTTTTTTCATACAATCCTGATCTGGTAATATTAGATTTGGGGTTACCGGATGCGGATGGATTGAATTTCATAGAAGAAATTCGCAAAACGGTTTTTACACCAATTATTGTTCTTTCGGCACGAACAACAGAAAAAGATAAGGTTACAGCACTTGATTTGGGAGCAAACGACTATGTAACAAAGCCTTTTTCTACGGCAGAATTATTGGCACGTATCCGTTCTGCGCTTCGTAACCGCAGATCCAATTCAAGTGTGGACAGAGGACCGGAAGGCAGTTTTGTTTTTCGTGATTTAAAGATTGACTATGCCCGTAGACGCGTGACTTTGGGAAGCGAAGAAATTCGTTTTACACAGACAGAGTATAATATCCTGGCATTTTTGTCCGAACATAGCGGAAAAGTGCTGACTTATTCAACCATTATTAAGGCTGTTTGGGGAATGGATGATGTAGGAAGTATTAAGCGATTACAGGTAAATATGGCGAATATTCGCAAAAAACTAGGTTCCAAACCCGGAGACAACCGCTATATTATTAATGAACTTGGTGTTGGATATCGAATGAATGATGAGAGTTTATAATGACAGATATCTAAGTTTGAAAAGCGAAATAAAACATGGAAAGAAAAAAGAAAGGACTTTGTAAGGTCCTTTCTTTTTATATTATGACATAAAATATTGATGCTCTTCCAAAACTTTTAAAAAGGAATCTAAGATAACCGGATCAAACTGAGTTCCTCGTCCCGCCTCTAATTCTCGGAGAATATAGTTTTTATCAGATTTTTCAGAGTAGACCCTCCTGGAATTCATGGCGTCAAAGGCATCTGCAATGCAGATAATGCGTGCTTCAATGGGAATTTCGTCGCCTTTTAATCCATATGGGTAACCGGTTCCGTCATAGCGCTCGTGATGGCATTTTGCACCGATAGATACGCCCGGTAAAAAACTTAATTCCTCCAAGATGCTGGCACCGATAATGGTATGATCTTTTATAGCCATATATTCATCGTCAGTTAAATGGCTTGGTTTGTGCAAGATTCCGTCCTCTACACAAACTTTTCCAAGATCATGAAGCAAGGCCATATTTTCTAAATTTTTTATACGACGGGAACTCCAGCCCATTTTTTTGGCAATAAGGCAGGAATATTTGGCAACACGTTCGGAGTGCTTAAAAGTATAGTTGTCTCTGGCTTCCACCATCTGACAAATGGAAAGAATGGTTTGCATGGAAATGGCGGCTAACTTCTCGCGCTCTGCTTTGACAGCCTTATCCAAAGCTTTTTTGTGTTCTTCCATAGAAATATAATTTGGATCCATAAATTTCTCCTATTGTTCAAACTAAACATATTATAATGAAAAAATATGTGATTTGCCATATAAGACATAAAAACTTCAACAAATTGTCTGTGTTGTGACATAATTTCCGGTTAAAACACCTGTACAAAGACGGGTGTATAATTTTTGGTAAAGATACGGTAAAGAATGAGCGGGTATTCTTGAAAGACAGGAAAGAAAACCCTTATAATAAAATTGTATTAGTAGAGTTGTGTGGAAATATACAGCGAAAAAAAGCAGAAATAACTTATGAAAAGAATAGGAGATTTTAATGGGAATTACAGAAGTTTTGGGACTTTTAGGTGGTTTGGCTTTGTTTTTATACGGTATGCAGATGATGAGTAATGGGCTGGAAGACATTGCCGCAAACCGTATGAAACAAATTCTTGAAAAATTAACATCAAACCGATTTTTAGGCGTATTAGTCGGTGCGGGAATTACAGCAGCAATTCAGTCCTCCTCTGCCACAACGGTTATGGTTGTCGGATTCGTGAATTCAGGAATGATGACTTTAAAACAGGCAGTGTGGATTATTATGGGTGCCAATATCGGTACCACGATTACAGGACAATTAATTGCTCTTGATGTTGGCATGTTAGCACCGTTGTTTGCATTTGCCGGTGTGGCAATGATTGTATTCTTGAAATCACCAAAAGCGCATCATATCGGAATGATTTTATCGGGCCTTGGTATTTTATTTATCGGAATGGATATGATGGGTGCAGCGATGAAACCATTAGAGCAGTCAGAAGGATTCATTCAATTGATGACGACTTTTAAGAATCCGGTTTTGGCAATTTTAGCGGGTGCGGTTTTTACAGCGATTATCCAGTCGTCTTCAGCATCAGTTGGTATTTTGCAGGCGCTGGCAGTCAGTGGATTGATTCCGTTTTCCAGTGCGGTGTTTGTATTATTTGGTCAAAATATCGGTACCTGTATCACTGCAGTGTTGGCATCTATCGGAACCAATCGTAGCGCAAAAAGAACGACCTTAATCCATTTAATGTTTAATATTATCGGTACGATTATTTTCACCGTTTTATGCTTGTGTCTGCCAATTGCAGATTGGATTGCAGCACTTACTCCGGGAGCGCCGGCAGCGCAGATTGCAAATATGCATACCGCATTTAACATTGTAACGACCATGTTGTTGATTCCATTTGGAACTTACCTTGCAAAAGCAGCTGAAAAGATTTTACCGGACAGGATTACAGAGGTTCAGCCATTTGGTTCCTTGTCAGAAGAATTCAGAAGAGGCATGACAAATTTGGGTTCAACGTTGGTTCATACCGATATTCTGGACCATGAAGTAACGCGCATGCTAAAAATGGCAGGAGATAATGTATATCAAAGCTATCAGGCACTTTTAGATAAGGATTTGGCAATTTTTAATCAGGTTGAAAAAATCGAAGACAACATTGATACGATTAATAAGGAATTGTCTCAATATATTTCTCAGATTTTGGTACATAACAATAATGATAAGAATGTCGCTATGATTAAGGAATATTTCCTGATTACCGGTAATGCAGAGCGAATCGGGGATCACGCATTAAATATTGCCGGATATGTTGACATTATGACAAAGAAAAATATTGTCTTTTCGAAAAATGCCCATGAGGAACTTATAAAAATGCAGGAAATCATCCGCCATGCAATGGATATGATTTTAAATCGTGAAAATCAGGATGACAGAACACAGTGGTTGTCTGAACTGGCAGCTATTGAGCAGCAAATTGACGATATGACGGAAAATTACAGAGAGCAGCATTTGCATCGTATGCATCAGGGTGTCTGCTCCGAGGAAGCGTGTGTATTGTATTCGGAATTGTTGACCGATTTTGAACGAATCGGCGATCATATTTTAAATATTGCACAGGCGTATACAAAGATGTCAATGAACTAGGAATACTCCTTTTCCATTTTAAATCTTCATATGTTTGCGAAAAAAGATCACAGCTTTTGCGGTTGTGGTCTTTTTTCATGTTCGGATAAGTAATTATACCGGGAAATAGGTTTTTTTCTCAAAATGGTGGAATACTTTATTACAGATTATAATTGTAGTGGAAAGACGAAATAGGACTATGGATAAACAAACCCGCAATCACATTCTTCAGATTATTGTGATTGGAACGCTTTTTTACTGTTGTATACAAAGGCTGGATGTGATTTTTTTGGCCATCACCTCACTTTTTCAATTATTAAAGCCGTTTTTGATAGGCATCGTAATTGCCTTCATTTTTAATGTGCCAATGAAAAATATTGAGAAGAATCTTTTTGTGAAAAAAGAAAAATGTAAACGTTTCCGAAGGCCGCTAGCATATGTTATTACATTGATTTGTGTCTTTGGCGTAGTGGCAATTGTATTGGCGATTGTTATTCCGGAGCTGATGGAAACTTTTTCCGTGTTAGTTGAACAGATACCCCGGACGGTGACGAATATTCAGCAATGGGTTCTGACGTTATTGGAAGAAAATCCATCCTTGGAAGCACTGATTTCAGAACTGAAAATTGATTGGACGGTTTTGTCGGATATGGCGGTTAATTTCGTTACGGAAATTGCGACAAACACATTTAACTCCGGGATTGGGATAATAACCGGCATTATTGGCGGAATAACCACGTTTGTGATAGCCTTTGTATTTTCCATTTATATTCTGATGCAAAAAGAACAGTTGAGTGTTCAAATCAAGGGGATTCTCAATGCATTGTTGCCAAATAAAGCGACGGAAAAAATACTTGCAGCCGGAACTTTGGCAAATCAGGTATTTACAAATTTTTTGTCCGGACAGTGTGTGGAAGCAATTATTTTGGGTACGATGTTTGTGGCAACCATGACCGTGTTCCGGATGCCATATGCGATGTTGACGGGGATTATTATCGCAATTACGGCCCTGATACCCATTTTTGGCGCATTTGTCGGCTGTGGAGTGGGGGTTTTGTTAATACTCATTGAAAGCCCCGGGCAAGCATTGGGATTTGTCATTTTGTTCCTGATTCTACAGCAAATTGAGGGGAATTTTATTTATCCCCATGTGGTAGGTAACTCCGTGGGCCTACCAAGTATCTGGGTGTTGGTTGCTGTAACGGTTGGCGGAAGCCTGTTCGGGATTCCGGGGATTTTGCTGTTTATTCCGTTGGGGTCTATAGCGTATGCGATGATACGGGATTTTATTAAAAAAAGATTATGAGAAAATAGTCATTTGGATTTAAGCACTTGAGATTATTGGGCTTTTTCTTGGAAAAATGCATATAATGTCCAATTTCAAGAGGAGGATTGGGCACAGGGAGGGACTTTTTTATATATGCCCGAAAATCCTATTAAAATGCAAGAAAATGATACGCTTTTGGGCATATGGAAATGGATTTTTGCATGTGCCCACACTTTTGGCTAATATTGTGGGCATATATGAAAATTCCAATGCATATGCCCAAAAGTATGGTTGGAGAAGGGGATTTAGGGTGAATTTTGGGCATTTTTTGGAAATAGCCTTCACCAGGCCCAACTAGGCGGGGGAAAAGAAAGAAAATCAGTATCAAAACCGAGTGAATTTTCTTATAAAATGTGATATGCTTTATAACAGAAACAAAAGTGAGGATTTCTATGAAAATACTGAATGTTACGGCACAAAAACCGGACAGCACGGGAAGCGGCGTATATTTGACAGAATTGATGAAGGGGTTTCATAAGATGGGGTATGACCAGGCTTTGATTGCCGGGGTGTACGTAGATGATAAAGTATGTCTTACGGAAGGGGAAAAAGCGTATTTTAGCTTTTTTCATACCGAGGAACTTCCATTTTCAATTGTGGGTATGTCGGACGAGATGCCGTATAAGAGTACCCGTTATTGCGACATGACACCGGAGATGACAATGCAGTTTCGTAGTGCGTATGAAAAGCGTATTTGTCAGGCTTTAGAAGAATTTCAACCGGATGTGATATTATGTCACCATCTTTATTATTTGACTTCACTTATAAAAGAGATGGCGGGAAATATTCCGGTTTATGCGGTTTGTCATGGATCTGATTTGAGACAATATAAGAAAAATCCTTGGCAGAACGAACAGGAGCAGGCAAAAAGATCAAGCCGGATCTTAGTAAAGTATCCTGGATGGGATTATGCGAAGTGATTTTAGATAAGATGAAAAAATAAATTACATTTGTAAAAAAGGATAGGCACCATGAGAATTTACTGCAACAACAACTGGAAATTTCATCCGCAATTTACGGAAGAGATGATTAAGCAAGACTATAAGGAAGAAAGCATGGAGAATGTCCGCATACCGCATACAGTGACAGAAACCCCATTTTCCTATTTTGACGAAACGGTTTACCAGATGGTCAGCGGATACCGCTATACATTTTTGGCAGATAAGGATTGGGAGAAAAAGGTACTGCTATTGACCTTCGATGGGGTTGCCCACGAAGCCACCGTTTTTGTAAATGGTATAAAAGTAGCAGAGCATTCTTGCGGATATACGGCGTTTACTACAGACATCAGTCAACAGGTTGTGTATGGAAAACAGAATCTGATTACTGTAAAAGTGGATAGCAGAGAAGATTTAAACATACCGCCATTTGGCTATGTCATTGACTATATGACCTATGGTGGTATTTATCGTGATGTATATTTGGACATCAAAGAACCGGAATACATAAAAGATGTGTTCTATCACGCAACCCTCGATGGAAATGGAGGGGCGACCTTTGAGGCGGAACTTACTTTTTCAGAACAAACCGAATTTTCGGAAAAAGACCTTTTTATGGTGTTAGAAGCAAATAAGGATGGGGAGACTCCTCTTTTTACTTACAGACGTGAGGTTACAGGTAAAAAAGCCATCATAGAACTACCAATTGGGGAAGTCGATTACTGGGATGTGGAGAATCCGAACCTCTATCATATTAAGGCCCGGCTATGTACGGAAGAGGCTGTGATAGACGAGCAGACGCATTTGTTTGGTTTCCGTGAAGCACAGTTTCGGAAAGATGGATTTTATTTGAATGGAAAAAAAGTTCTTATTCGCGGACTGAACCGGCATCAGACTTATCCGTATATCGGTTATGCCGCACCAAAGTCGTTACAGGAAAATGATGCCCGCATTCTGAAACACGAATTGGGTTTAAATGCTGTGCGAACCAGTCATTATCCACAGTCCCATTACTTTTTGGAGGAATGTGACAAATTAGGCCTTTTAGTATTTACAGAATTCCCGGGATGGCAGCATATTGGTGATGAGCCGTGGAAAGCACAGGCGGTAAAAAACTTAGAAGAGATGATTTTACAGTATCGGAATCATACCTCCATTATTTTGTGGGGTGTGCGTATCAATGAGTCACAGGATGACGATGCTTTTTATACAAAAACGAACGAAGTAGCCCATGCACTGGATGCAACCAGACAAACAGGTGGCGTGCGCGTGATGAAAAAGAGTCATTTGTTAGAGGATGTGTATACATATAACGATTTTGTGCATAATGGGCAGACGCCGGGATGTACACCGAAGAAAAAGGTAACCTCCAACAGGAAAAAACCATATTTGGTGTCAGAATACAATGGACATATGTATCCTACAAAGAGTTATGACTGTGAGGAGCATCGGTTAGAGCATGCACTCCGTCACGCAAGAGTCATTGATGCAGTGGCAAAAGAAGGGGATATTGCCGGAAGTTTTGGATGGTGCATGGCGGATTATAATACGCACAAAGATTTCGGCAGTGGTGACAGAGTATGCCATCATGGTGTACTTGATATGTATCGCAATCCGAAACTTGCGGCAGCAGTTTACGGTGCACAGCAGGAAAAAACGCCGGTGTTAACGGTAAGCTCTTCCATGGACATCGGAGAACATCCGGGCGGAACCATTGGCAAGGTGTATTTTTTTACCAATGCAGATGCAATACGTTACTATAAAAATGAAGAATTTATATCCGAGTTTCGCAAAGAAAATTCGGAGTTTGCAAATATTCCTCACGGACCGATGCGGATGGATGATTTTGTGGGAGACAGCCTTATAACAGCAGAGCATTTTTCAGAAGGAAAAGCAAAAATAATCAAGAAAGCCTTAAATGATGTGGCAACCTGCGGGCTGGACAGACTTCCGAAAAAAACAATTTTTTCTATGGTTTGGGCTGCACTTCGGTATCGGTTAAACTTTGCCCAAGCTTATGAATTATATGGCAAATACATCGGTAACTGGGGAAAAAGCACTACAACCTACCGTTTTGAAGCTATCAAGGACGGACAAGTGGTTGCAACGGTTACAAAAGAACCGATGCACCAGGTTAAATTGTGGGCAGACGTCAGTCATTATGAATTGACAGAGGGAGATGCTTATGACATGGCAGCCATCCGCGTACGAGCAATGGATGAAAACGGTAATGTTCTGCATTATTTAAACGAAGCCGTAGAAGTAAAAGCAGAAGGCCCGATTCAGGTGGTCGGTCCAAGTATCTTTGGCTTAAAAGGTGGTATGGCAGGCACATACATTAAGACAACCGGAGAAGAAGGAGCGGCAAAAGTAACTCTTAAATTTCATGGAACGAAGGAACTGGAGTTACATTTTTCCGTTAAAAAGAAATAAAAAGATGTGATAATGTAATCGCACATTTAAAAGCGTTAGCACCAAAAAAGAAACAATCGGGAGGAAGCATCCATGATTTTAAAACAGGATACGGGATACATTTTACATACAAAGAATACGACCTATGCCATTGATGTAATGGAAACAGGACATTTAGAGCATTTGTATTACGGAAAAAAGATTCATATCCACAATCTTGAAGCCTTAAGGGAAAAATATGCCTTTCCACCGGGAAACGGGATTACTTATGATGATAAGAATTACCCGAAGCTGGCATTGGAAGACGTTCGTCTGGAAATGTCCGGAATGGGACACGGGGATATTCGGGAACCATTTGTGGAGCTTATTTTTGCAGATGGTAATACCTCTACGGACTTTCTGTTTGAAAAAGCAGAGATCTCACAAGGGAAGGAAGATTTTGAAACGCTTCCGGGCTCTTACGATGAAGAGGATAAGGTGGAGCATTTGTGCATCACCTTAATAGACCGTAATTATCCGGTTAAAATGGAGCTTCACTACTATGTATATGAAGCGGCCGATGTTATTACAAGAAGTACCCGTTTGATAAATTATGGATCGGATTCTGTCCAGATTAGACGATTAATGAGTGCACAAGTAGATTTTGACGAAGCCGGCTATATGTTCCATTATTTTACAGGAGCTTGGGCACGGGAAATGAAAAAACAAACGGTTAAGGTGGAGGCAGGGATGCATGTGGTATCTTCCTTTACCGGTAACAGTTCCAACCGTGCCAATCCATTTGTAATGGTGAGCAAAGAGCACACCACGGAAAATGCAGGAGACTGCTACGGTTTTAACTTAATCTATAGCAGCAATCATTTTGAAGCCTTACAGGTGAGTGCATACAATAAAACCAGATTTTTAAGTGGTATCAATCCACGTAATTTTTCCTATCTGTTAGAAGAAGGAGAATCCTTTGAAGCACCGGAAGCAGTGATGAGCTTTTCGCATAAAGGATTTAATGCCCTCAGTCAAAATCTTCATTATTTTGTACGTAACCATATTGTAAGAGGACAGTGGAAATACAAAGAGCGCCCGGTGTTATTAAATAGTTGGGAGGCTTGTTATTTTAAGATCAATGAGACGAAATTAGTCAATCTTGCCAAGGCAGGAAAAGAAGTGGGCGTAGAACTGTTTGTCTTGGATGACGGATGGTTTGGAAATCGTGATGACGATACCAAAGGCCTTGGTGATTGGGATGTTAATAAGAAGAAGTTTCCAAAAGGAATTAAGGGATTAAGTGAAAAAATTAAAGCACTTGGTCTTGATTTTGGTATCTGGGTTGAGCCTGAAATGGTGAATACGGACAGTGATTTGTACCGTACGCATCCGGATTGGGCGATTGAGGCCCCGGTGGGACTTCATTCCGAAGGAAGACACCAGAGAATTTTAGATTTAACCCGCATCGAAGTGCAGGATTTCCTGATTGAAAAAATGTCAGAAGTCTTTTCATCGGGAGAGATTTCCTATGTAAAATGGGATATGAACCGTGACTTTACGGATTATTATTCCAAGGCTTTACAGCCGCAACGCCAGCAGGAGGTAGCGCATCGCTATATCTTAGGCCTTTATCGGGTGATGAAAGAATTGGTAAAGAGATTTCCTCATATTTTATTTGAAGGCTGTGCGTCCGGAGGAGATCGTTTTGATTTAGGAATTTTATGCTATTTCCCACAGATTTGGGCAAGCGATGATACGGATGCAGTGTGTCGTGCAAAAATGCAGACGGGATATAGCTATGGATATCCAATGAGTACGGTGGGGGCACATGTTTCTGCAGTCCCGAATCATCAGACATTAAGAACGACACCACTTTCTTCCCGTTTCCATGTGGCTGCATTTGGCGTACTGGGTTATGAATGCAATCTAAAGGATATGAAAAAAGAAGAGCAAAACATTATAAAAGAGCAGATTGAACTTTATAAAAAGTGGCGCAAAGTGTTGCAGTTCGGTAATTTTTACCGAGGAGAGAACTGTAATGAAAATGGCATAGAATGGACCTGTGTATCACCGGATAAGAGTAAGGCGGTGAGTATGATGATGCACTTTTTGGTAGAACCAAACACCCGTTATGCGTGCTTAAAACCACAGGGACTAATGGAAGATAAGCTTTACCGTTTTTACAACCTCGAGGAAAAACGACGCATCAAAGAGTTCGGAAGTCTGGTCAATATGATTTCGCCGGTGTATGTAAAACAGGACTCCCTGGTGCATAACGTAATTGATAAGATGGTAAAACTTCCGGGAGATGTGGAAGATGAAGTGGCAAGCGGCGATGCGTTAATGGATTGCGGTATTAAGTTAAAGCAGGCATTTGCCGGAACAGGCCTGGATGAAAATGTCCGTGTTTATAAAGATTTTGAAACCAGATTATATTTTATGGAGGAGTAAAAGATGTTAGAAATACGAAATTTACGTAAAACCTACCGCCCGAAACGGGGTGTCCCGGTGATAGCGGTCAACGATGTTTCATTGAAATTTCCGGAAACGGGAATGGTCTTTTTACTGGGTAAGTCAGGAAGCGGTAAATCTACACTGTTAAATTTGCTTGGCGGTTTGGACAGATATGATTCCGGAGATATTCTGGTAAAAGGTCAGTCCACAAAGAAATTTAATCAATCTTATTATGATTCCTACAGAAATACTTATGTAGGTTTCATTTTTCAGGAATATAACGTGCTGGAAGAGTTCTCGGTTGGTGCCAATATTGCGTTGGCATTGGAATTGCAAGGACAAAAGGCAACCAACGAGCGTTTAAATGAAATCTTGGAGCAGGTGGATTTGGCAGGCTACGGAAACCGTAAACCAAACGAACTTTCCGGTGGACAGAAGCAAAGAGTGGCCATTGCCAGGGCATTGGTTAAGAATCCGAAGATTATTATGGCGGATGAACCAACAGGAGCTTTAGACTCTGCAACGGGCCGTCAGGTGTTGGATACTTTAAAGAAACTTTCTCAGGATAAATTGGTAATTGTGGTTTCCCATGACCGTGAATTTGCTCAAAACTATGGTGACCGTGTGATTGAATTGGCGGACGGTAAAGTAATTCGTGATATTGAATACGATCGTTCCGGCGAAATGGTAGAAAGCAAGATTCATTTCTTTGAGGATCACATTGCGATTGCTTCGGATTATCAGTTGACGGAAGAGGATAGAATTGCCATTAACAAATTCCTGGAGAGTATTCAAGCAGGAACCGTTGATATGGATATTGTGGGAAATAACTTTCTTGCCCGTAAATCTCATCCGACAGATGAAAGTACCATTGAGTGGTTCGATAAGAGTCCATTTCAGTTAATTAAGTCAAAGTTGCCGCTAAAAAATGCATTTAAAATTGGTGCAAGCGGCCTGAAACATAAGAAATTCCGTTTGGTAGTTACCATTTTGCTATCCGTGATTGCCTTTAATTTATTTGGCATGGCAGATACCTTTGGCGCTTATGACCATATAGAAACCTGTGTAAATTCCATTATGGATTCCAATATTGATTATGTCAGTGTAAAGCAGGCAAAGAGATTTGAAAGTCCTTTGGAGGTTTATTATAGTTCCTGGGGATATAAACTTGATGATAAAGACTTGACAGATTTCCGGGAAGCTACAGGCGTAGAATTAACCGGAGTCTTTTGTCCGAGAGATAGCCGTTTGGGATTTGAGCCATTTTTAAACGATAAAGAATTAAGCAAATACAGATATTCTATCTTTGGCACTTCATTTTCAGGTTTTGCGGAACTTACCAAAGAAACGTTAGAAGCTTCCGGAGCTTCCTTGATGGCAGGTGCATACCCGGACGGAAGCAAGAATGAGATTGCAATTACAACCTATCTGTGTCAGTCCTTTATGGAAGCCGGATATTATGATTATTATACGAATTATATTCTTCCGATGCAGAATCCGGATATTACGATGGAGGAGATAGAGGCTTTAGAAAAGAAAGAACCGGTTTATGAAACAATCACAAAGCCGGAAGATATGGTTGGAAAGATTTTGTTTATTAACGAAAAAGCCTATACCATTTCCGGTATTTTAGATTTTGATATCGATTGGGAACACTACGCTGTGTTAAAGACAGAGGATGAACCGACTTCGGATGCAGATATGTTGGTTAATTACGCGTTGTATACGGAGTTGAATTATTTACAGCAGTTTAGTTTTGCCTCCGTTGCTATGGTTGGAGAAGGTCATTTGACAGAAATGATAGAAAACGAACCTAGAACTATTCAATTGACAAGTTCCTGGGTATGGTTTAATGGAAGCAATTCTTCGGAAACCATGTGGTTAGATACCAATGCACAATATTTAGGCACCTTGGAAGAAATCAAAGATTGTGAAATAATCTGGTTAGATGGGGAAAAAACCACTCTTGGCGAGAAAGAAATCATTGTGGCAACCGATACCTTATATACCTACGATGAAGAGGGAATGGGAACATCCATTTATGGCATGACGGCAGAAGAGATTAAAGCAATGCTGGCACCATATGGCCAGTTAAACATAAACGGCTGGGATGCTAACGATGAATATGTTGAGGGTAGTGGATATACAATTGTTGGTGTGATTGATGCTGAAAAATATCCGGAATATGCATATACCTTTTTCTTGAGTGATAGCTTACTTTCAAGATTCATTGATCCGGAAGATATGGGTATTTATGAATTTGCGGTAGGTGCGATGCCGAAAACAGAAGAAGAAATTACCACCTTGGTAGAATACTGTTACGATGATGATATGAAATACCGTTGTGAGTTGGAAAATCCGGTTACCTATGAGCTTGATACCGTGAATGAAGTCCTTCAGGTATTAGCAAAAGTATTCCTTGGTATCGGTATTGGATTTGCTATTTTTGCATCCATTATGTTAGCAAACTTTATTTCAACAAGTATTGCATACAAAAAGCAGGAAATTGGTATTCTTAGAGCAATTGGTTCCAGAGGAAATGACGTATTTAGAATCTTTTTCTCGGAAAGCTTTATTATTGCAATGATTAATTTTGTATTATCCAGTGTAGGTGTTGGAGTTGTTACATTTATCATCAACTGGGTATTAAGAGAGAAAATTGGAATTTTAGTAACGATACTGACCTTCGGTATCAGACAAATTGGATTAATCTTTATGATCAGTGTTGCAGTTGCTTTCCTGGCAAGCTTTATTCCGGTCCGCGCAATAGCAGCAAAACGACCGATTGATGCGATTCGCAACCGATAATTGGAGGGAATTATGAGTAATACAGTAGTAGGTATTTTAGCCCATGTGGATGCCGGAAAGACCACTCTTTCCGAAGCAATGTTATATACTTGCGGAGCTATCCGAAAGCTAGGGCGCGTCGACAGTAAAGATGCGTTCTTAGATACCTATGCCCTTGAGAGGGAACGGGGGATTACGATTTTTTCCAAACAGGCAGAGCTTACAATAGAGGATAAGAGCATCACCTTGCTGGATACGCCGGGGCATGTGGATTTTTCCACAGAGATGGAACGCACACTGCAGGTCTTGGATTATGCAATATTGGTGATTAGTGGTGCAGATGGGGTGCAAGGTCATACTTTGACGTTGTGGAATTTGTTGAAGAAATATAATGTTCCGGTCTTTTTATTTATTAATAAAATGGACCAACCGGATACCGATCGGGAAGCATTATTAGATGAATTGAAACGTAGTCTTTCTGACAACTGTATGGCCTTTGAAGAAGATATGACAGATACTTTTTATGAAGAAGTTGCCATGGCGAATGAACAGGTAATGGCAGAGTATCTGGAAACCGGAAGCATTGATGAAGAACCCATTGCCCAAAGTATTGTAAACAGAGAAATTTTCCCTTGTTATTTTGGCTCAGCCTTAAAGTTGCAGGGGGTGGAACTTTTTTTACAGGGGATAAAAAAATATAGCAGATTGCCAAAGTATAAGTCCCAGTTTGGAGCAAAGGTCTATAAGATTTCCAGAGATGAAATGGGAAACCGGTTAACCCATATGAAGCTTACCGGAGGCAGTTTGAAGGTAAAAGATAGTCTGGGTGAGGAAAAAATTAACCAGATTCGTATATATAGTGGAAATCGTTTTCAGGCAGTAAATGAAGCAGAAGCGGGAAGCGTAGTTGCGGTTACAGGACTTGCCAATACCTATCCGGGACAAGGTTTAGGCTTGGAAAAGGACGGAATCTTACCGACTTTGGCACCGGTTATGAATTATTCATTGATTTTTCCGCCACACGTTGATGTACTTGTGATGGAGAAGAAAATGAAAGAACTGGAAGAAGAAGACCCGCAGCTTCATATTACCTACAACGAAAGACATAAGGCATTAGAGGTTCAGATTATGGGCGAAGTACAGCTGGATGTACTTCGACGCTTGATGATGGACCGCTTTGCGCAACCGGTGGAATTTGGCGCTGGAAATATCGTATATAAAGAAACCATCGCAGATGTCGTGGAAGGTGTGGGACATTATGAACCTCTACGCCATTATGCGGAGGTACATTTGTTGTTAGAGCCGTCAGAACGGGGAAGCGGACTGATTTTTGAGGCAGATTGCAGTTTGGATGAGTTAGACAGAAACTGGCAGAGACTCATATTGACCCATTTGGAAGAAAAGTCCCATAAAGGAGTTCTGACCGGCAGCAGTATTACCGATATGAAAATAACGCTCCTTAGCGGACGTGCCCATTTAAAACACACCGAAGGAGGAGATTTCAGACAGGCTACTTATCGTGCAGTCCGTCAAGGATTAATGAAGGCCAGGAGCGTATTGTTGGAGCCGGTATATAAGTATACGTTGACGCTTCCAAGTTCCTTGGTGGGGAGGGCGATGACGGATATTGAAAATATGCATGGAACCTTTGAACCACCGATGCAACAAGGCGAAGTGGCAACCTTAGAGGGAGAAGTTCCGGTGGCAACCATGCATGGATATCATCAGGTCTTGGCATCTTACACCGGTGGAAAAGGCCAGTTACAGTGTGTATTAAACGGCTACAAGGAGTGTCATAATGCCGAAGAAGTCATTGCAAAGATGAATTATATACCGGAAGAAGATGTGGAGAACTCTGCGGATTCTGTATTTACCAGTCACGGTGCAGGCTTACTCATCCCATGGTACGAGGTGGAAGAACATATGCATCTGCCGCTTCGGGACTTAACGCCGACTTTAACAGAGGAGCGATTAGAAGAAGAACGCCTTCGATTAGAAGCTGCTTATCAGAGAAATCAGATGAAAACCTCATCCGGTGCCTCGACAGGTCCGTCAGATAGTTGGGCGACGGAAAAAGAATTAAAGGCTATTTTTGAACAGACTTACGGACCGGTAAAAACCAAGTTACCACAGGCTTTTGTAAAAAAAGAGGAGCGTCTGCCGAAGGTGGAATATAACTATAAGCCGAAAGAAAAACTACCGGAATATTTGTTGGTGGATGGCTATAACGTGATTATGGCATGGCCGGAACTGAAGGAACTTTCCGAAGTCAGTCTGGATGGAGCCCGTCTGAAATTGCAGGATGCACTTTGCAATTATCAAGGCTATAAGAATAATACCGTCATTGTAGTTTACGATGCATATAAGGTAGTCGGCCATCAGACCGAATATGAATCTTATAAAAACATCTATACTGTATTCACGAAGGAATCCGAGACCGCTGACCAGTACATCGAGAAGGTTTCCCATGAAATTGGCAGAAAATATGACGTGACGGTTGCAACATCCGATGCTTTGGAACAGGTTATTATCCGCGGACAAGGCTGTAAATTACTTTCGTCTCGTGATTTGTTAGTGGAACTTCAGATGACAAGCAAAGAGATTGAGGAAAAGTATTTAGAAAAATCTGCAAATATAAGAACTTCTTTACAAGGGGAGTTGGATTCACTAAAATATAAGGTAGATGAAAAATAGGAAAGACTATTTTTAAGAAAAATAAATGGAGGCAAGGATTATGAATAAGCAAAAACATGTGGAACTCATCAGAGATTTATCCAATGCATTTGGCCCGTCCGGTTTTGAAGATGATGTCTTAACCGTAGCCCGTCAGTATGTGGGTAATATGGCAGATGTGGAAGAAGATTGTTTGAGGAATCTTTACCTCTGGCGTAAGAAAAATACAGGCAACAAGCCACTTTTTATGTTGGATGCACATAGTGACGAGGTGGGATTTATGGTGCATTCCATAAGACCAAACGGAACCATACGGTTCGTAACTTTAGGCGGTTTTGCACCGACAGCTTTACCGTCTTCCAAGGTTCGCATTAGAAATAAATTTGGAGAATATATTCCGGGCATTATTGCAAATAAACCGGTACACTTTATGTCTGCAGCGGAAAAAGCAGGAACAGCACCCCTATCCATAAAGGATATGTCCATTGATGTAGGGGCTACCAGCGCGAAAGAAGCAGAGGAAGTATTCGGTATCCGCATCGGAGAACCGATTGTGCCGGATGTAACTTTTTCTTATGATGAAGAAAGAGATGTTATGATGGGCAAAGCTTTTGACTGTCGTATCGGGTCTGCAGCCTTGATAGAAGCATTCCGTCGTTTGGCTGATGAAGATTTGGCCGTGGATTTGGTGGGCGTGTTGTCCTCCCAGGAAGAAGTGGGAGAACGAGGAGCCCGGGTTGCGGTAAACCATGTAAATCCGAAGATTGCATTCTGCTTTGAAGGCTGTCCGGCGGATGACACATTTACGGAAAGCTATGCGATTCAGACCGCATTAAAGAAGGGACCGATGATTCGCTTCATGGATGTGTCCATTATTTGCAGTCCGCGTTATCAGAGATTTACGTTAGACTTGGCAGAGAAAAAGGGCTTAAAGATTCAGTCCTCCGTTCGTGAAGGCGGTGGCAACAACGGCGCGGTAATTAACACCGCATACGATGGAATCCCTGTTATCGTAGCAGGCGTTCCGGTGCGTTACATTCATTCTCATCACGGAATCACTTCTTATGAGGACTTTGAAGCAACGGTGCAGTTGGCAGTAGAAGTAGTAAAGGCAATGAATGAAGAAGTGATTCGGTCATTTTAATAAATAGAAAAGGAAATAAAACTATGAGCAAGATTATATTAACAGGGGACAGACCTACAGGAAAATTACATATCGGCCACTATGTAGGCTCTCTGAAAAGAAGAGTAGAATTACAAAATTCCGGAGAATATGATGAAATTTATATTATGATTGCAGATGCTCAGGCATTAACCGACAATGCAGATAATCCGGAAAAAATCAGACAGAACATTATTGAAGTTGCATTAGATTATTTATCCTGCGGACTTGATCCGGAAAAATGTCATATCTTCATCCAGTCCCAGATTCAGGAACTTTGCGAATTAAGCTTTTATTATATGAACCTTGTTACGGTGGCACGTTTACAGAGAAACCCTACCGTAAAACAGGAAATTAAAATGCGTGATTTTCAGGCAAGCATCCCGGTTGGATTTTACACCTACCCAATCAGTCAGGCAGCAGATATCACCTTATTTAAGGCAGATACCGTACCGGTTGGTGAAGACCAGCTTCCAATGATTGAACAGACCAGAGAAATCGTAAGAAGTTTTGGAAATATTTACGGCGAAGGTATCTTAGTGGAACCGAAGGAATTGCTTCCGACGAACAAGACTTGTTTGCGTTTGCCGGGGATTGATGGAAAGGCAAAAATGAGCAAGTCCTTAGGAAACTGCATCTATCTTTCTGACACACCGGAAGATGTTAAGAAGAAAGTTATGAGCATGTTTACCGACCCTGACCATATCCGCGTAGAAGATCCGGGTAAAATTGAAGGAAACGTGGTATTTACTTATCTTGATGCATTTTGCGAAGACAGACATTTTGAAATGTTCTGGCCGGAATATAAGAACTTAGATGAATTAAAAGCACACTATCAGCGTGGCGGCTTAGGAGATGTTAAGATTAAGCGTTTCTTAAACTCCGTCTTAGAAGATGAACTGGCTCCGATCCGCGAACGCAGAGCAAAATGGGAACAGGACATCCCGGCAGTATACGATGTGCTTCGCAAAGGTACCGAAGCTGCCAGAGCAAAAGGTGAAAAAACTATGGCTGAGATTAAGGCTGCAATGGGAATTAACTACTTTGAAGATAAGGATTTGATTGCTGCACAGGCAGAGAAATATAGGAATAAATAATAAAAGAAATCCCTAGGCGATGTACCTAGGGATTTCTTTTATTCAAAGGTATTTAGCTCTTGTTTTTCGTAAATATATCGCCATTAAACATATCTAAGAACGGGTCTAAATATAGTTTCCGAATAATCATTCTGCCTTTTTCATCAATGTCATAATACTTGAACTCTGTTGTATCCGTAGTTATTTTTTGATGTGGAACAGAAGTATAAAATTTACGATGAATTCTTATAAGGGCAAGGTTGGGCAAATTGCCCCTAACAGAATTCTAAATGCAATTCATTTTGATTTTACAACGAACTAAAATGTAAGTATAATCCGATGCTGGATATACATAAGTCTGACTATGTTCCCGATGATGGGGTAAAATTCTTATCATTGTTTTTGGAAGAAACACAGGAATATGGATTGTACTCGCTTGAACCATAATGGAGGATTTAATGTGATTTATTTGCGGTCATACGATACAAAATGTAGCACCGTAAAAAGAAATATTTTGAGGAGGGACTTATGAAAAAAATCATTTACCTATTAATTTTAGTATCCTTGTTCGCTGTTGGCTGTGGAAAAGATGATACCACCACCAACAATCAGACCGAAAATATACAGGACGAGGATAATAATGGAATTTCTGATGAAAATGGCGATGCTTCAAATGGCGGTGAGACATCTAATAATGCCGACGACAACGATGCTTCTGGCGGAGATGGATCTACAAAAGTAGATGAAATACCATTTGATTTACAGATAGAACTTTCGGAAGGAACCACAGTTGGTGATTTTATCCCAAGTGCAACTGTTGATGGGACCACAGGCTGGCTGTTGGAGAATTCAAACTATGTACCACAAAGAGAGTATTTGGATCTTCAGGATGAGATGTTATTTACCAAGACAGCCTGCGGTTGGATTGAGAATCATCCGGACGATGGAAGTTATTTAGAAGACGGAGGGCCGGTATTAAATAGCGAATTGTTTGTAGAGCGTAAAAATGGAAAAGATGTAAAATGTGGTTATTTTTCCGAAGTTACATTTAGAGTGTTTAGCATGGAGACGATACGAGAGCACACGCTCCGTCCGGAAGAACGGACTATAGATTATTGGTGTATTGTATATAAAAAAGAAGCAACAGAATTTACCTGGATTTTTCTGGACAAAGCATTTTTTACAGAAGAAGAAGCAATGACAGTTGCAGAAAGCCTACCGGAAACAGAATTAAAGACTACCATTAAATTAAAAACAGGATATAGCATACAGGTTGATCCATTAGAGGGATATGTTGTAAGCTATAATATAGAGTACCCGGAGTCGACCCCTTTTTACTTTAAATCAATAGAAACAGAGGAAGCTTTTGGGCTAAATAGGGAGACACTGTCCGGCAAAATATACCAAGAAGTTATGGAAACAGATTCACTTGATGATTGGGGACTTCTCTTTAGAAGCTCAACAAAGTTTGTAATTTATATTAGTGGGAACGTTGGAGTTTCTGTATACCAATATACACACGATGTCCCGATGGGAGATGTTGAATCTGGCGACATTCCGGATGATTTAGAGGGTTATTTGGTTGTATGGGGGCATAGGGATTCAGAGTATGTTTATGTAATGTGGTTCCCTGTGTATATGGAATTGGACGAAGTGGAAAGGATTGTGAAAACAATTCACATTGAGTTTGAAAAAACGGAATAATAGGTATGAGGAATAAGGAATAAGGAATAAGGAAAAGGAGCATGTCATAGGATGTGCTCTTTTTTATTTTCCCAAAAGAGTAATCAGATGAATTTTCCGGACTCGATGAAAAAATTAAAGCTGTAATAGAAGGGTGACAAAAGATGTTGACAAATCAACAAGTTCGTGATAGAGTTACAGATGTTGATGAATCAACATCTTGCTTTGTTGCTTATATGGAAAGGAGTATTGTTATGATTGAACGTTTTGAGCGCTTTTCTACTGCAATTTCTGAAATTTCATACCATTGGCATAAAATTGCTTCAGATGAAATGGAAAAACATGGTTTAAAAGGGCCATATGCGGTGTATTTTACAACGCTGCACAGATATCCTGATGGTATTACCGCTGCAAAACTGGCGGAGATTTGCTCAAAGGATAAGGCAGATGTTTCACGAGCGTTAGCATTGCTGCAAAAATTGGACCTGGTGAAAAAAGAAGGGGAAAATTATCGGGCGTCCATAAAGCTTACGGAGAAAGGGCGTCAATTAGCAGAAGTGATTAACCAAAAGGCAATGATTGCCGTGGAAAACGGAAGCAAAGGTTGTAGCGAAGAAGAAAGAGAAATTTTTTATATGGTTTTGGAATTGATTCGAACAAATTTGGAAGAATTAAGTAAAAAGGGATTATAAGAAGGATTATAAAGTCGGAAAGAAAGTTAGAAAGGCGATGTCAGGCTTTTTTTGATAAAAATAAAGGGAAAAATGGGAGAAGTATAATGATTAAAATTATGGTAGATTCTGCATCGGATTGTAGAAACGATGAAATATACGATATATTTGTACCGATGGCAATTAATATTGGCGGGGAGGAATATCTGGACGGAAAAACATTAGATAATGAAACATTTTACGATTTACTTACTACAACAAAGGCGTTTCCGCAGACTTCCCAACCATCACCGGGAGACTTTACGGAGTACTTTGAAACGGTTAAAAACGATGGAGACGAGTTGATTTACTTTGCAATTTCCTCAGGCTTAAGCGGAACGTATCAAAGCGCAAATATTGCTAAGGACATGGTGGAATATGAGGGGATTTATATTATTGATACGAAAACCGCTTCGCATATGATTGGCTTACTTGCAAAATACGCCAAAAAACTAATCGTAGAAGGGAAGGACGCAAAAGAGATTGTAACTTTGTGCGAAGAATTGAAAGGAAGAATCCGAATTTTGGCGGGTCTTGATACTTTAGAATATCTAAAGCGGGGTGGCCGCATCGGAAAAGCATCCGCTTTGGTGGGTACGCTGGCAAATATTAAACCGATTATTACAGTTTCGGAAGAAGGCGTCGTTGATTCTGTGGGAAAAGCATTGGGAGTACCTCGGGCAATTCAGATGATTGTGGACAAAGTAAAGGAATATGAGGTAGATGAGAACTTCCCGGTTTGCTCGTTGTTCACCTATGGGGAGGAGAATGTTGAAAAATTAGAAAAGAAATTGGCAAGCGAGGGCTACCGGACCATGGAACGTTTGCAAGTTGGTTCAACCATTGGAACCCACGTCGGACCGGAGGTTTACGGTGTGTTTTTCGTTACAAAAGAATAATGTGTTTTTTACAAAGTGACATTTATCACAGTTTATAGTGCCGACAAAAAAAGAAAGGGACCGATGGGTCCTTTTCTTTTTTTGCACTTGTTTTTTATTTGCCGTTTAAACTTTTATCCCTTTTATTCCTTTTATCGATCCCATTTATCGCAAATACTATTAATCTGATCCGTAAATTTTGCCATATCTTTATTTGCAAGGCCTGAATTTTTATTAATAACAGAAAGTAGCCTTTGTCCGGCTGCCAGCAATCTGGCAAATGCAGAGCTGATGGATTTGCCGGAAGTATGGACTTTTTCCGGAGCAGGAACACCGGCAGGCTGGCGAACCCAAAGGTTGGTAGCTAAATCAAAAATGGCACCGCTATATGGAACGCCGGTCGGGATGTGATAATTGGTTTCAAGGATGGAGGCAAAGGTGTCACATACTTTATCTTCTCCATGAACAATAAATACCCTTTGAGGGTGAGGTGTAAAGTTTGTAACCCAGCGGATTAGACCGTTCTGATCTGCATGCCCGCTCATACCAGGGACTTGAATGATGTCTGCCCGTACGTCAATGGTTTCGCCAAATAGACGTACTTCTTTTGCTCCCTCCAACAAATTTCTTCCGATGGTACCCAGTGCCTGATAGCCGATAAATACAATGGTGGATTCCGGGCGCCACAAATTATGTTTTAAGTGGTGACGGATTCGGCCGGCTTCACACATTCCGGATGCAGAAATAATTACCTTCGGTTTCATATCAAAGTTAATGGCTTTGGACTCATCGCTGGTAATAGAAAGGTGCAAACCGGAAAATTGTATCGGATTGATTCCTTTTTGCAATAATGCGGCTGCTTCATCGTCATAACAATCATATTGATGTTCATAAAAGATTCCGGTCGCTTCTACAGCTAACGGACTATCAACATATACATCAAAGTTGCCGTGGCGTTCGATGAGGTTTCGAGCCTTTATTTCACGGATATAATAAAGCATTTCCTGCGTACGGCCTACTGCAAATGCAGGAATGACAACGTTTCCGCCACGGTCAAAAGTCCGTTGAATGATTTGAGCTATGGTGGAGACATAATCGGTTACTTTTTCGTGCAAACGATCGCCATAGGTGGACTCCATGACCACATAATTCGCTTCCGTTAAGTAGTGAGGATTACGAATTAACGGCTGGTCGGAGTTCCCGATATCGCCGGAAAAAACAATCCTTTTTGTGACACCGTCTTCTTCTAAAAGCATATCTATGCTGGAAGAACCCAGCAGGTGTCCTTGATCATGAAAGCAGATTTGTATGCCTTGGTCAAGTTCGATTGTTTCTTCGTATGGAAAACCATGAATTAAACGGATTGCCCCCATCGCATCTTCCATTGTGTACAAAGGAAGAACCTCTTCTTTTCCGGCACGTCTACCCTTGCGATTTCGCCATTCCGCTTCAAATTCCTGTATATGGGCACTGTCACGGAGCATAATGTCACATAGGCTTGCAGTTGCCTCTGTTGCAAATATGGAACCTCGAAAGCCTTTGGCGTATAAAAGCGGCAGTAATCCCGCATGGTCTACATGAGCATGTGTGATCAAAACATAATCCACATCACATGGGTTCCAAGGAATTTCCGCATTAACATAGATGTCTCGGCCTTGTTGCATGCCGTAGTCAACCATTATTTTTTTGCCACAGGCTTCTAAACAATGACAACTACCGGTAACTTCATGTGTGGCACCGATGAAATGTAGTTTCATAATATACACCTCCGTTTATGAATCTTCTTAAAAATGATACAAATAGGACCATCTCTTTCGCTATCTATACAATAACAATAATATTGCATCTTTTCTCATCTATACTATAACAATAATATGGCAGAACTTTGTATTTGTTATAGTGTACATGACAAAAATGCAATAAATTGGGCGGCAACCTTATTTTTCTAATAATGTCGCCGCCTAGTTAACTTCGATGTTCACTGGACTTTACCTCCAATAATTTTGCTTTATTGACTTGTTACCCGGTTCCCTTTCTCAGAACCATCTCTTTTTGAATCCTTTTTTTCTCTTTTCGTCTTTTCGGATTCTTAGTTCTTTTTTATCTGTCTCTTCTGTACTTCTCGAATCGAATGATTCTATCCGGCTTCCTGATCCTACACATCTTTTTCTTTCTATCTGTGTCAGGCCCCAACGGCCGTACGCTGCGTTGACTTCACCTAACTTTTGATGCTGTTTGTTCGTTCTGCCTTCTTTTTGAATGTTAGCTTATGTTTTTGGCGGTCCGTACCTCCTTTGCTTAGATTTGATTTATGTGAATGTTTCTTTGTAACTTGAGTATAGTATACGGTTTCGGAAATGTCAATAGTATTTTTTGAAAAAACATAAAAAAACAATCAAGAGAGAGAATATAGATGGGCAAATGTGCGAATTGTCTGAAAAATAGAAACTGTTTGTACGGTTTCTTCTTTTCTTCCCTTTATTGGGCTGAGAGCACTATTTTTGTCGGAAAAACCCAGAAATTCCTTTCTCTTGGGCTGGTTTTACGTCTTGGTTTGATGGAAACCCAAAAATTGGTTTGTTTTTGGATTGAATTATTTTTTTGCTGGTGTTAAGCCCAAATTTTCTGAAAAAGTGCAGAATTCCGGCAATTTTTTGGGCTTCGTAATTGATTGGCACAATTCAAGCCCAACCGCAGAAAAAGATTGGGCCGAAGTAGAATATCGCCGCCAATAGGGCCAATCGCAAAAAAAACTGCCTCAAAACTATAATTGGTTAAAAATCATAGTTTTAAGACAGCTTTGATTTTACTGTTGTGCTAAAGCTAATTCGCAGGCACGAGCCAACTGATCCGGGCAGCTTGTAGGGCGTCCGCCGCAGGAAATTCCTTTTACGCGACGAATAACTTCTTCAGCATGCATGCCTTCAATAAGCTTTGGAATACCCTGAAGATTTCCGTTGCAACCGCCGATGAAAACAACATTGTGTAAAATGCCGTCTTCCATATCAAAGTCGATCTGCTTGGAGCAAGTTCCTTCAGTCATATATGTATAGTGTTTCATATGATTCCCTCCTATGTTTTTTCGCTAAACTGAATTATAACATAAAGAGAAGAAATATTAAAGAAGAAATAATACATTTACAATGTGTTTACAATTTTTTAAGTTGTACAATGGCAGAGATAATGGTAAAATATTTCTATTCGTGATAGAAAGGATTATAAATATGGGATTATTTGAGAAAGTTTTTGGAACGCATAGTGAGCGCGAGTTAAAAAGAATTATGCCATTGGTAAATAAAATTGACGCATTGCGCCCGCAGATGCAACAACTCAGTGATGAGCAGCTTCGTGCAAAAACCTTTGAATTTAAAAAGCGTTTGAACGAAGGTGAAACATTAGACGACCTTTTGGTAGAAGCATATGCAGCAGTCAGAGAAGGTGCAAAGCGTGCAATCGGTTTGGAACCATACCTTGTTCAGGTTATGGGTGGTATTGTTTTACACCAGGGACGTATCTCTGAAATGAAGACCGGTGAAGGAAAAACATTGGTTTCTACCATGCCGGCATATTTAAATGCTTTGGAAGGCCGCGGCGTACATATCGTTACCGTTAACGATTATTTGGCACAGCGTGACGCGGAGTGGATGGGAAAAGTTCATGAATTTATGGGACTTACCGTTGGCGTTGTTTTGAACTCTATGGACAACGATGAAAGACGAAAAGCATACGGCTGTGACATTACTTATATTACAAACAATGAACTTGGCTTCGATTACCTTAGAGATAATATGGTTATTTATAAGGAACAGCTGGTTCAAAGAGAGTTACACTATGCCATCATCGACGAAGTGGACTCTGTTTTAATCGATGAAGCAAGAACTCCGCTTATTATTTCAGGACAAAGCGGCAAGTCTACAAAGTTATATGATGCATGTGACATTTTGGCAAGACAGTTGACCAGAGGTGAAGACCAGAAGGAACTGACCAAGATGGACATCATCATGAAGGTGGAACAGGAAGAAACCGGTGACTTTATTGTAAATGAAAAAGAGAAAAACGTTACCCTTACAGCAGAAGGTGTTCGCAGGGTAGAAGAATTCTTTAAAATTGAAAACCTGGCAGATCCGGAGAACTTAGAGATTCAGCATAACATTATTTTAGCGTTACGTGCCCATAATTTAATGTTTAAAGATCAGGACTATGTTGTTAAGGATAACGAGATTTTAATCGTTGATGAATTTACCGGACGTATTATGCCGGGCCGTAGATATTCGGATGGTTTGCATCAGGCGATTGAAGCAAAGGAACATGTAAAGGTAAAACGTGAGAGCAAGACTCTTGCAACGATCACCTTCCAGAACTTCTTTAATAAATATGATAAAAAAGCAGGTATGACAGGTACTGCGTTAACGGAAGAAAAAGAATTCCGTGATATTTACGGAATGGACGTTGTGGAAATCCCGACGAACCGTCCGATTGCCCGTCAGGACTTAAATGACTTGGTATATAAGAGTCATAAAGAAAAGTTATTTGCGGTAGTAGAAGAAGTTGTAGAAGCGCATAAAAAAGGTCAGCCTGTACTTGTTGGTACCATTACCATTGAAGGTTCTGAAGAAGTAAGTGCGCTTTTAAGAAGACGTGGTATTCCGCACACTGTATTAAATGCGAAATTCCACGAAATGGAAGCAGAAATTGTATCTCATGCAGGTGAAAAAGGTGCTGTAACCATCGCAACCAACATGGCAGGTCGTGGTACCGATATTAAGTTAGATGATGACGCAAAAGCTGCCGGCGGTCTGAAAATTATTGGTACGGAACGTCATGAATCCAGACGTATCGACAACCAGTTGAGAGGTCGTTCCGGACGTCAGGGAGACCCGGGTGAGTCCAGATTCTTTATTTCCTTGGAAGATGATTTGATGCGCTTGTTCGGTTCTGAACGATTGATTTCTATGTTCAATGCATTGGGAGTACCGGAAAATGAACCGATTCAGCATAAGATGCTTTCTGACGCAATTAAAAATGCACAGAAGAAGATAGAAGGAAATAACTTTGGTATTCGTAAAAATTTGCTTGATTACGACCAGGTGATGAATGACCAGAGAGAAATTATTTACAAAGAACGTCGTCGCGTGTTAGAGGGAGAATCTATGCGTGATTCTATCTACAATATGTTACTTGATGTTGTAGAAAGCGCTGTTGACCGTAGCATTTTGGCGGAACAAAGCAGTGACGAGTGGGATTTAAAAGAATTAAATCAGCACTTATTGCAAAATATTCCGTTGGAACCAATCACAGCAAAAGACGTTCAGGGTATGAAGGCAAACGAATTGAAGCATATGCTCAAAGAGCGTGCTGTGAAGTTGTATGAATCCAAAGAAGCAGAATTCCCGGAAGCAGAGGCAATCCGTGAGTTAGAACGTGTTATCCTCTTAAAGGCAATTGACCGTAAATGGATGGATCACATTGATGATATGGACCAGCTTCGCCAGGGCATCGGATTGCAGGCATACGGACAGAGAGATCCGCTTGTTGAATATAAAAATCTCGGATTTGATATGTTTGATGCAATGACTGCAAGTATCCAGGAAGATACCGTTCGTTTGTTGTTACATGTTAAAGTAGAACAAAAAGTAGAGCGTGAACAGGTTGCAAAAGTAACCGGAACCAACAAAGATGACAGTGCAGTACGAGCTCCAAAGAAACGCGAACATGAGAAGATTTATCCAAACTCCCCATGTCCGTGCGGAAGCGGTAAAAAGTATAAATACTGCTGTGGAAACAAATAATATCTGAAAAGAATAATATGAAATAAAAAATGGAAAAGCACAGGACAAAAAGTTGATTTTGCTCTGTGCTTTTTGCTTATATTCTGCTATAATATTTTGGATGTATAAAACGATAAAAGAGTAGATTTATTTGGTAAGGAGTTCGTGGAAGGTATGGAAAAACAGCAGATTTTTAAACTTCATAGCGAATATATGCCAACCGGAGACCAGCCGCAGGCGATTGAGAAATTGGTTGCAGGATTTAAAGAAGGAAATCAGTTTCAAACCCTTCTTGGTGTTACGGGTTCCGGCAAGACATTTACCATGGCAAATATCATTGCTGCATTAAATAAGCCAACGCTTATTATTTCTCATAATAAGACATTGGCCGGACAACTCTATGGAGAAATGAAGGAATTTTTTCCGGAAAATGCGGTAGAATACTTTGTGTCCTATTATGATTACTATCAGCCGGAGGCATATGTCCCTTCCACTGATACTTATATAGAAAAAGATTCTTCTATTAACGAAGAAATTGATAAATTGCGTTTGTCAGCTACGGCATCCTTGGCAGAGCGTCGTGATGTTATTGTAGTTTCGTCGGTTTCCTGTATTTATGGTTTGGGTAGCCCGCAAGATTATATGAACATGATGGTGTCGCTGCGTCCGGGAATGATAAAGGACCGGGATGAAGTGATTCGTGAGTTGATAGATATTCAATATGTCAGAAATGAGATGGATTTTGCCCGAGGTACATTTCGCGTACGGGGAGATGTTTTGGAGATCATTCCTGCAGATTACGGTGATTTAGCTATCCGCGTGGAATTTTTCGGGGATGAGATTGACCGAATTACAGAGATTGATATATTAACCGGCGAGATAAAAAATCGTCTGGAACATATCGGTATTTTCCCGGCATCGCATTATGTTGTACCACAGGAAAAGATTATGAAGGCTACCGAGGCGATTTTAGAAGAAATGGAAGAGCGTGTCCGTTATTTTAAGGGTGAAGATAAGCTTTTAGAAGCACAGCGGATCGCAGAAAGAACCAATTTTGATGTGGAAATGATGAGAGAAACCGGTTTTTGTTCCGGCATTGAGAATTATTCCAGACATTTATCGGGATTACAGCCGGGAGAACCGCCATTTACCCTAATGGATTATTTCCCGGAAGATTTTTTGATTATTGTGGATGAATCCCACATTACGATTCCCCAGGTTGGAGGGATGTACGCCGGGGACCAGTCCAGAAAAACGACTTTGGTAGATTACGGGTTCCGTCTTCCGTCCGCGAAGGATAACAGACCCCTTAGCTTTACGGAGTTTGAGGGGAAGATCGATCAGATGTTATTCGTGTCCGCAACCCCATCTGTTTATGAAGCAGAGCATGAACTGAACCGCGTGGAACAGATTATCAGACCAACGGGATTGTTAGACCCGGAAGTTCGTGTGCGACCGGTTGAAGGACAGATTGATGATTTGCTATCTGAAATCCGTAAGGAAACAAAAAATGGAAACAAAGTGCTTGTAACCACGCTTACAAAGCGTATGGCGGAAGATTTGACAGATTACTTAAAAGAGGTGGATATCAAAGTTAAATATTTGCATTCCGACATCGACACCATGGAGAGAGCGGAGATTATCCGCGACTTGCGTTTGGGGGTATTCGATGTACTTGTGGGAATCAACCTTTTGCGAGAAGGACTGGATATTCCGGAGATTACGCTTGTAGCGATTTTGGATGCAGATAAAGAAGGGTTTTTACGTTCGGAAACATCCTTGATTCAGACTATTGGCCGTGCTGCCCGTAATAGTGAAGGCCATGTTATTATGTATGCGGACCGTATCACGGATTCCATGCGTGTGGCGATTGAAGAGACCAAGAGAAGAAGAGCGTTACAGGAAACATATAACAAAGAACACGGCATTACGCCGACCACGATTAAGAAATCCGTTCGAGACTTAATCAGTATTTCTAAAAAGGTTGCAGCAGAAGAGGCGAAGTTTAAAAAAGAGCCGGAATCTATGGATAAGGCTGAATTGATGAAGTGTATTGACGGCGTGAAGAAACAGATGCAAAAAGCTGCGGCAGAACTTAACTTTGAGGTTGCGGCAGAACTTCGTGATAAGATGTTGTCGCTAAAGAAAATGTTAGAGGATTTTTAACAATGGGTGAAACACAAAAATATATAAAAATCAGAGGTGCAAGAGAACACAATTTAAAGAATATCGATGTTGATATTCCGAGAGAAAAGTTGGTTGTACTGACCGGACTGAGCGGTTCGGGAAAGTCTTCGTTAGCATTTGATACCATCTTTGCGGAAGGGCAGAGACGCTATATGGAGTCTTTGTCATCCTACGCAAGACAGTTCTTAGGACAGATGGAAAAGCCGACCGTAGATAAGATTGAAGGATTATCGCCTGCGATTTCCATCGACCAGAAAGGAACCAATAGAAATCCCCGCTCAACGGTTGGAACAGTTACGGAGATTTATGACTATTTTCGTCTTTTGTTTGCTCGTATCGGTGTGGTGCACTGCCCGGAATGCGGAAGAGAAATTAAAAAACAGAGCATTGACCAGATGGTAGACCGTGTAATGGAATTGGAGGAAGGGACCAAGATTCAACTTTTGGCACCTGTTGTACGCGGCAGAAAAGGGGAGCATCAGAAACTTTTTGAGCAGGCATTAAGAAGTGGTTATGTCCGTGTGATTGTGGATGGGAACCAGTATGAATTAACCGAAGAAATTAAATTAGATAAAAATATCAAACACAATATCGAGATTGTAGTGGACCGTCTGGTGGTGAAACCGGGATTGGAAAAACGACTGACGGATTCATTAGAATCGGCACTGCATTTGGCAAATGGGCTGGCAATGGTAGATGTTATTGGAGAAAATGCCATTTTGTTCTCGCAAAGTTTTGCATGCCCAGACTGCGATATCAGTATCAGTGAGGTGGAACCGAGAAGCTTTTCCTTTAACAATCCGTTTGGTGCCTGTCCGGAATGTACGGGACTTGGCTACAAGATGGAATTTGATGTGGATTTGATGATTCCGAATAAATCCTTAAGTCTCGCCGGTGGAGCGATTCAGGCGATGGGCTGGCAGTCTTCATCAGACCCGGGAAGTTACACCTATGCTACTTTGCTGGCGTTGTCTAAGGAATATGGTTTTAGTCTTGATACACCGTTTGAAGAACTGAGTGAGACGGCAAAAAATATCATTATCTACGGAACGGGCGGACATAAAGTTGAAGTTCATTACAGAGGACAGCGTGGTGTGGGTGTTTACAGTGTTGCCTTTGAGGGATTGATCCGCAACGAGGAGCGTCGATACCGCGAAACCGGTTCCGATATGATGAAGAAGGAATACGAAGAATTTATGCGTTTTTCACCATGTCCGTGTTGTAAAGGCCAGCGATTAAAAAAAGAGTCGTTGGCAGTTACGGTGGGTGATTATAACATTTTTGAAACCACCAATTTTTCCGTGAAATACTTGCAAAAGTATTTGGAAGAATTGCAGTTAACACCGCAGCAGATGATAATCGGTGAAGGTATCTTAAAAGAAATCAAAGCCCGTATCGGATTTTTGTCAGAAGTTGGGTTGGATTACCTGACGCTTTCTCGTGCAACGGGTTCGTTATCCGGTGGGGAGGCACAGCGAATACGACTGGCAACCCAGGTGGGTTCCGGATTGGTGGGCGTTTCATATATTTTAGATGAACCAAGTATCGGATTGCATCAAAGAGACAATGCGAAACTGTTAAGTTCGTTAAAACGGTTAAGAGATTTGGGTAATACGCTAATTGTGGTTGAACATGATGAAGATACCATGTTGGAGGCGGATTATATTGTGGATATCGGGCCGGGAGCAGGTGAGCACGGTGGACAAGTTGTGGCGACCGGAACGGCAAAAGATATTATGAAATGCAAAGAATCCATTACCGGTCAATATTTAAGCGGGAAGAAACAAGTGCCTGTGCCGGGCAACAGGAGAGTACCGACCGGATTTTTGACAGTAAAGGGCGCAAGGGAAAACAACTTAAAGAATATTGATGTGCAGATTCCTCTTGGAGTTCTTACCTGCGTAACCGGAGTTTCCGGTTCGGGAAAAAGTTCATTAACCAATGAGATTTTGTACAAAGTATTGGCGAAACAGCTGAATCGTGCCAGAACCATTCCGGGAAAACACGATACCGTGGAAGGAATTGCACAGTTGGACAAAATTATCGACATTGATCAGTCACCGATCGGAAGAACGCCGCGCTCCAATCCTGCAACTTATACAGGAGTATTTGATATGATTCGTGACTTGTTTGCTTCTACGGCGGATGCAAAGGCCAGAGGCTATGCAAAGGGACGTTTCAGCTTCAATGTAAAAGGTGGCCGTTGTGAAGCATGCTCCGGTGACGGTATTTTAAAGATTGAAATGCACTTTTTACCGGATGTTTATGTACCTTGTGAGGTATGTAAGGGGAAACGTTATAACCGTGAAACCTTGGAGGTAAAGTATAAAGGAAAAAATATCTACGAGGTTTTGGATATGACCGTGGAAGAGGCTTTAACATTTTTTGAGAATGTTCCCACCATCCGTAAAAAGATTCAGACCTTGTATGACGTAGGACTTCCATATATTAAATTGGGACAGCCGTCAACAACCTTGTCCGGTGGCGAGGCGCAACGAATCAAACTGGCTACGGAATTAAGTAAAAAAAGTACCGGTCGTACGATTTATATTTTGGATGAACCGACGACAGGATTACATTTTGCAGATGTGCATAAGCTGGTAGAGATTCTGCATAAGTTATGCGATGGCGGAAATTCTGTCATTGTTATTGAGCATAATCTGGATGTTATTAAGACGGCGGATTATATCATCGATATGGGCCCGGAAGGCGGCGACGGCGGTGGCACGGTTATTGCACAGGGAACACCGGAAGAAGTGGCTGCGACGAAGGGATCTTATACCGGAGCGTATTTAAAGAAATACTTGGAAACAAAATAGAGTTGAAAAAGGAAAAGGTGGCTTACCGATAAGAAAGCCGCCTTTTTTTGATGGTTTTGATTGAAAAGGAATAAAAAAAGGAACTTACTATTGTAAGTTCCACTAATCTCGGGGAGTAGCCTCCGCGTTTTGCGACACGAAGGCTATGAGTTATGAAAAATTATATTAGCATTTCGCTAGTACGAGAGTAAGTATAACCCCTAATTGTGAAAAAAATGTGAAGAAATGACAAAAAATCAAAAAAAATGAAAAAAAATAAAAAAAGATTTTATGGACATGGATAAAAATTTACTTTCCGATGAAAAAACACTTTCAAAATTGGGTATATTTGTATATAATAGAAGAGTAATAAAAGGTAAGTGGTGGGAGTATGTTCTTTTTTGAAAAACGAATCGAAAAAGATGCTGCCATTAGAATAAAAAGATAGGAATCGAAAGGGGAACAAAATGGTTTCAACAGATATCGGAATTGACTTGGGTACAGCCAGCATATTGGTATATGCAAAAGGAAAGGGCGTAGTGTTAAAAGAGCCTTCCGTAGTGGCTTTTGACCGTGATACACAGAAGATTAAAGCAATTGGAGAAGAGGCACGTATGATGCTTGGTAGAACACCGGGCAACATTATTGCTGTAAGACCGCTTCGTAAAGGTGTTATTTCTGATTACACCGTAACAGAAAAAATGCTTCGTTATTTTATCCAGAAGGCACTTGGTAAGAAGATTCACAGAAAGTTAAACATCAGTGTTTGTGTACCGAGTGGTGTTACTGAAGTTGAAAAGAAAGCAGTAGAAGATGCAGCTTACAATGTGGGTGCAAGAGAAGTATTCATCATTGAAGAACCAATCGCAGCAGCAATCGGTGCAGGTATTGATATTGCGAAACCTTGTGGAAATATGATTGTTGATATCGGTGGTGGTACGTCTGATATTGCAGTTATTTCTCTTGGAGGAACGGTAGTTAGTACATCCGTAAAAATCGCAGGCGATGATTTTGACGAAGCAATTGTTCGTTATATGAGAAAGAAACACAATCTTTTGATCGGTGAAAGAACCGCAGAAGATGTTAAGATTAAAGTTGGTACATGCTTCCCATTGGCAGAAGATATGACATTGGATGTCCGTGGAAGAAACTTGGTTACCGGTCTTCCGAAGACGGTTACGGTTACATCTTCCGAGATTGAAGAAGCATTAAGAGAAACAACAATCCAGATTGTGGAAGCAGTTCATTCTGTATTGGAGAAAACACCACCTGAATTGGCAGCGGATATTGCTGATCGTGGTATTGTTTTAACCGGTGGCGGTGCAATGCTTCGTGGCTTGGATGAATTAATTGAAAGTAAAACAGGTATTAACACAATTGTTGCGGAAGAAGCGACGACTTGTGTTGCTATAGGAACAGGAAAATACGTGGAATTTGTAGCAGGGAAGCTTACAGACTAGGGAAGGTCGCAAGATTTGTAAATAAGAAAGGAGCGACAACACTATGGTAAAAGGTCTTTATACTGCGCACACAGGCATGATTAATCAAATGAAGCGTTTAGACGTTGTTACCAACAACTTGGCCAATTCTGCCACTGTAGGATTCAAAAAAGAGGGTGCAACCGCACAGTCTTTCGACAATGAATTAGCATTCCGAATCAGAGACACATCTTCCTTTAATTTGGATATGAACATCGGAAGCATGACCTTGGGTGTAAAAGTTGGTGAAACTTATACGGATTATTCCCAGGGATCCTTTAGGGAAACCGGAAACGGTACGGATTTTGCTATTGGCGGAAACGGATTTTTTGCAATTTCCTTTACAAATGGTGACGGAGAGGTTTCCGTAAAATACACCCGTGATGGTGCGTTTGTAATCGACAAAGACGGATATTTAAGAACGAAAGACGGCGATTATGTGTTAAATGCAGAAGGCGCATTGAATACAGATGGTAGCGAGGAAAATTATGTCCGTGTAAATCCAAATCTTCCTTTTGTTGTAAATGAAGAGGGTCAGATTATTCAGGATAATGAAATCATCGGTCAAATCGGTCTGATTGACATTGTGGATTACGATTATATTGAAAAATACGGCGAAAATATGTACCAGCTTGCAGAGGGTGGCGCGGTTATGGCGGCTGAAGGCAAGATTAACCAGGGTTATCTGGAAATGTCCAACGTAAATGTTGTAAAAGAAATGGTAGAAATGATAACCATTACCAGGGCATACGAATCAAACCAGAAGTTAATCCAGACCATCGACTCAACATTGGACAAGACCGTAAATCAGATTGGTAAAATCTAATGAAAGATTAGAATGGGGGAGAGTATAATCTCCCCTAAAGTTTTATAAAAAACGAGCCGATATAGTATTCGTAAACTATCAATGGTTTAAAAAAGGAGAAATGCTTATGATGAGAACACTATGGACTGCAGCATCAGGTATGATCGCGCAGCAGACCAATGTAGATACAATTGCAAATAATATTTCCAATGTAAATACAACCGGATTTAAATCCGAACAGGCGGAATTTAAATCTCTTTTGTATCAGACATTACAGTCCCGATCTACATCTGCAAACGGTGATGAAAAGCCGGTTAGTGCCCAGGTTGGTTTGGGAACAAGATTGGCTTCCATTACCAGTAATTTCAGACAGGGTTCTTTTTTAGAATCTCCGAGTGCAACAGCATTTGCTATGAATGGTACCGGCTTTTTCGGAGTACAGGGACCGGACGGAACCGTGTACTATACCAGAAACGGTGATTTTAAATGGGCATTAGGTGTTGATGGAATAACGTTATCAACCTCTGATGGATACCCGGTTCTCAATTCAGACGGAGAGCCGATTGTTCTTCCGGACTATGTGTCTGCAAATGATGTCCGTTTTACTTCAAAAACCGGCGAAATTGGATATTTAACTGCAGAGGGAGAATATGTTTCTTTGGAAATGAATATTGGAGCATGGCAGTTTAATAATGCGGCAGGTCTTGAGAAAATAGGAAATTCGCTATATAACGTTACAGATGCATCCGGTCCTGCAATGAATGAGATGACAACGGAAGGTCTTACTAAGACTGATATTATCAATGGATTTTTAGAAGGCTCCAATGTTCAGATTGCGGATGAAATGGTAAATTTAATCGTGGCACAAAGAGCTTATGAAATGAACTCTAAAGCGATTCAGGCGGCCGATGAAATGTTAGGACAGGCAAACAGTTTGAGAAGATAGAAAAGAGGTAACAAATGAGTATTTCTATGAATGGTATGAGCGGCTACATTCCGCCATCAGCTTCCGATACCAGTGCAGAGCGCCTGCAAGATAAGATTCAGGGTAACATGGCAGGAGCCAGCGACGAAGAATTAATGGAAGTTTGCAAGGAATTTGAAGCATATTTTACAGAGCAAATGTTTAAAGCAATGCGCAAAATGGTTCCGGAGTCTGAAGATACAGACCAGAGTATGGGCCAGTTGAAGGATTACTTTGAAGAGCAGATGCTTCAGGAATATGCAAAGCAGTCATCTGAAGGACAGGGCTTAGGCATTGCACAGATGATGTACGAGCAAATGAAAAGAAATTATGAGTTATAAGAAGGCTTAAAATAAAAGCGCCAAGTGGCGAAAAGAAAAAGCGACTAAAAGGTTTAACGACTTAACGATTAAAAGGGATCTCCTTCGGGCGATCCTTTTTTATATGTTATATGTCGGGCTATGTTAGTTTAGAAAAGTATCTTGAGCGTTAAAGAGCAACCAGGTTTGGGTCTATACGATAAAAGTGGAGCATAAAGTCCCGTTTTTTCGCTGTTTTAACAAGAAAAAACTCCAAAATGGGTCTGGAGGAAGGAAATGTGTGGAAAGACCCTGAAAATAGGCATAGGGCTGGGTATGAGGAAAAGATTAAAAATATACAGACCCAAACGAATGCTTTTGGAGTGGTTTTTCGCATGATATTAGGTGGAAATTGGAAATGAAACCAATATTTTTTTCTATAGACCCAAACGGTGGTAGGGACAAGTAAAAAGTAGCAATTTATAAAAATTTTAGAGGGAGAAACGTTGAAGAAAAGGCGATTTTAGAATAGAATAAGAGATAGAAAAAGAGAGTGTAAAAGAGGCTTCAAAAGAGCCGGGAAAAGGAAGAACAAAAAATCGTAACGAGGTTGGTAAAATCCACAGAAAGGAGGTAGTCTATGGAGGAGTTAAGAGGCTATGTGTCTAATATACGTTATCGAAATGAAGATAATGGGTACACGGTGTTTGACTTGGTTGCACAAGATAAAGAGCATACTGCGGTTGGTATTTTTTCTATGCTGGAAAACGGAATGTGCCTGCGCCTTGTCGGTCAGTTTACGACGCATGCCAGCTATGGATTACAGTTTTCGGTGGATTCTTATGAAGAAGAGGCTCCGGCAGATGTTCTGGAAATGGAACGATATTTAGGCAGCGGAGCAATTAAAGGCATTGGTGTGGCGTTGGCTGCAAGGATTGTTAATCATTTCAAAGAAGATACCTTCCGTATTATCGAAGAAGAGCCGGAACGGCTTGCGGAAGTTTCCGGAATTAGTGACAAGAAAGCCATGCTTATCTCAGAACAGATGCAGGAAAAAAAGGAACTTCGTCAGGCGGTGATGTTTCTTCAAAAATATAACATTAACATGAATTTGGGATTAAAGATTTACCGTCATTTTGGTATGGAAATGTACCGTATTATTAATGAAAATCCATACCGGCTTGCGGATGAAATTGACGGAATCGGTTTCCGCACGGCAGATGAGATTGCAAAAAAAGCAGGTATCTTAGTGGATGCGGATTTTCGGGTAAAAAGCGGAATTCTGTATACGTTGATGCAGCGTGCAGCACAAGGACACACCTATTTGCCCTGGGAGCAGTTGTTAAAGGATGCTGCAAGTATTTTGGATGTAGAGGAAGATGTCATTGAGATTCAGGTGTTGAATCTTTCGATGGAACAAAAAGTAATTATCAAAGAGGCATTTGTTGATGAAAGAATAGTGCGTCAGGTGTATGCGGCGGTTTACTATTATACGGAACGCAACTGTGCATCCTTGTTAATGAGTTTAAATGACACGTATACGGTAAAAGAAACCCGTTTGGAACGGTTTTTTGACCGATTTGAAAATGAACAAGGGATTGAATTGGCAGATATGCAGAAAATGGCTGTAAAAACGGCCGTAGAAAATGGGTTAATGGTTCTTACCGGTGGCCCTGGTACAGGAAAAACCATGACGATTAATGCCATGATTCAATACTTTGAAGCCGAAGGATTGGATTTGTTCTTAGCGGCACCGACCGGAAGGGCGGCAAAAAGGATGAGTGAAATGACCGGTTATGAAGCGAAAACGATTCATCGTTTGCTGGAATTGGGAGGCGATGAAAAAGCCGGTTTTATGAAAAATGAAGAGAATCCATTAGAAGCAGATGTGATTATTATTGATGAAATGTCTATGGTTGACATACATTTAATGTATGCACTGGTAAAAGCGGTTCTTCCGGGAACTCGCCTAATCTTGGTAGGAGATGCAAATCAGTTGCCAAGTGTGGGACCGGGAACGGTATTGCAGGACATTTTAGAGGGAGAAATCTGTCCGGTTATTGCCCTGAAAAAAATATTCCGTCAGGCAGGGGAAAGCCAAATTGTTACAAACGCGCATGCGATATGTGCCGGAGAACAAGTCCGTCTGGATAATAAAAATATGGATTTCTTTTTCTTGAAAAGATACGACGCCAATAAAGTCATTAATACGATGCTGGAACTTGTGTTGAACAAGCTGCCAAAATATGTAGAAGCATCGTCCTATGATATTCAGGTGTTGACGCCAACAAGAATCGGATTGTTGGGCGTTGAAAATTTAAACCAGGTATTACAGCAATACTTAAATCCGCCGGATGAAAGAAAACCTGAGAAAAAGTATGGAGAAACAGTCTTCCGTTTGGGCGATAAAGTTATGCAAATCAAAAATAATTATAAGCTGGAATGGGAAGTAACCAATCGTTTTGGAATAACGATTGACAAAGGACTGGGTGTTTTCAATGGCGATACAGGGGTAATAACCAAGGTAGATGATTATCTGGATATTATAGAGGTTGTCTTTGATGAAGGCCGGACGGTTACATATCCGTTCAAACAGTTGGAAGAACTGGAACTTGCTTATGCAGTTACGGTTCATAAGTCTCAGGGAAGTGAGTATCCGGCTGTGGTCATTCCGCTGTTGCAGGGACCAAAAATGTTGATGAACCGTAATCTCTTGTATACGGCAGTTACCCGTGCGAAAAAATGTGTAACTTTGGTGGGAGATGAGCACGTTTTTGAAAGTATGATAGAAAACGGAACACAGATTAAACGGTATTCCGGATTGAAAGACCGTATAAGAGAACTTGTAGAAGGCTGATGAAAAAAGTATTAGGGGAGGTACGAAAAGCTTGTTGTTAGATTATTTGTTTCCGCCGTCCTGTGTGTTGTGTGGCGAATTATTGCCTGCAGGAAAGGTGACGAAGCGAATCGGGGAGAAAAAAGAATGTTTTGAAATGGTATGTCACACTTGTAAAAAGAGCCTTGCTCCGTTAAAAGAACCGGTTTGTTTAAAGTGTGGGAAAACAGTAGAAGATACTTTTGTAGAATATTGTTTCGACTGCGAACGCACAGCTTTTCCGTTTCAAAGAAACCGGAGTGTGTTTCCATACAATGGGAAGATTCGAAAGGCAATGCATGACTTTAAATATGCCCACAGGAAAGAAAATGCAGCATTTTTTTCGGATGCGATTTGCAGTCATTTGGGGGCGTGGATTCAGGGGTTAGATGTGGATGTTATTGTTCCGATTCCTATCCATAAAAGACGCAAAAGACATCGTGGTTATAATCAGGCAGAGCTTTTGGCAAATGAGGTTGGCAAGAGATTACAGATACCTGTTGACAGGACAATTTTAGAGCGTTGCGAAAATACAAAAGCCCAGAAAGAATTGGGACGAAAAGAACGAAAAATAAATCTCGAAAATGCTTTAAAAATTCACAAAAATGAGTTACAATATTACAGAGTATTGCTAATTGACGATATATATACAACCGGGGCAACATTAGGGAGTGCGGCAAGTGTTTTAAAAGCATCCGGAGTAAAAGAAATATATTGTGTTACTGCATGCATTGGAAAAGGATACTAGGAGGATAATAAGACTATGGAAGTAAGAAACTGTAAGGGCTGCGGAAGACTTTTTAACTATATTGGAGGAAAGCCGATTTGTCAGCAGTGCCAGAAAGATTTGGAAGATAAATTTCAGCAGGTAAAAGCATATTTAAGAGAACATACACATGCAGGAATTCAGCAGGTTGCGGATGATAATGATGTTGATGTTCGTCAGATTAAACAGTGGATTCGCGAAGAAAGACTTACCTTCGCTAAAGATTCACCAATTACGATTGAATGTGAAAACTGTGGAGCACCGATTCGCAGCGGCAGATTCTGTGCAGCCTGCGTTGCAAAGATGCAGAGCAATTTGGGTACGGCAATTAATAAACCGAAGCCGGTTGAAGTCAAGAGAGAAAGAGATAAAGACAGAATGCGTTTTTTGGATAAATTCTAAGATGAAAGCTGCCTTGTAACAAGGGCGGCTTTTCGCACTTCGATAGACAGGAGAGCAGAGCATGATTAATGAAGAAAAAGTTCGCTTGATGACAAAACTTGCAATATACGAAGAGAACAAAGGAAAACACATTATTCCGATTGGAAATTACTACAAGGAAGACTATGTGGGAATCCAGATGTTGAAGAGCTTTTTTTCGGGAACAATTGCATATTTGCTGATTTTGGTGTTGATGGCATGCTATCAATTGGAATATTTGATTACGGAAATTGTCAAATTAGATGTGGCGGCCATGATTATCAGCATTGTTGCGGCATACGTGTTTTTTATGGCAGTTTATCTGGGCATCACATATGTAATATGCTCTACGAGATATAAAAAGGCCCAAAAGTCGTTAAAGGCATATGATAATGTATTAAAGAAACTGGAGAATGTTTACCAGAGAGAAGAAGATGATACAAAACCTATAAAATGGTAGGAGATGACAATATGAGAGGTTTATTGGATTTCAAAACAAATATTATGTCTTTTGTGGAGAAAAACGAATATTATGCATTATGCATCGGAAGATTTATTCTTTTTCTCAGCGCGTTTTTGATGGTACACTCCAAACTTTGCTATTCTGCAGGACTGGGAAATATCATTATTCCGATTACACTGTCTATTTTTTGCGCAGTGATTCCCATGTCAATCGGAATGATTGTGTTGGAAGTTTTTTGTTTATTGAACCTGATGGGATTAGGACTTGAAGTAGTAGCGATTGTTGCCATTGTTATGCTAATTGCACATCTGTTGTATTTCCGTTTTGCGAAAGGAAGTCTTTACAGAAGCGTGTTGACACCGGTTCTTGCGTTTACCCGTATGCCGTACATTATGCCGGTAGTATGCGGATTAAGAGGCAGTACAGGGTCTATTGTGTCGGTGTTGTTCGGTATGATTATATATTACCTTTTGGCAGGGATTAAAGCAAACGATACGGTATTTCTAAGTACAGCGGATATTTCATCTACGGATAAAATGATGTTAATCATTGAACAGATTACAAAAAATAAAGAACTGTGGGTAGTAATTTTTGCATTCCTGTTAACGGATATCCTGGTATATGCGATACGTCGTTTAAGCATTAAAAACGCATGGAGAACGGCATACCTGGTAGGAATTGCATTTAATATGGTTGTTATACTGAGTGGAAAGTTATTGGTGGGCGAAAGCGAAGGAATTGTCTGGTTACTCATCGGAAGTGTGATTTCCATCGGTGTTGCATTGTTGTATGAATTTTTCTTTATGCATCTGGATTATACAAGAGTAGAACAGGTTCAGTTTGAAGATGATAATTACTACTACTATGTTAAGGCTGTTCCGAAGGTTATGGTGCAGGCAAGACAAAAGAGTGTAAAGCGTTTTAGCCAGAGCCAGGAAGAAATGACGGATAAGCACGAATAACCCGTGATGGTTAATATAACAGATTACAGTGAAGGGAGCAATCAAGATGAACGGTATTGAACAATTTATAGACAAATATTTGTATTGGATACAGATTCCGGATATAACCGTGATTGATATTATTGAAATAGCAATTATTGCAGTGTTGTTGTATTATGTGATCTTATTTTTAAGAAATACAAGAGCATGGGTATTAGCAAAAGGAATCGCAGTGATTTTGATTTTGGTTTCCTTAGCAGCAATCTTTGAAATGACAACGATTCTATGGCTTGCAGAAAGAACCTTTAACGTCGGTGTTATAGCGTTGGTAATTGTGTTCCAGCCGGAATTGCGAAAAGCTTTGGAGCAGTTAGGAAGAAGACAGTTTTTGAGTAAATTTTTGAGTTTTGACAATCAGAAAGCTTCGGAAGAACGCTATTCTATTAACAGTATAAATGAGATTGTAAAAGCTTGTTTTGAAATGGGAAAAGTGAAGACCGGAGCATTAATTGTTGTGGAAAAAGATGACTCGATGGTAGAGTTTGAACGGACAGGAATTCCGATTGATGCGGTTATCTCCAGTCAGTTATTTATCAATATTTTCGAACACAACACACCACTGCATGACGGTGCTGTTATTGTGAGAGGAAACCGAATCGTTTCTGCGACATGTTATTTGCCGTTGTCGGATAACTTAAAATTAAGTAAAGAGTTAGGAACCAGACATCGTGCGGCAGTAGGTGTCAGTGAAGTGGGAGATGCTTTGACGATTGTAGTTTCTGAAGAAACAGGAGCCGTTTCTGTGACCGAACGCGGAGAAATAGAAAGGCACCTGACGCCGGAACGATTAAGAGAGCGTTTGATGGCAAACCAAAAACTCTACGATGAAAATAGTAGAATTAAATTGTGGAAGAGGAGGGGAAAGGCAAATGTTGAAGAAAATTCTGGATGTTCTGACAAATAATGCGGGAACAAAAGTTTTAGCGTTTTTTCTGGCAATTTTTGCTTGGATGATTGTATTAAGTGTAACAAATCCTCAGACGACCACAACGTATACGGCCACTGTTGTTATTAAGAATGACGCCATTCTTACAGAGCATGGAAAAGTATATGAAGTTGTAGACGGTTTTGAAACGGTTAAATTTACCGTGTCGGGACCACGAGATGTTATTGAAAATCTTTCTGTAACAGATTTTCAGGTTGTTGCAGATATGAATAAAATCAATGTAGATATGGAGACGGTACCGATTGATGTAATTGCATTAAAAGATGCAAACAAAGTGGAGATTACCGTACATAATCCGAACATGTTGATAACCCTGGACAATGTAAAAACAGCACAGTTTGTAATCACGACCAATGTTCATGGACAGCCAACATCGGGATATGTTCTGGGTACAGTTGAAGCGGTTCCGCGTATGATTACCATTACCGGTCCGGAAACCGTGATTGATCGGATACAAACTGTTGTGGCGGATTTGCCGGTTGATGGGTGGACTCCGTCAAATACAATCGCACCAACACCGGTTCAGCTGACATTGTATGATGCCAATGGGTCAGTTGTGTCTGCATCACGCTTGACATTGGATCATTCTTATGTAGATATAGATGTTCAACTTTTGGAAACAAAAGAAGTAGTAATCGATTTTGAAGAAATTACACAAATCAGAACAGGATATTCTTTGACCTCTATCGAGAGTAATCCAAAGACCGTGGTTGTAAAAGGAACCAGGGAACAGCTGAGCAGCTTTTCTGTTATTACCATTCCGGCAGATGAATTGGCATTGACAGATGAAACCGGTGAAATTACAAGAAACATCAGCATTACGCAGTATTTACCGGAGGGTGTAACGCTGGTAGATGAAACACAGGGAACCGTTAGTGTTGCTGCGGTAATCGAAAAGTATGAAACAGACAGTTTTTATGTGCCGGTAAACGACATTGAAGTTTTGAATTTAAATCCGATGTTTGGCTTGAGTTTTTCTGCGGAGACGGTTCGGATTCATGTGAAAGGACCTGTTGACTTAATGGATAGCCTTTCTAATGGAAGCTTCAAACTTTATATTGATTTGTCTCAGTATAATAAAGAAGGCACATACAATGTATCGGTAACCAGAAATGAGATTGAAGGACTTACCGATCTTGAACCGATTACGGTTTCTATTACATTAGAATTATTAGAAATAGAAGAGGAAGTAGAATCCGAAGAGGAATAGGAGGATTTTTTCCATGAGTAGATTGTTTGGAACAGATGGTGTCAGAGGTGTTGCAGGCTCTGAATTGACAATCCAGTTAGCGATGGAATTGGGGCAGGCAGGTGCAAGTGTTTTAACCAATGAAACGGCACAAAAACCAACCATTATTGTAGGTTGTGACACCAGAATTTCAGGGACTATGCTTGCAAATGCGTTAATGGCAGGCATTTGTTCAGTTGGTGCAAATGCGATTTATATTGGAGTTGCACCGACTCCTGCGATTGCGTATTTAACAAGATACTACAAAGCAGATGCAGGGGTTGTTATTTCTGCATCTCACAATCCGGCAGAGTTTAACGGAATTAAGTTTTTTGATAAGGACGGATATAAGTTACCGGATGCAACAGAAGACAAGATCGAAGCACTCATTTCTTCCAATATGATGGGCGTTACAATGCCAATCGGTGAACAGGTAGGAAAGATTGAGTATCATTTTGATGCATTAAAACATTATATCGAATTTGCAAAAAAGAGTGTTCCGGTAAACCTGAAAGGATTAAAGGTTGTGTTGGACTGTGCAAATGGAGCATCTTACATAAGTTCTGTTGAGACGTTTAAACAGCTTGGTGCAAAAGTTATTGCTATCCACTGTGAACCGGACGGAGTTAATATCAATAAAAATTGCGGATCCACACATATGCAGTCCTTAATGGATAAGGTGATAGAAGAAAAGGCAGATTTAGGTCTTGCTTTTGACGGAGACGCAGACAGAATGCTGGCTGTAGATGAGAATGGAAAAATGATAGACGGCGACCAATTGATGGCGATTTGCGGTATTTATATGAAAGAAAAGGGAATACTGAAGAAGGATACCATTGTTGGGACCGTTATGAGCAATTTAGGCTTTGACCTTATGGCAAAAGCCAATAATATCCATATTGAAAGAACGGTTGTAGGAGACCGGTATGTATTGGAATGTATGAAAAAACACGGATATAATTTAGGAGGAGAGCAATCCGGTCATATTATATTCCTGGATGAAAATACAACCGGAGATGGTCTGTTAAGCGCATTGCATCTTGTCATGGTTATGATGGAGACCGGAAAGAAACTTTCTGAATTGGCAAAAGTTATGGATGTGTTGCCGCAGGCACTTGTAAATGCACCGGTTGCCAATACAAAAAAATATAAATTTATGGAATATCCGGCGATAGCAAATGCAATCGAAAAATTAGAAAAGAAATTTTCTGATGAAGGAAGAATATTAATCCGCCCATCAGGTACCGAGCCATTGGTTCGCGTAATGATTGAAGGACGTGTACAGGAAGAAATCGAACAAGAGGCTAATAAATTAGCTCAACTCATTGCGGAAGAAATGGCAGAGTAACGAGTAGTGATGGAGGATGAAACAAATGGCTATAGAGGGAAGATACGAAAATAATAATAGACGGCCATCAGCAAGAAGACGAAAGATCAGAATGCGAATCAAGATTACCATTCTGGTGGTGGAGGTGCTGGCATTGGCAGTGTTAACCGCAGCCTTGTACCTGGTGACAAGATTGCAGTTGATTCAGCAGGACCCGAGTTTTGAAGGTACAAAAATCGAACACAATGAATTAGACAATGATGTTGTAGAAAAATTGAAAGGATACACAACCATTGCATTAGTAGGTTTGGATAACAGAACAGAAGGAACCTACAAGGCCGGTAATGCAGACAGTATTATTGTTGTGTCAATTAATAATGATACCGGCGAGATTAGAATGGCATCTGTATATCGTGACACTTATTTACAAATCACGAGCGACGGAAAGTTTGAGAAGGTAAATGCATCTTACAATTTATATGGTGCAAAAGGTTTGGTAGAAACATTAAACCGTAACCTGGATTTGGCAATTGAAGATTACGTTGCTGTGGATTGGTATGCTTTAGCAAATACCATTGACTTACTTGGCGGTGTTGAAATTGAAATTTCGGCAGCAGAAGCCAACATCATCAATAGTATGATTAACAGCATTAAATTAGAGACAAATGGTGTTCTTCAGACAGATCGTGTAGCAAAAGAAGGATTGAACGAATTGGACGGCGTTCAGGCATTGGCATATGCCCGTATCCGTTCATTGAGTGGATATGATTATGCCAGAACACAGAGACAGAGATTGGTTATTGAGAAAATGGTGGAGAAAGCTAAAACCGTTTCTGTAGGAACTTTGGTCGGCATTATAAATGAAGTTTTCCCTGCGATTGCTACCAGCTTGACAACCCAGGAAATTATTACTTTGGCAAGCGGAATTACGTCGTATCAATTAACGGAAACCACAGGATTCCCGGAAAAACGAGGGCAGGCAGAGGATGACAGACTCTATGCGTATATCATTCCGGTAAGTTTATTAACCAATGTAGAAGATTTGCATCTGTTTTTGTACGGAAATGAAAAATATGTTCCATCCACACAGTTGCAGAATATCAGCAATAAGATTATTTTCAACACCGGAGTAGCACCGGAAGACGATGAATAGATTACGAAGGATAAGAAGCAAAGCGTAAGCGAGGCATTCAAGGAGGCAATTGATGATTCCGAACAGATTACAGAGTTTGAGACAGGAAATGAAAAAAAGAGGCATTGATGTGTATATTGTACCAACCTCTGATTTTCATGAATCCGAGTATGTTGGAGAATATTTTAAAGCCAGAAAGTTTATTACAGGCTTTACAGGTTCTGCAGGAACAGCCGTAATTACTATGACGGAAGCAGGACTTTGGACAGACGGAAGATACTTTATTCAGGCGGAAAAGCAGTTGGAAGGAACAACTGTGACATTATTCCGAATGGGTCAGGAAGGTGTTCCTACAGTTAGTGAATATCTAAAGACAAACCTGCCACAGGGAGGTACCATTGGGTTTGACGGTCGTGTTATGAACACGATGCTTGGAAAAGAGTTTTTGAATATTGCAAAGGATAAGGGCGGCAAGCTTTACACAAGTGAAGATTTGATTGATCTTATCTGGACAGACAGACCAGCACTTCCGGCAGAAAAGACCTATGTGCTTGAGGAAAAGTACAGCGGAGAATCCTTTGTACATAAGTTAGAACGTGTCCGTACACAGATGAGAGCGTGTAATGCACAGGCGCACATTATGTCTTGCCTTTACGATATTGCATGGTTTTTCAATATGCGCGGAGGAGATATTGAATCCGTTCCGGTATTTTTATCTTATGCATTGATTACACTGGATGAAGTGAAATTATATTTAAATGAAAAGGTTTTGACAGAAGAAACAGCTGCATACTTGAGAGAGAATGGAGTTCTTGTCCGTCCGTACAATGCGATTAGTCAGGATGTAAAGTTGCTTGCAGACGATACCTGCGTGTTGTTGAACGAGGCGCAGGTAAATTACAGCATTTATTCTAATTTGCCGGCTACCGTAACGGTTGTTGATCAGGCAAATCCGGCAGAAGATATGAAGAGCCGTAAAAATGAAGTAGAATTAGCAAATCTTGTGCAGGCTCACATTAAGGACGGTTTGGCATTTACCAAATTTATGTATTGGGTAAAGAAAAATGTAGGCAAGATTCCAATGACAGAAGTTACTGCAGCAGACTACTTATATGAATGCAGAGCTGCACAGGAAAATTTCCTGGGAGTAAGTTTTGGTACAATTTGTGCATATGGTGCAAATGCCGCAATGATGCATTACAGTGCAACACCGGAGAATTGCGCAACTTTGGAACCAAAGGGTATGCTTCTTATTGATTCCGGCGGACATTATTACGAAGGTTCTACCGATATTACAAGAACGGTGGCTTTGGGACCGGTATCTGAAATTGAAAAGAAACATTTTACCGCAGTATGCCGTTCGTGCTTCAATTTGTCTAATGCAAGATTTTTGTATGGTTGTAACGGACAGAATCTGGATATTTTAGCAAGAGGCCCGATTTGGGATATGGACTTGGATTATCAGTGTGGAACCGGTCATGGTGTAGGATATTTATTGAACATCCATGAAGGACCGAACGGTTTTAGATGGAGAAAAGTTCCGGAAAGAAAAGACAGCGGAATCCTGGAAGAAGGTCATGTAACAACCGATGAACCGGGTATTTACTTAGAAGGCAAGTATGGAATTCGTTTGGAAAATGAATTGGTTTGCCGAAAGGGTGTAAAGAACGAGTACGGTCAGTTCATGTATTTCGAGAATATTACCGTGGCTCCGATTGATTTGGATTGTATTGATGTAAATGAAATGCTTCCAATCGATAGAAAGAGATTGAACGAATATCATAAAAAGGTATATGAAATCCTCTCTCCATATTTAAGTGCAGAAGAAAATGCATGGTTAAAGGAATATACCAGAGAAATATAAAATAAAATAGACCAAAGAATGTGGAAGGAAGTCTTTTGGTGATTCGTTATTCAATTTCAAGAATTTGTAAATCATTGATTCTTTGGTCTGTTGTGGCAGGTTTTCTCGTTGTAGCAGTGCGGTGCCTGCCGAAAGAAATATCAGTAAGTAACAATGTTAATGGGAGGGAGCTTCCGATTTATTGCGTGGACACGCAAGAACGGAAAGTGGCCCTCTCTTTTGATGCCGCTTGGGGCAATGAAGACACCCAGACGATTTTGGATATTCTGGAAAAATATGATGTAAAAGTGACCTTTTTTATGACCGGCGGTTGGGTTGAAAAATATCCGGATGATGTAAAAAGAATTTATGAAGCGGGACATGAACTGGGAAACCATAGCGAGAATCACTTGAACATGAGTAGGCTATCTGTATCCGAACAAAAAGATGAACTGATGCAAGTACATGAGAAGGTTAAAGCTTTAACCGGAGCAGATATGATGGTGTTTCGACCGCCCTATGGAGATTATGACAATTCTGTAGTGCTGACGGCATTGGATTGCGGCTATTATCCCATACAGTGGAGTGTGGACAGCTTAGATTGGAAGGACTATGGAGTAGCTTCCATTATAGATACAGTATGTAACCACAAAAATATGTGCAACGGAGCGATTATTTTAATGCATAATGGAGCCAAATATACGGCACAGGCATTGGAAACAGTGATTACAACGCTTCAGGAAAAGGGATACACGATTGTTCCGGTGGGGGAATTGATTTACAAGGAAGATTACAAACTAGACCATACCGGAAAGCAATATCCGGAGTAAATACATCTTTAAAAACAATAAGATTTGTGCTAAGATGTTGCTTGTAATCAGATAAAAGCAATCACTGATTAGAGATTAACAAAGGAAGAAGGTATTCATATGAAACGTATTTTGGCTGTTTTATTATCCATGATGATGGTATTAGGGTTATTTGGATGCGTGAACTTTGGAGACGGAGATTCCCGTTATGATGAGGATGAAAGAGAAGAATCCCGCTATGACGAGGATGAAGATGACGAGGATGAAGATGACGAAGATGACGACAAAGATGATAACAAAGACGACGACCAGAATGCAGGCAACGATAATAGTGGAGCGAATAATGGGGACAATAACGCCGGAGCAGTTGATGAAGAATGGCTGGCAACACAGGATGCCATTTTAGATTACATTAACGAAGATGTTGTGGCATTAGGAACCATTGAAGCGGAATTGCTTACCAGTTATGGTAGCGTGACAGGTGCAAACTATATCAGCGATGCAGTAACTTATGCAGAATTTACTTCAAAAACTCTTGGATTAGCACAAAGTCTCAATAATGAAGCTGCTCAGATGGCCGGAACAATCACGGATGAGAGAGTAATGGAAGTACATAAGTTGTACATGGATTATAGCACAAAGTTCTTAAACGTTATCATTATTATGATTTCTGCAATTGAGGACCAGGATGTGGCACAGGTAACACAAGCAAACGAAATATTGAATGAAGCGAATCAATTAGCAATGGATTATTCAACCGCCTTGCGTGCTTTGGCAGATGAATATGAGATCGAGATTTTAACAGAATAATAAAAAAATAATCCCCCGAACGATAGAATGAAGTGAACCCCTTTTGTTAGACAAAAATAATTGTTTAACGAAAGGGGTTATTTTAATAGAATAAGCATAAGCGTCATCTTCTGTTACTCCGCCATCCATCATTTGGTAGGCGCCAACCGGTGTCCATTCTTCTGATGATTATGCAAAACTGGAGAAGTAGGTCTGGTCAATGGTATCAAATAAAGGTGGATATATTAGGAAGAAAGTGCTAAAATGAAAGAAGTGACCATATAGAAAATGGATGGAAAAATACGATGGAAAAATTCAAATTGACACTTTTGGGAACGGGAAATGCGGCAGTTACAAAATGCTACAACACCTGTTTTGCAATCAGTAAAAAGGAAGACTGTTTTTTGATAGATGCCGGTGGCGGTAATACCATTTTGGCGCAACTGGAAAAAGTAGGGATTTCATTAAAGAATATACATACTATTTTTGTGACACATAAGCATATCGACCATATTTTAGGGGTAATATGGATGATTCGTATGATTTGTCAGAATATGAAAAAAGGGGCTTACGAAGGTGAACTTACGATTTATGCCCATGAGGAAGTAATCGGTTTATTGAGGCAAATGTGTACGGATTTGTTACAGAAGTCACAGAGTGAACTCATTGGTAAAAGTGTACATTTGGTGACGGTTCAAGATGGTGAAGAAAGAACTGTTTTGGGACAAAAAGTTCAGTTTTTTGATATTCATTCCACAAAAGCAAAGCAGTTTGGGTTTACGTTTTGGTTGGACAAAGAAGAAAAGCTGACCTGTTGCGGAGACGAGCCGTATAATGAGGCGGAAGAAGCATACGTTTTGGGAAGCAAATGGCTGTTGCATGAGGCATTTTGTTTGTTTGATGAAGCGGATATTTTTAAACCTTATGAGAAACATCATTCCACTGCAAAGGATGCAGCAATGCTGGCAGAGCAGTTACAGATTCGGAATTTGGTGCTTTATCATACCGAAGATAAAAATTTATTGGAACGCAAACAAAGATATACCAAAGAAGCGAAAAAATATTTTTCCGGACAGGTTTTTGTGCCGGAGGATTTAGAAGAAATTTTATTGTAGGAAAATGGAGAAGGAACGATGATTAAATTATCTAACTTATCAAAATATTATTATTCCGGAAATTCAGTTGCATTGGGACTTCGAAAAGTAAACTTGGAATTTGCGGAAAAGGAATTTGTGGTTATTACCGGAGAAAGCGGTTCCGGTAAAACAACATTGTTAAGTACTATCAGTGGTTTGTTACCATATGAGGAAGGCGAGCTTTATGTAGAAGGAAAGCCGACGTCTCATTTTGATGATGAGGACTGGGAGAATTACAGGCGATGATGCCGGAAGAATATAAAGATGTAACATTAACAACGGAAGAGGTCTTGGTTTGTGAGCATTTTTATGGTGGGAACATTCATGGGGTTGGAAATTATTATTCCGGTCGTATGATTAAACAAAGTATGGTTGTAGGATTGTTCCCGCAAGAAATTCCTGCAGAAGTAGTTATGTCGGAAGAAAAATATGAAGAAATCCTTCGTACGATGTTTATCCAAGGAAGAAAAATGCTTATTTATACGGATAACAAGGCTGAAGTAATTGCTTTTTTTGAAAATCTTGATGAAGAAATAACTTCGAAATTAAGATTTGAGATAAAGGATTTGTATGAGGAAGAATATGCTGTTTACAGAGAAGCACGGGCAATCAAACTGGATGCCCGAATGGTTATTACCATTACCACGGTTGTAATTTCGTTGGTTGTTTTGTATTTTTCCATGAAATCATGTGCAATCAAGAATATTCAAAATATTGCAGTTTATCGTTTGTTAGGTATTAAAAAAGGAAGTATTGCCTTGATATATGCAGGAGAAGCTGCATTTTTAACAACCTTTACATCTTTACCTGCGGTACTGATTACAACGGGTATTATGAAGTTTTTGGCATCTGTTCCGTCGTTGGAGATGACGTTGATTTATCCATGGTGGGCAATGCTTGCCACATTGGTATTTTTATATGTAGTAAACTGTTTGGCAGGAATTTTGCCGATTATAGGTATTTTGCGGTTACCACCGGCGAAGTTGGCAGCCAAATATGGTTTGTAGGTAGATAGAAAAGAGGTTTTTAACATGAAACAAGCCGGAAAAATTGATATGTGCAACGGCCCGTTATTCGGGAAAATTATAGGTTTTTCCGTTCCGCTTATTTTATCCGGAATTTTACAGCTGTTATTTAATGCGGCAGATCTTGCAGTGGTAGGACGTTTCGCCGGAGAAAACGACCTTGCGGCTGTGGGCTCGACATCATCTCTAGTTAATTTAATGGTTAATATTGCCCTTGGTCTTGCTGCAGCCACCAATGTGCTTGTAGCAAGATTCTACGGAGCAAAAAAAGATAAAGACGTAGAAGAAATGGTGCATACATCTGTTACGGCTGCGTTAATTTGTGGTGTTCTTTTGATTTTTATCGGATTTTTCTTTGCGGATCCGATTTTAAAAATGATGGGGTCGCCGGATGAAGTGCGTCCGTTGTCTGTGGCGTATATCCGTTGTTACTTTATTGGGATGCCGGCCTTTATGATTTATAACTTTGGATCCGGTATCTTAAGAGCGGTAGGTGACACAAAAAGACCAACGTTGTATATTTCATTGGCGGGAGCATTAAATCTTGCTCTTAATTTATTCTTTGTATTGGGATTCCATATGGGAGCAATGGGCGTTGGCCTTGCGACGGCGCTGTCCCAATTTTTGGCAGCAGGATTAATATTAAGAGCGCTGATGACGGAAGAAAGCAGTTGCCGTTTGCACGTAAGACATTTACGCATTGTTAGGGATAAAGGATTAAAACTGTTACAGGTTGGTATTCCGGCCGGTATGCAGGGAACTTTTTTCTCGTTTTCCAATGTCCTGATTCAATCGTCCATCAATTCGTTTGGAGCCGTTGTTATGGCAGGAAATACGGCGGGTATGAATATCGAAAGTTTTGTATATACTTCCATGAATGCCTTTCATCAGTCGGCGGTAAGTTTTACCAGTCAGAATTATGGTGCACAGAAGTTTGACCGAATTAAAAAGGTTACCTTTAGTTGCTTACTTTTGGTAAGTATTGTCGGTATTGTAATGGGCGTTGGCGCTTATCTTGCCGCACCTTGGTTGCTACGGATTTATTCATCCAATGCAGAAGTTATTGCTGCAGGCATTTTGCGAATGTCTATTATTTCCGTGCCTTACTTTATGTGTGGGGTGATGGAAGTGTTTGTGGGTGTTATAAGAGGATTGGGATATTCGGTTATGCCAATGATTGTATCCCTACTTGGTTCCTGTGTGTTTCGTGTGGTTTGGATTTATACAATTTTTGCAAGGGTCGGAACGAGAGAGAATCTGTATTTGTCCTATCCGATTTCCTGGGCATTAACCAGTTTGGTACACGCAATTTGTTTAATATATGTTTTGAAAAAAGTTCAAAAAGCCCATCATGTTGCTGCATGATGTAGGGAGGAAAAAATGGTTGAATTATTAGCGAAATTATTTGTTAAAAACCGCGAGGATACATCCAATCCAAAGGTTCGCGAAGCCTATGGCGCTTTGTGTGGAATTCTGGGCATTTTACTAAATCTTGTTTTGTTTGGGATAAAATATGTGGCCGGAACAATTAGTGGATCCATCGCAATTATCGCGGATGGTATGAATAGTTTATCCGATGCAGGTTCTTCTGTGATTACCTTGCTCGGATTTAAAATGGCAGGTAAGAAACCGGACCCGGAACACCCTTTTGGCCATGGAAGAATCGAATATTTATCCGGCCTGGCGGTATCATTTGTTATCTTGATGATGGGTGTGGAACTCTTTAGAACATCGTTGGATAAGATTATCCACCCGGCACCGGTAGAATCCGGATGGTTGGTAATGGGTATTTTGGTTGCATCTATCCTAGTGAAGCTTTATATGTCCTTATATAATTATCGTGTGGGGAAAAAGATTGATTCTGCAGCAATGAAAGCGACTGCAACAGACAGCTTAAGCGATGTGATTTCCACAGCGGTTGTTCTTGGGTGTATGATTTTAGCGAAGTTTACGTCTGTTCAAATTGACGGATGGTGCGGTTTATTGGTGGCATGTTTGATTTTCTATGCAGGTATCGGGGCTGTAAAAGAAACCATTGGACCTTTACTTGGTCAGGCGCCGGATAAAGAATTTGTGGAAGAAATCGAGCGAATCGTTATGGCTCACGAAGGCGTTGTAGGTATTCATGACCTTGTTGTTCATGACTATGGCCCGGGTCGTGTGATGATTTCCCTTCATGCGGAAGTGCCGGGAGATGAAGATATTTTTACAACCCATGACCTGATTGACGGAATTGAAGTAGAATTGGCAGAGAGATTGAATTGCGAGGCGATTATTCATATGGATCCTATCAATGTAAATGATGAGGAGACGAAAGAGAAAAAGGCACTTTTGATAGATGCTCTTCATAGTGTAGATGAGCGCCTGACCATTCACGATTTCCGTATGGTTCCGGGACCGACGCATACGAACCTTGTATTCGATGTTTTGGTTCCTGCGGATTACGCTTTAAGTGATCTGGAACTTAAAAACCGTATTCAGGAAAAGATTACACAATCGGCACCAAATCATTACATCGTCATGAAAGTTGACAAAGATTACGTTCGACAAATATAGAAATCTCAGACTGTTACACTTATTTAGTAGGTGTTGCAGTCTTTTTTTATTTTTATAAAGCTTCTTCTTTTTATCATTTTTTCTTTTCACTGTAAAAAGTCTAGAATTTCTAAAGGCTCTTTGCACGTCCATTTTGATTATTTATATTTTTCCAAAATTACTCACTCCCCCCGGTTTGTGCGCGGATTAATAAAACGCCTTGCGAAGAGCTTTAGGTACTCTTAGCGGATGAAGCGAATATATGTACATGCGGACAAAAATGTTTGAAGTCCTGGATGTTTTTACCCGGACGAGTTTTTTTGCCCGCATGAGATACACATATGAGCGCATCCGCTTAGAGTAGCTTAGCGATGAGAACCGGCGTTTTATAACCGCGGACAAACCGGGGGAAGTGTATAATGGATGGAAAAACATAAAATTATTGTACGGGCGAAAGAGTCTAAGAAATGCTGACTTTTTCCAGAATCAAATCAAAAATGACAAAAAGAAGAAGCTTTTTTAAAAATAAATAAAAAAAGACTGCCACTCACTAAAGCGAGTCTGGCAGTCTGTATTTTTATAATTCACCGATTGTATTTGCCAACTTCCCATGACGTTCGTAATGGGTTTTGGTAACAATTTCATTTTTTTCATTAACGAATACAACGTTCGGTACATGCTTATCGGCTTCGTCAGGAGTCATAGTAGCATATGCCATAATGATGACATGATCACCCGGGTTGACGAGTAAAGCCGCAGCGCCATTTAAACAAATCATTCCGGAACCACGCTCACCTTCGATGGTGTAGGTTTCCAAACGGTTTCCGTTTTCTACATCTGCTACTTGAACATATTGATATTCACGAATACCGGCAGCTTCTAACAAAAGCGGATCAATGGTAATACTACCCACATAATTTGGTTCGGCCTGTGTAACAACTGCACGATGAATTTTTCCCTGAAGCATCGTAATTTCCATTTATCTATCTCCTAATCAATCAAAAGTCTTTTCAAAAACGTATGTATTATATCATAAAGAAAGAAAAAATACAACATCACATGCATGCAGGAATGGGAGATTACGATGTCATCCTACATTCTGCAGAGGGCAAAGAAGTCTTCCATTGCCGGTGTGATGTACTTGTTTTTCTGGTAAGCAAGCACCATTTTTTGGGAAGAGGAAAATCCCGGAAGCTGATACTGTATTAAGGAACCACTTTCCAAATATGCTTTTACGGATTTTTCCGGAACCAAAGCAATTCCCATGTTGCGAAGAGCTGCATTGATTAAAATATCAAAACTGATGCTTTCCCAATAGGCTTTAATCGGATGGCCGTTTTCTGTCATATAGCGGTCAAATTCATCCCGAATGTAAGTGCCCGGTTCTCTTAAAAGCAAACGTTCGGTACTTAAAAATTCCGGAGAAAGCAACCGGTCGGACGGGAGAGGATAATCCTTTCCGGCAACGAAAATTAATTCGTCGCGGTAGAAAATCTCACTTACTAAATCGGTAGCATCCTTAAATTCATCTGTTAAAATAAAATCCAGGTCATTGGTACGCAACATATCCGCAAGTTTGAAACTTCGGGTAATGAACACTTGGATTTCTTCCAATGGATGACTGGTCTGAAAGGCTTCAATATAATCATCCAGCAAGGAACTTCCCACTGTATCATTGGCTCCGATTCGAAGGACATGCTGGGAAGAGCCTTGTTTCATCAGATCTTCCACTTCTGCATTTTTTTCTAAAATATGGGATGCGTATTCGTAAAGCAGTTCACCGGATTTGGTTGGATGCAATTCTTTCGGAAATCGTTCAAAAAGAACGGTGTTATAGTGTGCTTCCAATTCTTTAATAACTTGGCTGACGGAAGGCTGAGCCATAAAAAGCTTCTTCGCGGCAGCGGTCATATTTTTCTCGTTGTAGACGGTAACATAAATTTTAAAATGACGGAGTGTCATAATCTATTCCTCGATTCCGAGTACGCGGAAAAACTTTTGTAAGGATTCCACATCTAAAATCAATAACATGTGACTGTTAATCTCTGCATTGTTAATTTTCATTACCTGATCAATGACAATCGCGGTGTCGCCGTAGGCAGAGACGATTTTTGCAGGATCGTCCAAAATAGCATTATTTGGGCGCACAACTGCTTCCGGAGGAGCAATGTTAATAAACATACCGGTCAAGGATGCTAAGGAATTAGCATAAGCTGCGCAGGTAATATTGCTCATTTCACGCATGACGGACATATCCATATCGTCCAATTCATCCAAGTCGTTGAATTCGCGAGGATAAAAACGGTTAATCATCATACGGGCAAATTCCGGGCGAACAATATGGAACATTACACCATTAATATCGCCTTCTAATTGAATGGCAATACCAAGAGAAAGGGTATGAAACTGCTCCATGGATTTCGGTACGGTGGATAACTGGACCATACGCACCTCAGGAACGGAAATATCGACTAAAGTTCCCAGCATAGAGGCTAAGGCAGTTGCCGCATTTCCGGAACCGATATTACCAATCTCTCGTAAAACATCAATGTGATTTGAGTCTAAATTTTTGTAGTCTATAATTGCCATGATAGCCTCCAAGACATTTTTTCTTAGTATATCACGAAATATCGGTTTAGGAAAGAGAAGTTTTTTGATTTTTGGAGCAAAAATGTCTAGATTTCTGATAAAAAAAGTATTAGAATGTTTCTAACAAGAAAACAAGTATGTTTCGTGGGCAGAGTGCTCGCCGGGAGGAAGAAAACCTTGAACCTATTATTCGTAATGGATGAACACAATTACACGGAGGATATGCCGATTATAGAGCGGTTTGCCGTGCGTGCCTTGATTTGTCGTGATGGTTTATGGGCAGTACAAAAGAGTACAAAAGGAGATTACAAGATTCCCGGTGGTGGGCTGGATAAAGGCGAAACCGTTATAGAGGCACTAATCCGTGAGGTTCGTGAAGAAACGGGATTGATTGTAAAGCCGGAAACCATACGGGAAATTGGAGAAGTGTTGGAACTTCGGGAAGATGTTTTTAAAAGGGGATACAAATTTGTTTCCCATACATATCATTATTTTTGTGAGGCCTCTGAGAAAACAACGCAAACCGCAATGACAAAAAGCGAAGTAAACAAGGGTTATCAGCCGGCATGGGCAACCTTGGATGAAATCATTCAGGGAAACGAAAAATACCGGGACGAAATCTGGGCGGACAGAGATACAGAGTTTTTGAAGTGGTTGAAAAATACGTTATAATATACAATGCGAAGTTATATGAATGTAAGTTAAGGGCACAAAAGTGTTACATAGATGGTATTTATAAGAAATGCCGTTTCGTGTAACACTTTTTTTATGTACATGCCGGTCAAACATCCATATATGCCGGTCAAACATTTCGTACATGTCCGCCTTTGGGTCGAGGGAAAGCATCGGTACATTTTGGACCCAAATTATAAGCAGGAAAAGGGATGTTGGGGAATAAAGTAGCAATGTTTTTGCACCTAGCCCCAAAAAAAAATAAGTGAAATCAGAAATTTAGTTATAAAAATCGGTTTTATCTTTTCGCGGCGAACAGAATTTGCAAAATGTCTTTTGCTGGCGGACAAATGATAAAAAGTGGGAATAATAAATGGGGTTGAAATGTCTTTTTACAAAAATGATTCCCAGGGGCGTGAATTAAATTGGGCTAGCGTGATAAAAGGTTTTTTATTTAGCCCAAATAGATAGAGGAGACTTGGAGACGTAGCAGCAGATGCGAAAAGTCCGGGAATTCAGGGGGAAGGTTGGAGATGGGGTAAGGACTTTGTCTTGCCAAAAAGATAAAATTATGATAAATTAAAATAGAACAGATGTTCGACAAGAAGGTGCGGGTGAAAGCGTGAGTTTTGGAAAATATAGAAGAAAAGCCAACGGAGGTATGTATGGAAAAAAGTAAAAATCGTACTTATATTGCAATTGATTTAAAATCATTTTATGCCTCTGTAGAGTGCATAGACAGAGGATTGGATCCGATGACTACAAATCTGGTTGTTGCGGATGCGTCCAGAACGGAAAAAACGATTTGCTTGGCGGTCACACCTTCACTTAAGGCGTATGGAATTGGAGGGCGGTCACGCTTGTTTGAAGTTGTACAGCGCATCAAGGAGGTCAATGAAGAAAGAAGACGGAAAAATGGAGGGGCTCTTATGGGGGCATCGTATGATGATATATCCTTAAAGAACAATCCGGGAATGGCTGTTGACTATATTGCTGCACCGCCGCGTATGGCACATTATGTGGAAATCAGCACAAAGATTTACCAAGTGTACTTGAAATATCTTGCGCCGGAGGATATTCATACATATTCCATTGATGAAATCTTTGCCGATGTAACGAACTACCTTAACACCTACAAGATGACTGCTGAAGAATTGGCAAGAACGATGATTTTAGATGTTCTGGATACCACCGGAATTACAGCAACCGCAGGAATCGGAACGAATCTGTATTTGTGCAAGGTTGCGATGGACATCGTGGCAAAGCATATTCCGGCAGATGAAAACGGCGTCCGTATTGCAGAATTAGACGAGATTGGGTATCGCAGACTTCTGTGGGAACACCGGCCAATAACGGATTTCTGGCGTGTAGGGAGAGGATATGCAAAGCGGTTGGAAGAGCAGGGAATGTATACGATGGGAGACGTTGCACGCTGCTCAATTGGCAAGGAAACCGATTATTATAATGAAGATTTATTGTACAAGATGTTCGGTGTTAATGCAGAACTTCTGATTGATCATGCCTGGGGAGTGGAACCTTGCACCATGGAAGCAATAAAAGCGTATGAGCCGGAGAATACCAGTGTATCTTCCGGACAGGTCTTGCAATGCCCTTATACCGCACAAAAAGCGAAGCTGGTTTTGCGGGAAATGGCAGATTTGATGGTGTTGGACTTGGTGGATAAAGGACTAGTGACCGATCAGATTGTAATTACAGTGGGTTATGATATTGACAACTTAAAAGATCCGGAAATCCGTAAAAAGTATAAAGGTGAAATAACAAAAGATTACTATGGCAGAATGGCTCCAAAGCATGCGCACGGAACCGTGAATCTGGGTGATTTTACTTCCTCCACAAAAGAAGTCTTGTCTGCAGTAGAAGACTTGTATGACAGAATTGTAAATTATGATTTGCTGGTTCGGCGATTAAATCTTGTGGCCAATCATGTAATGGAAGAAGGGCTGGTGCCACATAAGACAGAGTACGAGCAGCTGAGCTTTTTTACGGATTATGAGGCCCGGGGAAAAGAAGAAGCAAGCAAGAATGCTGAACGTAATCGGGAAAAAAAGATGCAGCACGCCATGCTGGATATTAAGAAAAAATTTGGAAAAAACGCGATTTTAAAGGGAATGAATCTAGAAGAAGGGGCCACAGCAAGAGAGCGCAATAACCAAATCGGAGGGCATAAAGCGTAAAGAATAATAAGAATGGAAGAGGAATAAAAACAGGATGGGAAAATATGATGATATGATAAATATGAAGCGACCGGTTTCGAAAAAGCATAAGCCCATGTCGATGCATGAGCGGGCAGCACAGTTTGCACCGTTTGCGGCATTAAGGGGACATGATGAGGCAATTGCAGATACTGCGAAGGCTGCGATGGAAACCGATCCCACATACACGGTAATAGACGATCCTGCATACACGCCGGGAATGGAGTTCGACCTTCCGGAGGAGATGGAGGACAGAAGAATCCGGGAGTTAAACTTACTGTAAAGTCACATACAAAAGATGTAAAAAATGTAAAAATCACTCATCCATTTGCTTGAAGTCAAATGGAAAGATTTGTATAATGATAGCAAGGTATGTATTTCTGATAAATGTGTGGCAGAAGGAATCGGAAAAAGAAAAAGTCTTACCGATAGAATTGTTGATGGGAGGACCTATGAAAAAGGTATTCGGTTTTTATTTAAGGCCTTACTATTTAAGAATGTTTGGCGGTTTTGTTATTAAATTTTTAGGAACCATTATGGATTTGCTAATCCCGTGGGTTTTGGCATATATCATTGATAACGTAGTGCCGACCGGCAAGTTGTCGCATGTATTTCTGTGGGGATTTGCGATGTTACTTTTTTCGGTCTGTGCATTGCTTGGAAATATTTTTGCGAACCGATTTGCAGCAAAGGTGGCAGAATTATCCATGAGGCGTATTCGTAAGGATTTGTTCGTGAAGGTTTCAGAACTTTCTTGTGGGCAACTGGATGAATTTACGGAAAGTTCGTTGGTAACCCGACTAACTGCGGACACCTATAATGTACATAATGCCATTGGAATGGTTCAACGTCTCGGTGTACGTGCACCGATTTTATTGGTGGGAGGAATCTGCGTTACATTAACATTGGATAAGGTCTTGGCACTGGTATTGGTTTCAATGTTACCATTTTTAAGCATTATTGTCGTTACGGTTTCTAAAAAAGGTATTCCGTTGTATTCCAAGCAGCAAAAAGCAGTGGACGGTCTTATTTGCAAGTTGCGTGAGAATATTACCGGGGTACGTGTGATTCGTGCGTTGTCCCAGACGGAATTGGAAAAAGAACGTTTTGATGAGATTAACAAGGAAGTTGTAAAAAAAGAAACAACGGCGGCTGTAACCATGGGCATTACCAATCCGGCGATGAACTTTATCTTAAATATGGGTTGGGTTTTGGTTATTTTAATCGGAGCATCCCGCGTCAATGCAGGCGTGATGGAAGGCGGAAAAATTGTAGCCTTTTTAACCTATTTTACGATTATCCTAAATGCCATGTTAATGGTAACCAGATTATTTGTGCGTTTTTCTCAGGCGTCTGCATCTGCGGGACGAATTATGCAGGTTATTGACAGTTGTACGGATTGGAAGATGGTAGAAGAGTGCTATGGGTCAGAAGAAGTAACTGCAGGAAAAGACACTGTAAAAAATGACAATGGGGAAAAAGAACCGGATTTTATCCGTTTTGAAGATGTTTCATTTTCATATATTCCGGGAAAAACCATTTTAAAAAATATCAGTTTTTCCTTGAAAAAGGGAGAAAGTCTGGGAATTATCGGTGCCACAGGATCCGGAAAAACCACGATTATTAACTTGCTGATGCGTTTCTATGAGGCGGATAGCGGAAAAATATTCATCGATGAAAAGAACGTTATGTCAATGACGGAAGAGGAATTAAGAAAGCGTTTTGGCGTAGCATTTCAGAATGATACCATGTTTGAAGACACGGTATATGAAAACATCAGTCTGTATCGTCACATTGATGATAAGAGAGTTATGAGGGCAGCAGAAGATGCGGATATCGCAAGCCATATTGAAAAAATGGAAGGCGGTTTAAAAGCAGGTGTGGCAATTAAGGGTGCAAATTTAAGCGGTGGTCAGAAGCAACGAATGCTCATAGCCAGAGCGTTAGCCGGCAATCCGGAAATCCTTGTGCTGGATGATTCATCCAGTGCACTTGATTACAAAACGGATGCAAAAGTCCGCGCAGCAATCCGAGAGCATTATGCGGATACGACTACGATTATTATTGCACAGCGTGTCAGCTCCGTAATGAACTGTGATAAGATCATTTTGTTGGAAAAAGGTCAGATTGCAGGTTATGGAGATCATGAAACACTTTTGAGTCAGTGTGAAGAATACAGAGAAATCAGTAAGATGCAGTTAGAGGCATAGAAAGGAGTTATAAGATGAAAGAAAAGAAAAACAAACACATCTTATTTCGGCTCCTTGCTTATATGATGGATGTAAAATGGTATTTACTGTTGGCGTTGGTTCTTTCTATTGGCAGTAACACCTTTTCCTTAATCGGACCGAAGTTGTCGGGCTTGGCTATTGATTACATAGAACCCGGAGCCGGAAAGGTAAACTTTGAGATGGTTTACCATTATGCCGGACTTATGGCGATTTTTTTCCTGGCGTCTTCTATTTTGGGCTATTTGCTCTCTGTGCTGATGATTCGCACCAGCCAGAAGGTTGTGTATAAGATGCGTAAGGATTTGTTCGAGGCGATTTCCACATTACCGGTGTCTTATTTTGATACTCATAAAACAGGAGATATTTTAAGCAGGATGTCTTATGATGTGGATGTTATTAATACCTCTTTATCCAATGATATTATCCAAATTTGCACCAGTGTTATTACGGTAGTAGGCTCTCTTGCAATGATGTTGAGTATTTCGCCGGTTTTAGTGTTGGTATTTGTAATTACGGTTCCGATGTCTGTTTTTGTTACCAAGCACCGTGTAAAAATAACGCGTCCGATCTTCCGTGAGAGAAGTGCCTCTGTTGGCCGATTAAACGGATTTGTAGAAGAAATGCTGGCCGGACATAAAACAATTGCTGCTTATGACAGAAAAGAGCAGGTCATTGAAAATTTTGATGTTCGTAATGAAGAAGTGGTCAATGCCTATTATAAAGCAGATTACTACGGAACGATGACAGGACCGAGCGTAAACTTTATTAATAACTTATCCCTGTCTATGATTACGGTGTTGGGAGCCGTGTTATACATTTTTGGCGGAATTACTTTGGGAAATATCTCATCTTTCGTTTTATATTCCCGTAAGTTCTCCGGACCGATTAACGAAGTGGCAAATATTATGAACGAATTCCAGTCCGCTTTTTCCGCGGCAGAGAGAGTATTTCGTGTGTTAGATGAGCCAAGGGAAGCTGCCGATGTTTATGGAGCCAAGGACATCGAAGATGTAGAAGGCATCGTGGAAATTAAGGATGTAAACTTTGGTTATGAAGAGAATAAGATCATCCTTAAAGACATGTCTTTAAAGGCGGAAAAGGGTAGTTTGACGGCTATTGTAGGACCTACCGGCGCAGGAAAAACAACGATTATTAACTTGTTGATGCGGTTTTATGACATTCAGGAAGGAACCATTATGGTGGATGGAAATGAGATTAAGTCGTTGACCAGAAAGAGTCTCAGAGGTTCCTATGCAATGGTGTTACAAGATACCTGGCTATTCTCAGGAACGGTATATGATAACATTGCTTATGGTAATGAAAATGTAACGAAAGAAGATGTGGAAAATGCAGCCAAAGCTGCTATGATTCATGATTTTATTATGTCCTTGCCGGAAGGTTATAACACCATTCTGTCCGAGAATGCAACCAATATTTCCAAAGGACAGAAACAGCTTCTTACCATCGCAAGAGCTATGCTGTTAAATGCCAATATGCTGATTTTAGATGAGGCAACATCCAATGTTGATACAATGACAGAGATGAAGATTCAGGCGGCTATGCGTAACCTGATGAAAGATAAGACCTGTTTTGTTATTGCACATCGTTTATCAACTATCAAGAATGCGGATACGATCTTGGTGGTAAATCAGGGAAGTATCGTAGAGCAGGGAACTCATAAAGAATTGATGGAAAAAGATGGGTTCTATAAGAAGATGTATCAGGCACAGTGGGAGTAAAAAAAGGACCTTTAAATGGTCCTTTTTAAATGTTTTAATTGTTATTTCCCCAACTCCCAAAACGCTACCGCACTTGCCGCAGCAACATTTAAGCTATCCACCCCATGTGACATCGGTATTTTTACTGTATAGTCACAGGATGCGATGGTGGAGGAGGACAGACCTTCCCCTTCCGTGCCAAGAATGATGGCAAGTTTATCAATTTTAGATAAAATAGGATCACTAATAGAAATGGAATTATTAGACAGTGCCATAGCGGCGGTCTGAAATCCCATTTCTTTTATTTTTTCAAGGCCTGAATTTGGCCAATCAGAGGCCTTTTTGCCGATAAATGCCCAAGGCACCTGAAATACGGTTCCCATGCTGACACGGATAGAGCGACGATAAAGTGGGTTACTGCTTGCCGGGGTAAGAAGTACCGCATCCATATTTAAAGCCGCCGCAGAGCGGAAGATAGCGCCTACATTGGTTGGATTCATAACGTCTTCTAAGATGGCGATACGACGGGCATTTTTGCAAACTTCTTCTACAGTTTTTAACGGAGGACGACGCATAGCACACAAAGCTCCCCTTGTTAGTTCGAAACCGGTAATCTGAGTTAATACATCAAAATCCGCAGTATAAACCGGGATGTTGCCACAACGGGCAATGATTTCACGTGCTTCTCCTTCAATATGTTTTCTTTCTAATAATAAAGATACCGGTTCACATCCGGCCTCTAAGGCTCGCTCAATCACCTTTGGACTTTCGGCAATAAACATACCTTTTTCCGGTTCGTGCCGATTTAATAAAACGCCTTCTGACATGCGGGCAAAAACATCCAGCTCCGGTGCAGAAAAGTCATTTATTTCAATGATATTTTTCATATAATTCTCCGATAAAAATATTTTGTATAAACGAATGACAATGCGAAAATCATCACAAAATTTATTATAAAAGCCTATGTGAAAAGTGTCAATGCAACTTCAGAATATCCATTTATAAAACAAATCTAAAATTTTGATGAAATATATAGTGTGCTATAGTAATGAAAAAACTGATGTGCTAAAATGACAATGGTATATTTTTAACAAAAAAACAGACAAAAAGAAAAGAGGAAGAAAAATGCTGGAACTTAAGGCAATAAAAAAGGATTATCCTACCGGCGCAGAGGTGGTTCATGCACTAAAGGGAATCGATCTGCAGTTTAGAAAAAATGAGTTTGTTTCCATTTTGGGACAGTCCGGATGTGGAAAAACCACAATGTTAAACATTATTGGAGGATTGGATCAATATACCAGTGGTGATTTGGTAATTAATGGACGATCTACAAAGGATTTTAAGGATAGAGATTGGGATGCATACAGAAATCATTCCATCGGTTTCGTGTTCCAAAGCTATAATTTAATTCCGCATCAGAGTGTATTGCAAAATGTAGAATTAGCATTAACCTTATCCGGTGTTTCTAAATTTGAACGTAGAAAACGTGCAAAAGAGGCATTGGAAAAAGTTGGGCTTGGCGATCAGTTAAAGAAACGTCCGAGTGAAATGTCCGGCGGACAGATGCAGCGAGTTGCAATTGCACGTGCCATTGTAAATAATCCGGACATTATCCTGGCAGATGAACCGACCGGTGCATTAGATACAGAAACCAGCGTTCAGGTTATGGAAATTCTAAAAGAAATTTCTAAGGACCGTTTGGTTATTATGGTTACCCATAATCCGGATTTGGCAAAAGAATATTCTACCAGAATCATTCGTATGTTAGACGGTAAGATTACCGATGACAGTGCGCCGCTTACGAAAGAAGAAATTCAGAAAGAACAGAAAATAGTAGAAGAGAAGGGTAAAAAATCAAGAAAACAAAAACGCAGAGAAAAAATGCCTTCTATGTCCATTTTTACTTCTTTCGGATTGTCTTTGAAGAATCTTTTCACCAAAAAGGGACGTACGGCATTAACCTCTTTTGCAGGTAGTATCGGTATTATCGGTATTGCGCTCATTTTCTCAGTTTCACAGGGAATGACGACCTATATCAATACGATTCAGGAAGAGACTTTATCCTCTTATCCGTTGACATTAGAAGCACAACGCCTGGATATGACCTCCTTAATGCTGAACTTTATGGGGCAGGCGGCATCATATGAAGAACATGAGAATGATGCGGTTTACGAGAAAACTTTCCTCTACGACATGGTTGATGCTCTGAATAATATGGAAACAAAGGAAAACGATTTAAAAGCGTTTAAGATTGCATTAGAACAGGCATATAACGACCTTGAGCGGGAAGATAAATTGAATGAAGCAATCAATGGTATTCAATACAGCTATGATTTGGATATGCTGATTTATACAGAAAATGTTGACGGAACAATTATCCGTTCCGATACAGAGCAGTTAATGCAAGAACTGTTGTTGGAATGCTTGGGAATGGATGTTTCCATGATGCTTAACATGCAGGAGAGTTATGGATTTTCATCTTCTATGATGATGGGAGGACCGACTCTTTGGACTGAAATGGTTCCGGGAGATAACGGCGCCTTAATTAACCCGGTGCTTCAAGGACAGTACGATGTTATCTATGGCTCCTGGCCAAATGATTATAACGAAGTTGTTCTTGTTGTGGATGAAAAGAATGAAATCGACGATTTAACTTTATATGCCTTAGGTTTAAAATCCAGAGAAGAAATTGACTATTTGATGGACTCTGCCGTAAATAAGACAGATATTGAATATGAAGGTAAGAACTGGACATATGAAGAAATCTGTAATATGGAATTTAAGGTAATTTTAAATTCTGATTGCTACGTTTACGACCCGGTTAGCGGCTTATACACGGATATGAGAGAGACCGATGCAGGAATTAAATATTTGTATGACAACGCTCTAGCGTTGAATGTGTCCGGTATCATCCGTGTAAAAGAGGATGTTTCTGCAACCATGCTTAGCGGCTCCATTGCCTATACGAGCGAACTTACAAAATATATAATTGAACAGTCAAAAGGATCTGCAGCGATTGAAGCGCAGTTATCAGATACAAAGAAAGATATTTTTACCGGCCTTCCGTTTAAGGAAAATACCAGTGCATTAACAGATGCTGAAAAGATGGAATATTTCAAAACATATATATCTGAACTTTCACCTGAGAAGAAAGCAGAGATGTATATCAAGATGAAATCCCTTCCGTCACAGGAAATGATAGATGGTGTTGTGGCTCAGATTATGGCAACAACCACCGTTGAAGACATGAAGAATACATTGATTCAGGGAATTGTGGAACAGACCGGAATGGGACTGGAGGAAATTACCAAATATTTGGAAGCCATGGAAGAAGAGGAATTAGTTGAACTCTACGTAGGTATGGCCGTTGACCAGTTTAAACAAGGATATGCAGCCCAGACCCAGGCAACGATGCAGACTATGCCGTTGGAACAGCTTTTGATGGGTCTTGAAATGGAAATGGCAGCTTATACGCAGGAAGAGTTTGCAACCTATTACGATGAAGTTTTAGAGTTTGCAGAAACTTCTTATGAAGATAATCTTAAAGAATTGGGATACGTTGATTTGGAATCTCCGGCAAGGATTAACATTTATGCTTCTACCTTTGAAAACAAAGATGTCATCGAAGCATTTATTACGGAATATAACAAGGGTGTGGATGAACTTCAAGAGATCACTTATACAGACTATATTGGATTGATGATGTCATCTATTACTACCATCATTAATGCGATTACCTATGTATTGATTGCATTCGTAGCAGTTTCCTTGGTGGTATCTTCTATTATGATTGGTGTTATAACCTTGATTTCCGTACAGGAAAGAACCAAAGAAATTGGTATTTTACGTGCAATCGGTGCATCCAAGAAAAATGTATCCAGCATGTTTAATGCAGAAACAGTAATCATCGGATTTACTTCCGGTTTGCTTGGTGTGTTGGTTACCTATTTGCTATGCCTGCCGATTAACTTGATCTTACATGCCGTAACAGGCTTAAATAACTTAAGTGCATATTTGCCGTTACCGGTTGCAATTATTTTGGTTGTTATTAGCGTTGGACTTACTTTAATCTCCGGAATTATTCCGTCCAGAAGTGCAGCGAAGAAAGACCCGGTTGTAGCATTAAGAACCGAGTAAGTTGAAATTTTTAAATAAGAATTATCCTTTCATTTGGGCAAGATAAAATTGGACATTTCAAGGCGATTTGAAGAAAATTTTGCCAAACGAGATAAAAAAATGTACAGGATTGGTCAATAAGATGCCTTTTAGGTGCTTATTGACCAATTTTTATAGTGAGATATGAGGAAAAGGACGAAAGGATGTGTTTTTGTTGGTATAAATGCGAAGTCATTGGATATTTTTAGGTACAGGGAGGATTTATTGTCCAAAATTCAAAAAAAAAGTAACTTGGTTTGGGTGGAATAATAAGTAACAGCAGCACAATGTCCAAAAATATCCGAAAGAAGGGGAAGAATGGACATCAGAGCGACAAAAATAGCAATAATGTCCAAACGCGTTCAAAGAATCCAAGCATGTCTAAGAATGTCCAAGCGCGTCCAAGGGTGTCTTTGAAAACATAGGAAAGCACATGGTAAAAGCTGATAAACATTTTAAAGATTTTGGGAAATCCCATGCTTGACAATCTACGCAAAAATCACTATATTAGGAATATATGAAAAAGGTAGTGCGAAAGAGGAGTACATATCGTAAGCCTATCAGAGAGGGTCATTCATCGGCTGAAAGATGACTCAAGGATAAGATATGGAAGGTAGCTTTCAAACCGCAAGTCTGAAGATGTTGCGTATTTAGCATTGTGTAGGATTTGCCGGGAATTCCCGTTACAGAATCAAGAGGTGTAAGCCAAGACTTATAGAAAAGAATTTATGAAAAGAGTCTTATGAAAAAGTTTCGGCCGCACGAAGTAAGGTGGTACCGCGACAAATTGTTCGCCCTTATTATGCTGTGAGTGTAATAAGGGCTTTTTTATTACAAAACAGCAACTCAATTATAATAAAGCCAAGGTTGCGAAAGGGTTAAAAACCGAAAGCAATGTGGCGAAAATGTCAAAAGAAAGGAAGAATCAAATGAGTAAAGAATTAGCAAAAACCTATGATCCAAAGCAAATGGAAGACCGTCTTTACAAAAAGTGGGAAGACGGAAAATATTTTCATTCTGAAGTAGATAAGTCAAGAACGCCATTTACCATTGTAATGCCGCCGCCAAATATTACCGGTCAGCTTCACATGGGACATGCCCTTGATAATACCATGCAGGATATCTTAATCCGTTATAAGAAATTGCAGGGCTTTAATACCTTGTGGCAGCCGGGTACAGACCACGCGTCCATTGCAACCGAAGTTAAGATTTTGGAAAAAATGAAAGAAGAAGGATTAAGTAAGGAAGACCTTGGACGTGAGGGATTTTTAGAGCGGGCATGGGATTGGAAGAGAGAGTACGGCGGAAGAATCGTTAGCCAGCTTAAGAAAATCGGTTCCGCTGCAGACTGGGACAGAGAACGTTTTACCATGGACGAGGGCTGTTCGGATGCAGTACAGGAAGTATTTGTTAACCTTCATAAAAAAGGATTGATTTATAAAGGAAACAGAATCGTTAACTGGTGTCCGGTTTGTCAGACATCTATTTCTGATGCAGAAGTAGAGCATGAAGAGCAGGCAGGGCATTTCTGGCATATTAAATATCCGATCAGTGGCAGTGATGAATTTGTAGAAATTGCAACAACCAGACCGGAAACTATGATTGGTGATACGGCGATTGCTGTACATCCGGAAGACGAAAGATATCAGCATTTAATCGGAAAAACCGCAATCTTACCATTGGTTAACAGAGAGATTCCGATTGTGGCAGACACCTATGTAGATAAGGAATTCGGTACCGGTTGCGTTAAGATTACACCGGCACATGACCCGAACGACTTTGAAGTTGGAAAGCGTCATAATTTACCGGAAATTAATGTAATGAATGATGATGCTACCATGAACGCATTGGCAGGAAAATACGAAGGTATGGACCGCTATACAGCAAGAAAAGCTATGGTTAAGGATTTGGAAGACTTAGGCTTGTTAGTTGGTATCAAAGATCATTCCCATAACGTAGGAACCCATGACCGTTGCGGTACAACGGTAGAGCCTATGGCAAAACCGCAGTGGTTTGTAAAAATGGATGAATTAATCAAACCTGCAATGGAAGCCATTGACAAAGGGGATTTAAAATTCGTGCCGGAGCATTTTAATAAAACATACTTCCACTGGTTAGAGGGTATGCGTGACTGGTGTATTTCCCGTCAGTTGTGGTGGGGACACAGAATCCCGGCGTACTACTGCCAGGATTGTGGCGAAGTTGTAGTAGCAAAAGAAATGCCGGGCGCTTGTCCGAAATGTGGCAAAAATCATTTTAAGCAGGATGAGGATACTTTAGATACCTGGTTCTCATCTGCATTATGGCCGTTCTCAACCTTAGGCTGGCCAAATAAGACCGAAGATTTAGAATACTATTATCCAACCAACGTATTGGTAACCGGATACGACATTATCTTATTCTGGGTAATCCGTATGGTATTCTCCGGCTATGAACATACCGGAAAATGTCCGTTTAACACCGTATTAATTCACGGACTCGTAAGAGACTCTCAGGGTAGAAAAATGAGCAAATCTCTCGGTAACGGAATTGACCCGTTGGAAATCATTGATAAATACGGTGCAGACGCTCTTCGTCTTGCACTTATGACAGGAAACTCTCCTGGAAACGATATGCGTTATTCCGATGAAAAAGTAGAAGCAAGCAGAAATTTTGCAAATAAGATTTGGAACGCATCCCGTTTCATTATGATGAACTTAGAAGGCATGGAAGTAAGCAAGCCGTCAATGGATGAATTATCCAATCTGGACAAAGCAATTCTTTCCAAGGTAAATAATTTATCCAAAGAAGTTGCAGAAAATATGGATAAATTCGAATTGGGCGTTGCAGTATCTAAGATTTATGACTTTATTTGGGATGAATTCTGTGACTGGTATATCGAAATGAGTAAGCCATGTCTTTGGGGCAAGGAAAATAATCCAAAGGCAGCAAATGCAACTCTTTGGACGTTAAAAACCGTATTGTCCAATGCACTTATTTTGTTACATCCGTTTATGCCGTTTATCACAGAAGAAATCTACTGTACTTTATTACCGGAAGCAGAAAGCATTATGTTAACCTCCTGGCCGGAATACACTAAGGAATATGAGTTTGCAACCTGCGAAGCACAGTATGAAATGGTTCAGGATGCGGTAAGAGGTATCCGTAATACAAGAACATCTATGGATGTTCCGCCAAGCAGAAAGGCAAAGGTTATCATTGTTAGCGAAAACGCAGCAAACCGCGAAGCCTTTGAAGCATTCAAATCGACTTACACAGGTTTGGCGTCTGCAAGCGAAATCCTAATTCAGGCAACAAAAGACGGAATTGCAGAAGATGCAGTATCTGTGGTAACAGCTCATGCAGTTGTTTATCTCCCGTTAGAAGACTTAGTTGACTTCGAAAAGGAAAGAGAACGTCTCGAAAAAGAAAAGAAACGCTTAGAAGGCGAATTAGAGCGTTCCAATAAGATGTTAAGCAATGAAAAGTTTGTAAGTAAAGCTCCGGCAGAAAAGATTGCTGAAGAAAAAGAAAAACTTGCAAAATACACGCAGATGATGGCGCAAGTAGAAGAAAGACTTTCACAGTTAATCAATAAGTAATGCAAAAAATAATCGCTTTGTATCGGAAAATCATATAAACCGGTACAAGGCGATTTTTTTATCCATCCCCTTTTCTCCCACCGGCACAGCAAAGGGGAAAAACATTTACAAAGGAATCTCTTTTTCATTTGTATTAGATTTGATTCTGAAGAAAAGCTAATATTTCCAAGTTTTGGATGTCGACTAATATTTTTTTGTTTTTCCACTTTTACACAATTCCTAATTGTATGTTCCGCGGATGAAAAACGCGGTCATCATCACCAAGTTTTTCTAAGCGGACAGGTACTAAATGTTTGATTTACATGTGGCAAAAAAACTCACAACCGAGTAAAAGCACTCGGTGTTCAAACAGTTTTTGCCACATGCTTCATTACGTACCTTGTCCGCATAAGAAAAACTACGGCTCTTCTGAAGGCGTTTTTCAAGCCACGGACATACAATGTAGGAATGTGTAAACTTTGGAAAAACTGAAAGAATCAATATGTCGACACCCGAAACTTAGGAAATATTGCTTTTATTCAGCCAAAAGATAATACAAATGAAAAAAAGATTCCTATTAAAGATATATTCCCCTTTGCTGTGCCGGTGGGAGAAAAAGCGGGAGAGGAAAAGCAAACGATGTTTCCGGTTTATATGATTTTCGATGTCAAATGCGGTTATTTTTTGCGATAAAAACATTGATAAAACCGACAAAAAACACTTGAAATTCATCACTACTATATTATAATGAAACGTGTCATTTGTAATATAGTAGTGATTGTTTTGTGAGATTATGAGCACAAGAGAGGAAAAACAATGAAATACCTTGAAATAGAAAAATACTTTGAAGAATTACCAAAGTTCACATCCAAAAATAAACCGGAGCATACTCGATATTTGATGGAGTTACTGGGAAATCCGCAGGACTCTTTTAAAAGTATTCATGTTGCAGGAAGTAACGGTAAAGGAAGTACATGCTCTATGATTTACAGCGTGTTACGCAAGGCAGGGAAATCCTGTGGTTTGTTCATTTCACCACACCTGGTAGAAATGCGTGAACGCGTACAGATCAATGGAGAGATTTGTTCCAAAGAAGCTTTTGAAAAAGCCTTTGATACAGCTATGGAGGCCATTCGTAAGATGGAGGCAGAAGGAATGCCGCATCCTACGTATTTTGAATTGTTTTATGTGATTGGTATGGTTGCTTTTGCGCAGGCAGGCGTGGAATATGGTGTAGTTGAAACCGGACTTGGAGGAAGACTGGATGCAACGAATTCGATTACCAAACCGGAGGTCACGGTTATCACATCTATTAGTTTGGAGCACACCGAGTGGCTTGGCGACACTTTAGCGGCCATTGCAGGGGAAAAAGCGGGGATTATAAAAGAAGGAGTTCCTGTAGTTTTTGATGCAAAGCACAGAGAAGTGGCAGATGTTATTTTTGCAAAAGCGAGGGAATTGCATGCACCGGTATATCCTGTCTATCCGCCGGATGTGGTGATTAAGAGCCGTAACCATAACAGTACAACCTTTGTATTTGATTTATTTAAATTAAAAGAGCCGGTTACAATTCCGTTTGCAGCAGATTATCAGGTGGAAAACGCGTCTTTGGCAATGCAGGCAGTTGATCTTTTGATGGACAAGGATAATATTGATAAATATCATTTGATTGATGGACTTAGAGATGTGTATTGGCCGGCAAGAATGGAAGAGGTTCTTCCGAATGTTTATATTGATGGTGCCCATAATGTAGATGGAATCAGCCGTTTGATTCCTGCTATTAAGAATTTATCGGCAAAAAAACCAACGCTTCTTTTTGCAATGTTAGTAGAAAAAGATTATAAGCATTCCATTGAAATGTTGTCAACTCAGATAGACTGGGGTACAATAGTATTGACACAGATTGAAGGACCAAAGGTTTTGGCAACGGAGATTTTGGAAGAAGAGTTTAAAAAGTATACGACCGCAGAACTGATTTGTGAAAAGTCCATTCCAAAGGCTTTCGAAGTGGCAAGACAGACTGCGGAAGCGGGTGTATTGATTTGTGCCGGCTCCTTATACTTGGCCGGTGAGTTAAAAGGAATTACAGGAGGTAAGACCAATGCTTAATTATGAAGAAGAATTAAAGAAATTTAAACCATGTTTGGAAGTAGAAGAAGCACAGGATGCCATCTACAATCATGATATAGCTGATATGACAGACATTTTACAGGAGATGCTAAAGGAAGTCGGAAGAGCAAACCGTCAGTAGTATAGAGTGGAGAGGTAAAAATGAAATCATATCAAAAGATTATTCGAATCTCCAACTATTATTACAACGAAGGGTTGGAGCGAGCGCAAGTGCATAACTTGTCCGGTGCGATTGAGAGTTTAGAGACGAGTTTACATTATTATAAGGGAAATATTGACGCCAGAAACCTCTTAGGACTTGTTTACTATGAGATTGGAGAATGGGTGCAAGCTTTAAGGGAATGGGTTATCAGCCTTAATTTGCAACCGGAAGATAACCTGGCAAAAGAGTATGTAGACAATATTAAATCGGAAATGTCCCGTTCCGGAAAACTAAATCAATGTATTAAGAAATTTAATCAGTCCTTAATGTACGCAAACAATGACAGCGAAGATTTAGCGGTGATTCAATTGAAAAAAATCATTAGTGTCTGTCCGAATTTCTTAAAGGCACATCAGTTGCTGGCATTGATTTATATTCACAATGAACAGTACATTCAGGCAAAAGATGTATTGCGTAAAGCAGGGCGTATTGATGCAAATAATACAACGACCTTGCGATATTTGAAGGAAGTTAATACTTACTTAAGAGAAGAAAAAGATAAAAAATCCGGTAAAAAGAAACATGTCGCAGAAGATACGATTTCCTACAGAAGCGGAAATGAAACCATTATTCGCCCGACATATTTTAGGGATAATTCAACCTTTGCTTCGATTGGTAATATTGTATTTGGGCTGATTGTGGGTTTCTTAATCACATTTTTCCTTGTAGTGCCTGGCATTAAGCAGGATATGGCAGCGGAAAATGCACAGAAGTTAGTAGAAGCCAATAACACGATTTCCAGCAAGAATAACGCAATTACGCAGTATGTAAAAGAAATTGATTCTTTAAAACAGCAGTTACAGGATGCGCAAAATGCAAATAGTGACTCAACCATAAATGCCAATTTTTATAAGAGCTTTTTAGATGCGTATGTTTCTTATCACCAGGGGGATTATCTTTCTGCCGGTGATGTCATTAATCAGATTGCCGATGAGAAGGTGGCTGAGGAGTACCGTGAACTTTTTGATGGTGTAAAGAATCTTATTAATGAGCAATACATCGGTGAACTGTATACAAAGGCAGAAGGTTTGTATAATCAGCATTCCTATGAGGAAGCGGTGTCTTGTTATGAAAAAATCGTACGCATCAATGAGCGTTACAATGACGGTATGGCGTTATACAATTTGGGACATGCTTACCGTATGAGTGGTGAAATGCAATCTGCAGCGGAATGTTTCAGAAAAGTGATTGAGTATTATCCGGGTACGGATTTGGCTGCCAATGCACAGGCAAATCTGGATTTGTTGGAAAATTAAAGAACGGTTTACGAAAGATGACAACTACAAGGGTTGTCATCTTTTTTTATGCATGAATTATTAATGCATGATGAAAAGGCAAGAACCGGGCAGGTATTTGTATTGAAGGAGGAAACAATATGGACACAGGATATGAAGTGGACGGAATGACATTAACCATTCGCGTTCCGAAAGAACTCGACCATCATTTGGCGGAAAAAGTCAGACGGGAAGCCGAGGCAATTATGGAAGGAAGACTGATAAAGCATATTATTTTTGATTTTAAAAATACGGACTTTATGGACAGTTCCGGAATCGGAGTAATCATCGGGCGTTGCAGAGCAATGCATCTATACGGAGGAAAAGTGGATGTCTGTAATGTGGGAGAGCGGATACAAAGAATTTTAAAGGTTTCAGGTTTGGAACAAATCGTGGGAATTGTGGAGGAAAACTAATGGAAGCTTACAAAAACTATATGAAAGTAGTGTTAAAGGGCGAATCGGAAAATGAAGCACTTTCCAGAATGATTGCGGCGGCATTTTTGGTACAGTTTGACCCGACAATGGAAGAGATGGACGATGTAAAAACTGCAGTTTCGGAAGGGGTTACAAATGCAATTATCCATGGCTATGCAGATATGGAAGGCGAGGTTATTTTGGAATTTTTGCGGGAAGATAGGCTTTTGACAATTACGATTTCAGACATGGGAAGAGGTATGGAAGATGTAAAACAGGCGATGCAACCAATGTATACGACAAAACCGGAAATGGAACGTTCCGGAATGGGTTTTACATTTATGGAAGCGTTTATGGATGAACTTAAGGTTTTTTCAAGACCCGGAAAGGGAACACAGGTTGTGATGAAGAAAAATATGGGAGGATTGCGGAACCAAAGGTAAGTCAAAGATGGATAAGCTTCAGCAGATTAAGCGGTCACAGCAAGGAGATAAAGTCGCGCAAAACAACCTGGTTATAGAAAATTTGGGCCTCGTACATGCAGTCGTAAAACGATTTTGCAGAAAAGAGCAGGACAGAGAAGATTTGTTTCAAATCGGTGTGATGGGATTGATAAAGGCAATCAATCGGTTTGATGAATCCTTCGGAGTGCAGTTTTCCACATATGCGGTTCCGTTAATCAGCGGGGAAATCCGCCGGTATTTAAGGGATGACGGAATGGTAAAAGTGGCCCGTTCTATCAAAGAAAACAATTATCGAATCGGAAAGGCAAAAGAAATTCTTTCCCAGCAAAAAGGGAGAGAAGTTTCTGTAATGGAAATTGCAGATTATTTGGAATTGGAACCGGAAGATGTGGTGTTAGCGTTAGAAGCGTCCTCGGAAGTAGAATCGATTTACAAACCGGTATACTCCGGTGGTGAAGAGGAAGTATTTTTGATTGATCAGTTAAAAGACAGCTGCGATGAAGAGGAGCGGTTGTTTCAAAAATTACTGGTTGAAGAGGGGATGGAATTATTGGATGAAAAGGAACGTTTGTTAATCAGACTGCGTTATTTTGAAAATATGACACAGAGTCAGATTGCGTTGCAATTGGGCATGACGCAGGTGCAGGTTTCCCGAATGGAAAAAAAGTTATTGCAAAGAATGAATCGACAAATCACGTAAACAGGAATGTTTTTTGCAAAAAACAGACATACTAACAAAAAAAGGAGGAGCCGATGAGAAGAGAGCGATATCGAAAAATATTAATTATACTTGCAGTTGTCATTACGTTGATAGGAATATGGTGTCTGTTTAATTTAGATCCGACGGATCCAGTAATGAAGGGGACTTTTGTGTATGTCCACTAAGAAACCGGAAGGGAACGGCAGTTGCATTTACCTATCCTTGAAGCGAAATGCAGTTGTGGCAAATTATAGTGTGTGCATCAAGGATATTGGAGAAGTATATTGCGAAGAAAAAGATGTTAAAAATCAGATACAAAACCATGTAATCGAAAGACTAAAATATAAAGAAACAAAAGTGATTTCTTCTATTTATGTGATTGAACAGATTCAAAAGTTATTTCCGGGGAAAATTATCCTGGCTTTAGGTGAAAATGATGTAATAATTTCTGTTAAAGAAAACAAGAGCAACAAGTTCGCGGTAGCGTTGAAGGTTCTGTTTGTTTCTCTGGTGATTTTTTTTGGAACTGCTTTTACCATTATGGCCTTTCATGGTGACATAGGAATAGAAAAAATGTTTGGTAATGTTTACCAACAAATGACGGGACAGGTTTCCGATCAAACAACGATATTAGAATTTAGCTATACCATTGGTATTGTTCTTGGTATCCTTGTTTTTTTCAATCATATCAGAGGGAAGAAAGTAACACCGGAGCCTACACCTGTACAGGTGCAAATGCGGGATTACGAAATGAAGATGGACCAGGCGTTTGTTGAAAACGTAAGCCGCAAGGGCTCCGAAGAAAGTGTGGAGTAAGATGTGGATGAAAATATTTTTGGTAGTAGCCGGAATCAGCAGCGGATGCGCAGTAAGTTTGGCACTTTTGGCATTCGTTAATGCAATCGGAATATATCCCTCAATGGCAACACGTACAAGGACCGGAGCATTTTTGGTGTTTTACGAAAATGTGGCAGGGCTAGGACTGGTTGCAGGCAGTGTTTTTTCCATTTATCAGATATCTCTGGCAAATATGAAGTGGCTGATCTTAGTATCAGGACTTTGCTATGGCTGTTTTGTGGGAATTTTAATTATGGGATTAGCTGAGGTTATGGATGTTTTCCCAATCATGTTTCGGAGAATGAAGTTGAAAAACGGATTATCTTTGATTCTGCTGACGGCTGCGCTGGGAAAACTGATAGGAAGCTTAGGCTACTTTATATTTCGTTTATGGGAATAGAGAGAAGGATCGAAAGAAAGGACGGAGAGGATTATTATGAACCATACCGATGAGACATTACAAAAAGAATATAACAAACAAGTAAAAGAAGTTACCCCGGTAAACAACCTTTGGTTAAATATGTTGAAAGCATTTTTAGTTGGAGGAAGTATTTGTTTGTTTGGACAGATTATATTAAATGCATTAATCAATTCCGGAATCGAAGAAAAAAGCGCTTATACATGGCTATCCATTATTCTGATATTCATCAGCGTTGTTTTAACCGGATTTAATATTTACCCGTCATTAGCGGCTTTTGGCGGTGCCGGCGCTTTGGTACCGATTACAGGATTTGCTAATGGCGTTGCTGCATCAGCCATTGAATTCAAAGCAGAAGGTCAGGTCTTTGGTATCGGCTGTAAGATATTTACAATTGCAGGTCCGGTGATATTATACGGAATTTTTACCAGCTGGGTGCTGGGGCTAGGATACTGGATATTGAAAATGATGGGAGTGGTATAAACCACTCCTTTTTATGTACAAATTAAAACAAATTGACAAACGTATGTTCTGATGCTAACATATGAGTAAGATATTTGTGATAGCATTGAAAGGACGTGGATAAATGGATTCTAAGAGAATCGAGCAGATAAAACAACAATTTGATAGTGTGATTAAGATTACCGAAAATGAAAAAATAGAATTCTGGTATGCAAGAGATTTGATGAAGTTGTTAGGATATACAGAATGGCGTAATTTCGAGAAGGCAATAAAGCGAGCTATTATTTCATGTGAAACCTCAAATATATCGAGCGGTGACCATTTTGTTGAGGTCAACAAAATGGTTATGATTGGAAGTGGAGCTAATAGAGAAGTTAATGATTATATGCTTACTCGATATGCCTGCTATCTTATCGCAATGAATGGTGATACTTCAAAAGATGAAATTGCTTTTGCGCAGAGTTACTTTGCTGTTCAGACGCGTAAGCAAGAATTGATTGAAGAAAGAATTGCATATATTGAGAGGGCTCAAGCAAGAAATGGCGTGTTAAAAGAAAATCAATCTATCAAAGATATTAGTTGAATAACCCGCCAAAAATGGTGCATCGTTCAACTATAGTCATGTGAAACCCTCCTTTATATATCTATTCTATTTTCTTCAATGAAAATAATTGTTTTAAGTAACTTTTATTACTTATTTATGCAGACAATAACCAACATTAAACAATACAATACTTGTCTACTACGTGCTGCCAACGGGTCTTACGCTTTTGCCCGACTTTTTTATATCGCAGCTTGTCAGAGTTTATCTGCATCTTATAAGTAATAAAATAAGCAAGCCTGAAGTTTTTTGTTGGGTGTCTTTCTGTGCTTGCTTTTCTATTACTTTTGTGTTATTTTGTTTCTAGTTCTTTTAATGTCTCTGTTAGTTCACTATCTGGACAAGTGGCAACAAGTACACCGTCAATGTATATCTGCCAATGTCCAAGCCAACTATCAGGGACAAATTTTTTTGTTATCATATTTTATCAACTTCTTTCAAAGTCTTTTTCAATTCTGCGTTGTTGTATTCATCTATTTATTTTTAACTATGCCTGCATTCGCTTTATTCGCTTGTTTGTTGAATAACCCGCCCAAAATGGTGCATCGTTCAACTAGATGTATTTGTTATTGAATCAGACAAATTCATTTCTGAATATCAAAGCAGATTATACATTGATGATATTTCAGAAGCCTTTGATGAAAATGGTGTGTTCAATATTGAATGTTTGCTTGAAGTTGTTTCTGAAACTGTCAGGGAATATTACGAAAACGGTAGAAATGTCCTAAAACATAAAGAATTGTATGAACTGATAAAGGATTCGGTGTAATTATGAAGGAAGAATTTTTGAAATTAAAAACCTATGAAGAATTTTTGGAAAGACGAAAGGAATTCAAAAACTTGAAGTTCGATAAAGAAATTATTGAACACATGGGAAAAATATTCCCTAAATTAAAAACCAACGGAATCAATCCGGATGGAACACATGAAGAATTATATCCTACACCACCGAAGAAAACAGGGGATGAATAAAAAGATATTTTGTAGTAGTAGTTAAGGACTGAAATCGTCAGTCCTTTTTGTTTTGAAAAAGTTGAATAACCCGCCAAAAATGGTGCATGGTTCAACAGAATATTGCACCGAGTTAAACGCTACATTTAAAAAGCCATTACATACTTATGAGTTGCGAGCGATATTCAGAGAAATTGACAAAAAGAATCATAGGTTTACTGTTGCAAGATTTTTTGACTTTATTAACGCAACGGAAGAAGAAAAGGCGTGGTTAATAAACTGACAATCAAAGAAGAGCGGAAACAAGCAAAGCGAAATGCTAAAATTGAGAGAAACAACAAGGTTAAGGAATTATATGCTAATGGTCTTTCCATTGTTGCCATTAGCAAAGAGATGAAATTGTCTCGTCCGACAATTTATAAAATATTAGGTTTATAAAGACAAAATTGTGGGGGATTGACTTTAATGCAGATTGAAATTGTAACTAATAGAATTAAGTGGTGGAATTAATTTACACGAAGTGGTATAATCATTTCCGCAAGGAGCAATTTAGATTGGGGGATATCAAAATGACCATATGTTATGTTCTTAAAAATTTTTGGAAAAAAGGAACTTTTACACAAAAAGAATATTTAATAGGGTTTTTATGTTGGATTGTCTTTCATAGCCTTTTGGATTTGGTATTGGCATTTATATTTAGACAAAATACATTTATGCTACGTACAGTAATAAGTTTGGTGGTAATGGACTTGATCTTTATCAGGCGATTAAGGGCAATTACTCAAAAGAAATGGATAATGGTTGCGCTTGTGATAGGTTCATTATGGTTAAGTACCTTTTTATTTTTGTTTTTCACACTAATAAGTACATCAAAAACGGAAAATCGCTTCATTCAACAGGATATAGAGAAAACATCGGCTCAGATTAATAAATTTGTGGAAGAAAAACATTTGCGTAAGGCAAAAATAGAAGCACAGCATCTTATAAATTTATATGAAAACCGATTCGGTAAGCGTACAGAGACGACAGAAGAACTTAAAAATCTGCTTTCTATAAAACTAGGTGTACTTTAAATCAGTACAGGTAAAACAAGGGTTAGAGAAAAGTGTCAATTTGTATGCGATTCTGCTAACCATAATGAGGGGAGTTGGAAGTGTGTAGTTTAACTAGATACCACGCTGAATACTCCTTTCTTTTGATTTTGACTACGTGTGTTGAATAACCCGCCCAAAATGGTGCATCGTTCAACACAAAATGGTAGTTAACTTCACCGGTGGTATTGGCGAACAACAATAAGATTATCACATTGTTATAGATGTACCTTTCCAAATCTTGTACCAATTGCTAGTAAATAACTTCTCGGGAAGAATGAAATGGGTGGATGCTAACTACATTGCAGAACACAACCAAGACCCTAGATCTACTAAAGTTGACACCATTGCAATCGAACTAGCACCTGAACAAGAACTAGATAGAGAACTATTTGGCAGAGATATTAGCAAAGATGATAATCTAATTGACCAAAATAAGATAGACTATCAAGCAAGAAGAAAGGCAACCATAGACTTTATGTGGGAACTTTACTCTATGCATGTACAAGGTAACGAATACAACCCCGATCCCAACCCATATATAGAAAAGTAAATTAAAACATACAATCAATTACCAAATGGAGTATTGAAATAGAATTTTACTTAGTTCATAATAAAATTATTAATATATTTATGGTTAAATTTTTATTTGATATTTATTCCT
>JAZNWA010000020.1:0-9407 GCA_045593085.1 Lachnospiraceae bacterium | reverse complement strand
GTTGTTGCTGTACAGGATAATGTAAAACACGCATTATACGGTAAAATCGTAAAGAAAACTTATAAATTAAAAGCGCATGATGAAGAAAACTCTTGCAATATCGGAGATACTGTAAAAGTTATGGAAACAAGACCATTATCTAAAGATAAGAGATGGAGACTTGTAGAAATCATGGAAAGAGCAAAATAAATAAAGGAGGCTATACACATGATTCAGCAGGAAAGTAGACTGAAAGTCGCTGATAATACCGGTGCAAAAGAAATCCTTTGCATTCGTGTTATGGGTGGTTCAACAAGAAGATATGCCAACATCGGCGATATCATCGTTGCTACGGTTAAAGATGCAACACCAGGCGGAGTTGTTAAAAAAGGTGATGTTGTAAAAGCTGTAGTTGTACGTTCTGTAAAAGGTGCACGTCGTAAAGACGGATCTTATATTAAATTTGATGAAAATGCTGCAGTTATCATTAAAGATGACAAGACTCCAAGAGGAACACGTATTTTTGGACCTGTAGCTAGAGAGCTTCGTGAGAAACAGTTTATGAAGATCGTTTCTCTTGCTCCGGAAGTATTATAGGAGGTGCAGGATGTTAAAAATCAAAAAAGGCGATTTAGTTAAAGTTATCGCAGGAACAGATAGAGATGCAGAAGGCAAAGTGCTTTCCATCGACAGAAAAAACAACACTGTAGTGGTTGAAGGCGTAAACATGGTTAAGAGACACACAAAACCAAGCATGGGCAACCAGGAAGGTGGAATTATTACAAAAGAAGCTCCGATTGACATTTCCAACGTTATGTACGTACACAAAGGAAAAGCAACCAGAGTAGGCTTTAAGATGGATGGAGACAAGAAAGTTCGTTTCGCAAAATCCACAGGCGACATCATTGATTAATTTTAGAGAGGAGGACAAATAAGTTGAGTAGACTTAGAGAAACATACAAAAACGAGATCGTTCCGGCAATGATCAAAAAGTTTGGATATAAAAATGTTATGCAGGTTCCGAAGCTTGATAAAATTGTAATCAATATGGGTGTCGGAGAAGCAAAAGAAAATGTAAAATTGCTTGATGCAGCTATGAATGACCTTCAGATTATTTCCGGTCAGAAACCGGTTGCTACCAAGGCTAAAAATTCCGTTGCTAACTTCAAAATCAGAGAAGGTATGCCAATCGGATGTAAAGTAACCCTCAGAGGAGAAAAAATGTACGAGTTTGCTGATCGTTTGATCAACTTGGCATTACCTCGTGTACGTGACTTTAGAGGCGTTAATCCTAACGCATTTGACGGAAGAGGAAATTACGCACTTGGTATTAAAGAGCAGTTAATTTTCCCTGAAATCGAGTATGATAAAGTTGATAAAGTTAGAGGTATGGACGTAATTTTCGTTACTACTGCTAAAACAGACGAAGAAGCACGCGAATTATTGACACTGTTCAATATGCCATTCGCAAAATAATACGGAGGGAATTTTAAATGGCAAAAACATCGATGAAAGTAAAACAGCAGCGTAAACAGAAATTCTCTACCAGAGAATACAATCGTTGCAAAATTTGTGGTCGTCCACATGCTTACTTAAGAAAATACGGAATCTGTCGTATCTGTTTCCGTGAATTAGCATATAAAGGTCAGATCCCGGGAGTTAGAAAGGCGAGCTGGTAAATTGCTCGAACCGTTAACAAATTATTAGGAGGAAAAATTCATGAGAACAACAAGCGATCCAATTGCAGATATGCTTACAAGAATCCGTAATGCGAACATTGCAAAACATGACACTGTTGACGTTCCGTCTTCAAAGATGAAGTTGGCGATTGCTGATATCCTTGTAAACGAAGGATACATTACAAAATATGAAATCGTAAAAGATGGCAATTTTGATGTAATTCGCATTACTTTGAAATATGGCGCAGACAAGAACGAAAAGATCATTACAGGTCTTAAGAGAATCTCTAAACCAGGTTTACGTGTATACGCTGGTAAAGATGAACTTCCAAGAGTTCTTGGTGGCTTAGGTATTGCAATTCTTTCTACAAACCACGGTGTTATTACCGATAAAGAAGCTAGAAAGCTTCAGGTTGGTGGAGAAGTATTAGCATTTGTTTGGTAGGCATTGAGCACGTAAAAGCGCAAGCGTCAGCGAAAGCGAGTTTGCGCCGTGCAAGAGCTTAACGATAAAGAAACTATTAACAAAGAACAAATTTTTAGGAGGTACGGGCATGTCACGTATAGGAAGAATGCCAATCGCGGTTCCGGCAGGTGTAACTGTTGAAATTGCAGAAAATAATCATGTGACTGTTAAGGGACCGAAAGGAACCCTTTCCAGAGAACTCGCTTCTGAAATGGAAATCAAATTAGAAGGCGAAACAATCATCGTAACAAGACCAAATGACTTAAAGAGAATGAAATCTTTGCATGGTTTAACAAGAACATTAATTAACAACATGGTTGTTGGTGTAACGGAAGGATATCAGAAAGTTCTTGAAGTAAACGGTGTGGGTTACAAAGCATCTAAGTCTGGTAAAGTTTTAACATTGAACTTAGGATTTTCTCATCCGGTAGAAATGAACGATCCGGAAGGAATCGAATCTGTGGTTGAAGGAAATAAGATCACTGTTAAAGGTATCGATAAAGAAAAAGTAGGCCAATACGCAGCTGAAATCAGAGATAAGAGAAGACCTGAACCTTACAAAGGAAAAGGTATTAAGTATGCTGATGAAGTTATTAGACGTAAAGTTGGTAAGACTGGTAAGAAATAATTAAAGGAGTGACGAGAAATGGTTAGTAAGAAATCAAGAACTTTAGTTCGTGAAGATAAACATAGAAGAGTACGTAATCGTTTTCAGGGTACTGCAGAAAGACCTCGTTTAGCTGTGTTTAGAAGTAATAATCATATGTACGCTCAGATTATTGACGACACAGTTGGAAATACCCTTTGTTCTGCATCTACTTTAGATAAAGAAATTAAAGCTGAAGCAGCAAAGACTAATAACGTAGAAGCAGCAGCACTTGTTGGAACAGCTGTTGCAAAGAAAGCTTTAGAAAAAGGTATTACAACTGTTGTCTTTGATAGAGGCGGTTTCATATATCAGGGTAAAGTAAAAGCATTAGCTGAAGCAGCTAGAGAAGCTGGATTAAATTTCTAACAAGGAGGAAACGAGTACATGAAACGTACAATCATTGACGCAAATCAACTTGAATTAACAGAAAAAGTTGTTGCTATCAAGCGCGTTACAAAGACTGTAAAAGGTGGACGTAACATGAGATTCACCGCATTAGTTGTTGTTGGTGACGGCAATGGCCATGTAGGCGTTGGCTTGGGAAAAGCAAAAGAAGTTCCTGAAGCAATCCGCAAAGGAAAAGAAGATGCAACAAAGAAGTTAATCTCAGTTAAATTAGACAATAATCATAGTATTACACATGATATCATCGGAAAACATACCGGTGCTAGCGTGTTATTAAAGAGAGCTCCTCAGGGTACCGGTGTTATCGCTGGTGGTCCTGCACGTTCCGTGTGTGAATTAGCAGGCATCAAAAACATCCGTACAAAATCCTTAGGATCTAATAATAAACAGAACGTAGTTTTAGCTACAATTGATGCTTTAAGCCAGTTAAAGTCTCCAGAAGATGTTGCTAAACTCCGCGGTAAATCTGTAGAAGAGATACTTGGTTAAGGAGGTAATGGACAATGGCAAAAACATTAAAAATTACACTTGTGAAATCTCCAATCGGAGCAGTTCCGAAGAACAAAAAAACTGTTGAAGCATTAGGACTTCGCAAATTACATCAGGTAGTTGAAAAACCTGACAATGAAGCAGTTCGCGGAATGATTCATCAGGTAAAACACTTAGTAAAAGTAGAAGAAATTTAATATTATTAGATAAGGAGGTACCGTTATGGATTTATCAAATTTAAGACCTGCTGAAGGTTCTAAACATAATGATAATTTCAGAAGAGGACGTGGACACGCATCAGGAAACGGAAAAACCGCCGGTAAAGGTCATAAGGGACAGAAAGCTCGTTCCGGAGCACCAAGACCAGGTTTTGAAGGTGGTCAGATGCCATTATTCAGACGTATTCCGAAAAGAGGATTTAAGAATAGAAATACCCTTACAATTGTAGCAATTAACGTTTCTGCATTAGAGGTATTTGAAAATGATTCTGTTGTTACTGTTGAAACATTAGTAGAAAGAGGAATCGTTAAAAATCCAAGAGATGGCGTGAAAATTCTTGGAAATGGAGAATTAACCAAGAAACTTACTGTACAGGCAAACGCATTCAGCGCAAGTGCGGTAGAAAAAATTGAAGCTCTTGGTGGAAAAACAGAGGTGATCTAATGTTTGAAACACTTCGCGGCGTATTTAAAATCAAAGAATTAAAACAGAAACTTGTATTTACATTTTTGATGTTAGTTCTTATCCGTCTCGGTTCACAGTTACCATTGCCGGGTATTAATACCGTTGCTCTTAAAGCATGGCAGGAAATGTTAACCGGAGATACATTCGGGTTTATGGATGCGATTACAGGTGGTTCCTTTGCATCAATGTCACTTTTTGCATTGAGCGTATCACCGTACATCACATCATCCATCATTATGCAGTTATTGACAATCGCAATTCCGCCATTGTCAGAAATGCAGCGTGACGGAGAAGAAGGTAAGAAGAAAATTGCTGCAATTACACGTTATGTAACTGTTGGTCTTGCATTAATCGAGTCATTAGCAATGGCAATCGGTTTTTCACAGATGGGCTATTTAACAGAAAGCAACGCTTTAAACATTACAACCGTAGTTGTAGGTTTAACGGCAGGTTCTGCAGTATTAATGTGGATTGGTGAAAGAATTACAGAAAAAGGTGTTGGAAATGGTATTTCCATCATCCTTGTAATCAACATCATCTCCAGATTGCCGGGTGAAATGGTTGGTTTATACCAGAAGTTCATCCAGGGTAAGAACATTGGAGTTGCATTAGTAGCAGCTTTGATTATCGTAGCAGTTATTCTTGTAACCATCGTATTGGTAGTTCTGTTACAGGGAGCAGTTAGAAACATTCCGGTACAGTATTCCAAGAAAATTGTTGGTAACAAACAGGTTGGTGGACAGAGCTCAAACATTCCGTTAAAGGTTAACACATCCGGTGTTATCCCGGTAATTTTTGCTCAGTCATTAATGACCACACCAATCATTGTTGCACAGTTGTTAGGAAAAGGAAGCAATAGCACGATTCTTAAAATGTTATCCGAATCCAACTGGTGTGATCCGAAACATCCGATTTACTCCATCGGTTTGGTAATTTACATTATCTTAATTATCGCATTTGCTTACTTCTATACACAGATTACTTTCAATCCATTGGAAGTAGCAAACAACATTAAGAGACAGGGCGGTTTTGTTGGCGGTCTCAGACCTGGTAAACCAACCAGCGACTATTTAGAGAAAGTATTAAAACACATCGTATTTATTGGAGCAGTTGCTTTAATTATCGTTGCTGTTATTCCGATTTTCTTTAATGGTTTCTTTGGAGCCAGCGTATCCTTCGGTGGAACATCACTTATCATCATCGTAGGTGTTGTCATCGAAACATTGAATCAGATTGAGTCTCAGACAAGAGTAAGAAATTACAAGGGATTCTTAAAAGATTAAAAATAATATGATTACAGCGGGTTTGTTAAAACAAATCCGCTTGTAATCTATTCGTGCTTTTAGAAGCTGGAGGAAAAAATGAGATTGATCATGCTAGGAGCGCCGGGAGCGGGAAAAGGTTCACAGGCCACGGTGCTTTCAACAAGATATAACATCCCGCACATTTCAACCGGAGATATTTTTCGTTCGAATATCAAAGAAGGAACAGAACTCGGGAAAAAAGCAAAAAGTTATATGGAGCAGGGACTTTTGGTTCCGGATGAACTAACCTGCGAACTTGTAGTAAATAGAATTCAACATGACGACTGCAAAAACGGATACATCTTAGATGGATTTCCGAGAACAATATCTCAGGCAGAGGTATTGGATGCAGCGCTTGATAAAATAAAAGACACCATTGATTGGGCAATCAACTTGGAAGTTCCGGATGATGTTATTGTAAAGAGAATGTCCGGACGCAGGTTTTGCCCGGAATGTGGAGCAACCTACCATTTAATCACAATGCCACCAAAAAAAGAAAACATATGTGATCGTTGCGGACATGAATTGGTGTTGAGAAGTGATGACCAGCCGGAAACGGTAGAAAAGCGTTTACATGTTTACCATGACTTAACTGCTCCGTTGATTCATTATTACGGAGACCGACACATTCGTGTTGACATTGACGGAACACAGATGCCGGATGAAGTATTGGGAGACATTATTGCGCACTTGGGAGAATAAAATGGCTATAACGATTAAATCAGAACGTGAAATTCAAATAATGCGAGAAGCCGGAAGAATGCTTGCGAAAGTTCATGAAGAACTTGCAAAAGCATTAAGACCGGGAATGACAACCATGGAAATCGATCGCTTGGGAGAAGAATTGATTCGCAGTTTTGGCTGCATTCCGTCTTTCAAGGGATATAACGGATATCCGGGAAGTGTATGTGTTTCGGTTAATGAGGAAGTCGTTCACGGCATACCAAGTAAAAAAAGAATTATTAAAGAAGGCGATATTGTTAGCTTAGATATCGGATTGATTCACAATGGATATCAATCCGATGCCGCAAGAAGCCACGGAGTCGGGAATATTTCAGAAGAAGCAAGATTGCTTATAGAAAGAACCAAGCAGAGTTTTTTTGAAGGAATGAAATATGCGACAGAGGGAAATCACCTTCATGAAATATCCAATGCAATTGCAGCTTATGCAGAAAGCTTTGGGTATGGAGTAGTAAGAGACCTGGTGGGACATGGAATTGGAACACAATTGCATGAGGAACCGCAGATTCCGAACTTCCGTCAGATTAAAAGAGGGCCGAAGTTGAGAGCAGGAATGACATTGGCTATTGAGCCGATGATAAATGCGGGCACATATGAAGTGGATTGGTTAGATGATGAATGGACGGTTGTTTCTGCAGATGGCAGCTTATCCGCACATTACGAAAACACCATCGTAATCACCCAGGGTAAACCGGAGTTGTTAACATTAACTGAGGAAGAAAAAGCTTCCGGGTTATATGACGGCTTCTATATATAATATGAAAGAATGAACATTTTTCAGGAGGAATGAATATGTCCAAAACAGATGTAATTGAAGTAGAAGGAACAGTAGTTGAAAAACTTCCGAACGCCATGTTTCAGGTTGAATTAGAAAATGGCCATCAGGTAATCGCTCATATCAGTGGAAAATTGAGAATGAATTTCATTCGTATTCTTCCGGGCGATAAAGTAACTCTTGAATTATCCCCATATGATTTAACAAAAGGAAGAATCATTTGGAGAGATAAATAAACAAAAATACGAACTCAGTATTTTTGTTTATCATAAATTACTAAAATTTATCAATCTACTTGAAAATTTTGGTTGATTTTTCAAAAGTGGTATGATAGAATATACTTCGGACGCTTTTGAGAATATTTCGGAAATTAAGCGTAGTGCTTAGTTTCTAGAGCGGTTTTGGGAAAGGAGGATTTGCTGTGAAGGTAAGATCATCAGTTAAACCAATTTGCGAAAAATGCAAAGTAATTAAAAGAAAAGGAAGCATCAGAATTATCTGTGAAAATCCGAAACACAAACAGAGACAGGGCTAATTCATATTAGGCTTGTTTTTGTGCTGTTATCCATTATGTGCGGCTGTCAGTCAATCGTGACTGATTCATAATAAACAGCGACAAAACGCTGGCCGATAAGCCTAATACCGAGGGTGGACTCGGCGAAACAATGAAAATTTCAGAAAGAAAACCGGAAAAGTACGGCTACGCACAACATTTCAGGCCGAAGAGATTCGGAGCTGCGCAAGTATGCTTTTCTACAACAACGATAGAATGTTTACCATTCGAAAAATAATGATGGAGGTGTAAGTACACATGGCTCGTATTGCAGGTGTAGATTTACCAAGAGAAAAACGTGTAGAAATCGGTTTGACTTACATTTACGGTATTGGTAGAGTAACTTCAAATCAGATTCTTGAGAAGGCTAATGTAAGCCCTGATACTCGTGTCAAAGATTTGACCGATGATGAAGTAAAGAGAATTAGTGCAGTAATTGATGAAGAAGTTACTGTAGAAGGTGATTTAAGACGTGAAATCGCTCTTAACATCAAGAGATTACAGGAAATTGGATGTTTCCGTGGAATCCGTCATAGAAGAGGACTTCCGGTTCGTGGACAGAATACAAAGAACAACGCAAGAACCAGAAAAGGTCCTAAGAGAACTGTTGCTAATAAGAAGAAATAGTTTTATAAGTCTTATTGCATAACAATCAAGTAACGATTAATAATTAAAATTTTATGAAAGTAGGTTAGTTTAGATATGGCAAAACAGGTTGCAAAAAAAGTTGCAAAACGTCGTGTAAAGAAAAACGTTGAACATGGACAGGCACATATTCAGGCATCTTTTAACAATACTATTGTAACAATTACAGATGCTGAAGGTAACGCTTTATCATGGGCTAGTGCTGGTGGTCTTGGATTTAGAGGTTCAAGAAAATCTACTCCTTATGCTGCACAGATGGCAGCTGAGACAGCTACCAAAGCAGCTCTTATTCATGGTTTAAAGACAGTAGACGTTATGGTTAAAGGACCGGGTTCAGGAAGAGAAGCAGCAATTCGTGCACTTTCCGCATGTGGTCTTGATGTAGTAAGTATTAAGGACGTAACTCCAGTACCTCATAATGGATGTCGCCCACCAAAACGTAGAAGAGTCTAATTAGGAGGTAATGGTAAGATGGCAGTAAATAGAACTCCAGTCTTAAAAAGATGCAGATCTCTTGGATTAGATCCAATCTTTTTAGGATATGATAAAAAATCAAGAAGACAGTCCGCTAGAGCAGGCAAGAAAATGTCTGAGTACGGTCTTCAGTTAAGAGAAAAGCAGAAAGCAAAATTCATTTATGGTGTTTTGGAAAAACCTTTCCACAACTACTATGAAAAAGCAGATAGACAGCCTGGTATGACAGGTCCAAACTTAATGATCTTATTAGAGAGAAGATTGGACAATGTTGTTTTCCGTATGGGCTTTGCAAGAACAAGAAGAGAAGCTAGACAGATTGTAGATCACAAGCATGTAATGGTTAATGGAAAGAAAGTAAACATTCCTTCTTACTTAATTAAAGCAGGTGATGTTATCGAACTTACAGAAAAAGCAAAAGAATCTGTAAAATACAAAGCAATCCTTGAAGTTACAGGCGGAAGACTTGTTCCTGAATGGCTTGACGTTGATCAGGAAAATCTTAAAGGAACTATCAAGGAATTACCATCCAGAGACGCTATTGACGTTCCTGTAGATGAAATG
>JAZNWA010000019.1:0-4508 GCA_045593085.1 Lachnospiraceae bacterium | reverse complement strand
AGCAACAAGCTTATCATCACGCCGCACTTGGCCTGGGGCAGTGTAGAAGCCCGTATGCGCTGCGTAGAGGGTGTATATGAGAACATCAAGGCGTTCCAAAGAGGCGAAGAGCGGAACGTGGTAATTTAGAGGAAATAAGGCGAAATAGAATCATATGAAATAGCAAATAAAAAGAGCGGTATCCGAAGCTTTATGAGAAGTTCGGATACCGTTTTTTACTTAGTTCTCGATAAGTTGTTTCCAGGCACCAATAAGTCGTTCCACCGACCATGCTGCATTAGCGGGAGAGGTGGAGGGCAGACAAACAGCCTCACGACCGATAGTGTCTTTGATATACTTGTTGTAAAACTTCTCCGCGGTCTTTCCATTCACATAAATCGTCCGGATATCCGCCACCTTTAAAATCACACTTAAATCATTCGGCACCACGTTTTTGATGGAGCTGTCGGAACTGCCGGTAATATCGCAGGAGGCAATCACATCCCATACCGCAATGCCGTGGGAAAGGAGAAATGCTTTCTTTTCCTCAATCGTCCTTGGTTCCGGTGCGCCGAATACATGAGACGTCACCTTCCAAAAACGGTTCTGTGGATGCCCGTAGAAAAATTGCGCTTCCCGGGACTTTACCGATGGGAAACTGCCGAGAACCAGAACTTTGGAATGCCGGTCAAACACCGGCGGAATCGGATGCGTAATCATGAGGGACCTCCTTTTGGACTTGCGGATGGTGGGGTGCTGGATGTCCGGTGGACATCCGTTTAGCACCGACGGTCGCGGAGCGGCCCACAAGGTCCGGTGGACCTTGGTTCTGGGCGGACCGTAGTGAAACGGAGACGATCTTGAACATGGGTGAAAGTAACCCATCCGCTCCGGAAAATAAACCTAGTCAGCGGATGGTGGGGCGCTGGATGTCCGGTGGACATCCGTTTAGCGCCGACCGAAGCGGAGCGGAGACCTTGAAACCTGGGTAAAAGGGACCCATCCGCTTCGGGAAAAAGAAAATCCCCCGACTAAAAGTCAGGGGATTTTCTTTTTCTCCAATGCGGATGGTGGGACTTGAACCCACACGAGGTCACCCCCGCAAGATTTTGAGTCTTGTGCGTCTGCCATTCCGCCACATCCGCGTATTGAAAACACAACGTGTTTCAAACGACTTAATCATAATAACTTAATTCTTTTATAAAGTCAACTATTTTTTCTACAGAAATTAAAAAAGAGTTTGCAACCGCAAACCCTTTTTTATATGTAATTATTTTGCTTCTTTCTTGTCAAATACTTTTAAGAAATCTAAAACAGCTAACACACCCATAAGCACTGCTGGAATCAAATGTAAGAACCATAAGTTTCCTGCTTTCAATTCTGCTTTAATAAGGTATCCAACTACTGTAACAATAAAGCAACAAATTGGTGCGATTACGTAAGCTTTTGTCTTTGACATAAATACTGCCAAGAATGTTGCAATACATGTGATGAGAATAAAGAGTGGTACTACAACTGCTTGATTTACACTGTTTGTTGGATTTACTTGTTTTAAAAATGTTCCGATTTCTGAATGTTTATAAATAAACCATACTAAATCTGAAATAGAATACATCTTTCCTTCAATTTCCCAAAATGGTAAAAACTGAGTAGCTACCATTACGATAGAAAGAAGTACACATGCTACTCTTGGGATTGTAAGATAATGTGGTGAATTTGATTTTTTTGACATTGATTATTCCTCCAGTTTACATATTTTCGACACCTAAATTGTCCGTTCTAAGTATCGTTTGTTCGTCACTTATTTTTTTATTTTAATTCAAATACTGCGTTTTGTCAATATGATTCACATCTCGGTTTTTTACTTATAGCAATAACTAGTCATTGAAAATTCTGTACTTTTTCCTTATACTATAAATACAACCTGAAATGTGCGATACTCCCGCTATTTTGAACCTACAATATTTTTGACGGGAATCCTACATCTCTGTACTATGCCGTGCCTCATATTCGTGGAAGGCAGAAAAGCAGATGCGGACACCCACCTAGCACTGGCTAGGCGTCAAAATGCGGGAAACGGCATTTCGGGGGATTGAAAAAATTATCTAAATTTAATAAGCAAAATGTATATTTATGTGTATTGACTTTTCCACTTTATTGCTTTATCATAGTGATATAACTTAAAGAACGCGAGGAGGTTTTCTTATGGATAACAAAGTTTTATTCGGTGTTATGTGTATCATTTTTAACAGCTACGGTGTTCCTTGTTTTATGCAAGGCCAAGTGAAGACTGGTATCTTACGTATCGTTCTTGCTGTCGTTACTTGCGGAATCATCGGAATCATCAACGTTATTAAAGGTATCATCTTAGGTATCCAAGTATTGAAGATGAGCGATGAAGAATATGCAGCTAAAAAAGGTACATTATCAAGCGGTATTCCACTTTAAAAATTACATATGGATGCAAACAAACAGATCGCAGAATTGCGGTCTGTTTTTTCTCTCAAGAAATATGTTGTTTTTTGTCGTTTTTTCCCATATAATTATTATATAAACTTAAATAAGGAGGGTTTTCATTATGTTTTGTCAAAAATGTGGCGAACCTATTCCGGAAGGTGCTCATTTCTGCACCAATTGCGGAATTATGGTTGAGATGGCTCAAGAACCAGAACCTATCATAGAGCATCCTACCCCTGTAGCTGAGAAAGCAACACTTTCTGATAATGAAAAAGAATTTATTGAAAACACAAGACGGCTACTACGTTGGGAGCAAAAAGCTTGGAAGATTTCAGGAATTGTTATGACCATTCTTGGCGCATTCTTTATCGGTATCTTCGGACTGCTCGGATTGATTTCTTTAATAGAGGAACCTGCTATGGGAATTATGATGTTTTCTTACAGTATAATATATGGAATGTTTCTTGCCATTGGAATTATTTCCTTAATGGCAGCGAAAAAGATTCCTTTCTACTTAGATACTATTGATCGCGACTTTCACTATACTGAAGACCGTTGTGGCAGTGTTGGAATGTTGGTTTTTACGGTGTTCTTCAATGAGATTGCATTGGTATTTTTCCTAATCAATTTTGTTCGCATGAAGAACTGCCAAACATCTATTAAGAATATTATTGCAAAACAAAAATAAATAAGAAAAGTGAGGGAAAAGTTATGATTTGCAAGAAATGTGAAACTATTTTATCAGAAGACGCTAAGTTCTGTCCGGTATGCGGAGCGGCTGTTGAAGCAGAGCCACAACCTGTAGCTCAACCAGAGCCAGCGCCACAACCAGAACCACAACCAGTTGTTCAACCGGCGCCACAACCAGCTGTTGCACCTGCTCCAGCTCCTGTTCAACCACAAAAGAAATTCTCTGAAGAAGATATCCCTTCTCAATATCAGTTAATGGGACCATGGGCATATTTCTGGTTAAACATTTTATTCTCTGTTCCTGTTGTTGGATTCGTCTTCCTTATCGTCTTCTCATTCTCGAAAGGAAACTTAAACCGTAGGAACTATGCAAGATCATTTTGGTGTGCTTGGCTCGTAGTAGCAGTGATTACTGTTATTTTCTTCTTAATCATTTTTGTTATCGCTTTAATTAGTGGAATGAGTATGGCGGAGATTGCAGGATCTTCTGCACCAACAATGATGTATTAATGAAACTACATAAAACATCTGCGATTCACTTTCGCAGATGTTTTTTTATTCCATATTTGGAGAAATAAGTTTACTTTATTGAAAAAATATATTAGAATTAGACCGTATAGACTAAACAAAGGAGAGATTGTTATGAAAATTTCATCATTACAAAAAGCTAGATATGAGTATGCACCAAAACTCCCTGGAATGCTTAGAAATGGTATTGCAGATATTTGTGTAAACGAAGGTGCTGAAACTCAAAGTGTAGCAGACCAAGAAAAAATCAAAGCACTTTTCCCTAACACATATGGAAAAAAAGAAATCACTTTCCAAAAGGGTGCAAATACATCGGAAGCTAAGAAGCAAGTAGTAGGTGTTATCCTTTCTGGTGGACAAGCTCCAGGTGGACACAATGTTATCTGTGGTTTGTATGATGCTTTGAAAGCAACTAACAAAGACAATGTTCTTTATGGTTTTAAAAATGGTCCAATCGGACTCATCGAAGATGACTATTTGATTTTTGATGACGAGTACATTGACCAATACAGAAACACTGGTGGTTTTGATATCATCGGTTCAGGAAGAACAAAACTAGAAACAAAAGAGCAATTCGCTATCGTTGCTGAAGTTTGTAAAAAACATGGAATCACAGCAATTGTCATCATCGGCGGTGATGATTCCAACACAAACGCTGCCGTTCTTGCTGAATACTTTGCAGCTAATAACACAGGTGTTCAAGTAATTGGATGTCCAAAAACAATCGACGGCGATTTAAAGAACGAAGACATTGAATGTTCCTTCGGTTTCGATACTGCTACAAAGACATATAGCGAAATCATCGGTAAAGTCGGAGGCCAAGCGGTCTTAGGAAGACAATACACCAGTTCAAC
>JAZNWA010000018.1:0-47790 GCA_045593085.1 Lachnospiraceae bacterium | reverse complement strand
AAGAATTACTGTTTTCCCAGCCATATTTCAACCTCTTTTCTAACATTTTCCTTTAACATTTAATATATTGGATGTTATACAATTTTCTTCTTGACTATTCCCACTGAATTTCATATTATAGACTCAAGAAATGGGTTTTTTGTCGTGTACAGCCTTATGGCTCAAGCGGGTAGCTCGTTTCTTTTTTTATGTCTATTATGTCGTACAAGTATTTCTTTCCATCTTCTGAATGTCGAATCAATAATGAAGCATGGAACACATTATAATGGTCAACTTCTCCATCGGTTGCATGCACCGGAATTGCAAAATAAGTATCATAACGATACCAGCCCATTTTTGCATTACGGCTATGTTTTTCTTCCTCGTTCGCTTTGTAGTTTCCACCGGTAGCAATCTCAATCATTTCAGGAATTCCCTGAACAGCATTTGCCTTAGCCTTTACATTTGCGCCTTTAAGGGAATATGTATATGCTGAACCTGTATATTCATTGGGGAAATCTGCTCCAATATAAACTTCCTCTTCTACGGATAAAATCTTATACACCTCGCCTACATATTTCTTTATGTACTCTTTCACATCCTTCCATTCCACATACTGCTTTTTCTTAAAAATAATGTCGTGAATAAACACTATTTTTCTTCCGTTAAAATCATCAATAACATCAATTTTTCTTTCCATAAAAATATCCTCCTATCATAGTCCCTTTGCGGGCTTTGATAAGAGGATATCATTTGTCAATAGTATTTTCATTGGACGGTTAGACCAAAGCCATCTATGCCACTGACTGATATATTTTCTTGTAATATGCTATAAATCGTTTCTGCGCAGCCTGAGCGTAACACTGCTCTATATCGTATATCACCGGTACTGCATTCTTCTTCACCAAGAGGTCTTCCATATGTACATTTAGCAATTCACTAAGCATAAACAGATGATCCACCGATGGTAATATCTTGCCTTTGTACCAACGATAAATAGGCTGTTCACATGATAAGTGTAAATAGTCTTGGATTATACGAGGTGTATAACCAGCAGATTCAATCATGTGTTTTAGTTTTATTCCGGTTCGTTGCATGTCTAGATTGGGGTATGCTGGCTTTTGACTCATTTGAATGCCTCCTTGTACTTTACTAATAAATCCGTTCTCTGCATTTCATATTTATGCCCATATTATTTCATCTAGTTGCGCCAAATATTTTTTCCCTTTATCTCTATCCACCATATTGATAAAATATGCAATTCCGTATAAGTGCTCCATGTAAAATGATTTATTACAACCTATATGTTTCATATGATCATCAACACCATATTTTTTGATAAAATAAATGGCATTTCGGATTTCATCTTCAATCGTCGTAGACACCGCTATTTTATTATTTACAATAAGTCCCGTTACTTCTTGTCTCTGATTATTATATTGTAATCTGGTTTTATTTTCATTAACTAGGAATCCTTCTTCCTCCACAATTTGTTCTACCAACGGAATAATCGAGGATATGCTTCTTTTTCCTGAAAATGTAATATCATCTGCATATCGGCTGTAATCCGCCCCTACTGATTCAGCCAATCTTCCTAACCTTTTATCTAGTTTTAGCAAAATATGATTTGATATGGACGGACTTGCAGGCGAACCCTGCGGAAGTACGTTTTGGGCATTTGTACACAATTTTGTAAGTAAATGTGCAACGTCCTTTCTATAGCCAATATACATAAACATTAGTAAAACATCTGCATATGTGACACTTGGAAAAAAGTCTTTTATGTCCATATTGATTACTAGTTCTTTTCCAACATGTTTTCGTGCATTGTCTACGATAGACATATTCTTTCTGAATCCGGTTGCATATTCTGACACGACAAATTTGTCTACAATTTCGTCCTTAATCCATCTCTGTATTTCCTTTAATCTTTTACATGGTGCTTCAATTTGACGAACGCCACCTGACTTCTTTGGTATCGAGAAATTTCTATACAAAGAGCACTTATTTTCTCCAAAGAAAACCTCTTGTTCTCTCTTCCTAATCCTAAAAATTTTTCTCAAATGCCTTAGGTTGTAAATAACAGGAACATTATTATCATATAATCTCTGTCTATATTCAATTATACTACTGTATGCATCTTGAGTAATTACACCCTTTTGCAATGCACTTCGTATGTTATCTCTTTCCATAGTATATAAAAAACAGACACCACCATCTACCAAAACTGTTATTGCCACGGCATCCGAAGGAAGCCGTCTGGCGAAGCCGCACGGCTTAGTGTGACTTACTAAGCCGTGGCTATTGGAAGTCTCACGTTGGCGAAGCCATATGTGATATGTGTGCGGCCAGGCAAGTGGTTTCGCCTTTAGGCGTCCACTGCCGCCACACACATATGGCTTCAAGCGCCGTAATCTAATAGAGTAACCACCGGTTATTCATTTTCTAAATAGTAGTGCCTGTCTTTTTCTCCTTTATTCAAAATTGCATGGTATATATTCTTCGTGTGCTTGAAATTCTACCTGTTCTTCTTGCACCTCTTTAAATCTCTGTTGTCCTCTTTTTATTCTACTAGAAAAAAGATGTTGCTTAAGTTTGTCCCCCGGTTGAAAATGCCCTTCATCGTTTATCAAATAACCTTGCTCAAGCATCTCTTTTAATGCATTATCAGCTTGCATCGCTGTCAACCCAAACGTCTCACTAAAATCTTCAATAGACAAACCTCTCGTTTGTCCAAGACAGTATAGTAACATAACCACCAATCTACTATCATCAATTCCAAATATAACAGGCGGTTCTTCTATGTGCTTTCTATTCCTTGCCTTTCTTTGCATTACCGATAATTCTGTGCACTGTTTCTTTTTTCTAGGAAACAATGCTGCAAAATCCACTAAATCTTGCCAAAATAAACCCAATGTATTATTTGGCGTATTGTAATGAAAAGCTACCAGCGATGACACATCGTCAAACCCTAAAATATACTTCTCTATTTTCTGTTTTGTACATATTTCTGAATACTGCCGTTTCTTGTGTTCTGCTTCTATTTCGTTGTAGATATAGTCCTTCTTAAAGATCTCATCACTATAATCCAATGATATTATCTTAATACTTATACCATTGAGTTCTGCATACTCTTTTATTTTCTTTGCCGCACGTTGTGTAATATGTAACGCCAAAAAGTAGAATTTAGTGTCCTTAACCATATCAGTAACTTGCAACATCTTGTCTAATGTTTTGATAAAAGTTTTTCCTGTACCGGAATAATCATCTACAATTACCAATTCCTTCGGAATCTGTTCTGCCTCTAATAATCCTAAAATATTATTTTCTGCACACGAATACATAGAACTATTTTGCATCCAAAACGTTGTAAACAAAATATCTGAACAAGCTACCCCTTGTTCCTTAATAATCTTTGTATAAACAACTGCACTAGCATCCCCTTGATACTCTTTTATAAAAGCATCATATAACTCTACTACTTTTTCTTTTATTCTTTCTTCACTGTAATAATAAAACTGCATCAACAACTCTAACAAAAAAGGGTGCTCTTCTTCGGGAAACGCCTGCAACCATTTATCTATGCGTCCAGCAAAATCTTCTCGTATTTTCATCCCACCCCAACGAGATGTTATGTTTTCATATTTCGGATGCTTTCTTCCTGATGACATATATACTCCTTTATCAAACATTTACTTCTAAGACAATGCAATAACTTGATCCAACAAGCTTTGTTTACTTGAAATCAAATATCCTATTTGTTCAACATTTAACATGATGCGGTTCAATTTCATAGCTGTTTCCTCATCCACCCTACACACTCTATTTCGAAATTTATGAAGTTCTTCATGCGTTCCTGGCTCAAAAAAAACAACTCCTACCTTAGGATGAAGTGGGCAAAAAAGTGTACTCAGTACCGTTTCTTCACACTCGTTAAACGTACAGACAAACGGGAAGTCCGCAGTAATAAATGATTCTTCTTGAGTAGTAAAAAAGCAAAATTCCATCATTTCCAACTGTCTTTTTAGCATGTGCGCAGAAGAACCATCAACTTTATCATTCAAAGCGGCTCGCTTTGTCGCTGCTCTTACATATGTTTCAAAGTCTCCTAGCCCCAAAATCTCAACAGTCTCTCGGTACTCCTTTAGATCATAAGAATCGCTAATATGCTCACTCCTGACTTCATCATCAACATCTTGAATATACCATTTACTTCTGCAGAATAAGTTCGCAAGAAAGTTACATAATAGTTCTTTTTCATAACTATAACATATTAGAGCATTCAAGTTACATTCATCACTACATAATTTTATGATTTTAGATAGAAGAGGTGAATACTTACTTTCTTTTCTGCTCAAATCTTCTTCCAAATCGTTGTACAACAAATAATTCCCCATCACATTCACTGGTTTTTTCCATTCTGTTTCGTATAAATGTTTTTTACAACATATATCTCGAATATTACTACTAAACATCCGCAGGCACTTCTTATCATATACTACTACTTTTTCATTGTTACTAAAATACTTCAAATAAAATTGTGGTACGTAGTGTTGCTTTTTGGTTCCTTGCCGACACATTTGCAAACTCCTCTTTCGAATTTATGATTCTTAAATCTATATTAGAAAAATAGGCATATTCTTATTCTGGAATTATGGTAAATGTATCCACGTTCAAAAATCTATATATTTTCTTACTCATGTCTAATACACCTTTTATAAGTATCTTTTCTCCATCTCTATGCGCATCACATGCTATTCTATAATCCTCATCACACAATTCGGCGCTCACTGTTCTCAGATTTCCATTCACATCAACAACTGCTCTTATAACTCTATCTGAATGTACTTCATCTATTTTTTTCTTGTTTAATGAGGTTACATACCCTTGAACACTAACTAGCATTTCTGATTCGTTCTCTCTATAATGCTTTGATATTTCACTCATAGTATAAAAATGGCTATTTTGAATTCTTACAATATCCGTTTCTCTTTTCCCATAAACTGTTGCGTATCGAATTTTTGTCTCAATCTCAGCATTCGAGGCGTCAGGTTTTAATTTCATTAAAGATTCACATATATTTGCCGTTACTCCAGACTTATATGCATCAGCAATAATTTCATCAAACAAATCATTGTCTTTTGTTATCTCATCAATTTGCTTTATAGCCTGACCAATCCTTTGCATAACCATGTGTTCCATTCCACTTTGTACTTCGATTCCATCTAACGTGTACTGCTCTTCCTCATCCGCAACTTTTATATCTATATTTATCACAAAGCTTCCAACCTCTGTCTGCGCTAATTTAAATTCATTCAATAGATTTTTGGCAACATTTGTAACTCTAAAACAAACCGGTTGATTAGTCTGCTCTGCACAAGCAGCATATAATATTAATTCTTTAATCCCCTCTATGCATTCAGATGCATAATCAAGAGGCAACTGACCATCATTAGAAATTTCCGCTTTAATTCTAAACTCTAGTAAATCATGATAAGAAGCAGTGATTTCTTTTACAATATCTCTCACTTTTTTTTCATACAAATGCGAAAGTGTTTCCAAAACATTAGGTAAACGAATATAAAAATCCGAAAATTTTTCACTTGCCGGAAATGCTAATACTTCATCATTTAATTCAAACACCATCATATTCTTGTTACAAAAATCATAATTGCGAATCCACTTATTTAGCAAAAGATATCTTTCTAATGAAGCTACAGTAATATTTCTAATATTACAATTATCGCTCATAAAACATTACCTCCTTTTATATTCTCCATTAGTCTTTTCAATTCTTCTGCGGTAAACAACTGGGATTCTGGTATTCTTACTCTCACTTTCTCCTTATTATCTACAAGCGGTAACCCTCTAAGCGAACACCAATATGCACATTTTTTAAGTGTTGTTTCAGAATTTGTTACTTTAACCCATTCATTCTTTTCTTTCGGTAGTATGTATAATACTAATATGCGGGGACGCCCTACCTTTGTATCAATTAAATCTAGATAGTTTTTTATTTCTAAATCATAAATATAAAAACCATTTTTTGCAGTAGCATTGACTGTCGCTTTTAGTTGAAAATCAATACCAAATCCAGTCTGCCTATACGCTTTTCTATCCGGGTAATATGTTACATCTTCAAAAGCGCCATCTTGCCCATAGTCACGCCCATAAAATTGACAATTCACTCCAGCAGCAGCCGAAATAGCATTTGCATATGATTTACTTAATTCCTCTTTTATATGCGTTTCAAACACTTTGCTTCCTCCAAAATCAATTTATTAAATACTAGCAAAATGGAAATCTATAAACGTTAACTTCAATAATAAAACCTATACTACATAAAGTATTAGACCTCAATCGAATTATTCATACTTACCACCTGTACATCTATCTGTTTTTTTCCAATCCATTTATACAAGTTTTCAATATAATACTCCCACTGACTACTCTGTGGCATTAGTTCCATTACGCGCCCATATATTTGCTTTCCTAAGCCCAATCTCTCGCCGATTTCCGTTATCCACTTATGACTGTCATTTACCCTTGTTATGTTTTTTGCACACTTGACAATCTCATTATCGTCTTCCATTTTTATTAACAAGCTATGCACATATTGTTCTGGTTTTTTACCGTTCGGCAAATTAAATTGTGTAATAATTGATAAAGCTCTTTCAATTTTTTCATTATGCTCCATCTCTGTTCCTGTTAATATTGACTTAATTTGCCTTCTTTTATCTTCTTCATTTATATACTTATCTCCATCTGTTATTATGAGAAGATTATCTATATCTTCACCACATAGAACTTTACCAGCTGCTACAATAAATGCATTTTCAATTGAACCAAATTGAATGATATTAATATGTCTTAACATTTTCATATCATAAGCCACCTTAGTTACAATCGCCGCTGCAAACTCATCCTCTACATAAATAGTATAATCTCTTTTTGTTTCTCCACTTAACTGATATAACAAATCTGGCTTAATTGAATCATAAACCAATGTCTTTTCTTTTTGTTGCTCAATATATCTAATATCTACATATTCATTTAACTCGCTTATCTCCAATGCATGTGTAGTAAATATAATTTGTAAATTTCTATTCTCCGCAATTTTATGTAATTTTTCTATCAGTTTCTTAAACGCATCTGCATGTAGAAGCAAATCAATTTCATCAATAAGTATCAAAGAATACTGATATGCACTGTAAACTGTTTGCAATATCTTTATTACTCTTTGCTCCCCTGCTCCCATACTAAGCGCAGAATATGCTATTCCATCTTTTGTATGTACGCCCACGTATTTTTTTCTACCTAAAGTATGCGACATCAATTCTTCATAATTTTTATTTAAAATATAAGCAGCATCATTTATAACCTTTTCATCTAGTTTACTTTTCTCTCGATTTGAAACATAATTAATAAAAGAAGTAGTTTTCTCAACTTCGATCGCAGGAATTCCAGTAGATATTCCCAAGTAATGCACATCTCTTTTTAAGCGGTTACTATAATTGGCCCATCTCGTACCATTTTTCATATATCTTCTTTTTACTTCACTCTTATGTTTCTCGTCAGAATTCACTACTGTAAAACTACTTCCTATCCACGACGCATCTGGGTTTGGCGTAAAAAAGTAACTAAATTTATAGTTATCTCCATCTTTATATGGTGCATATATACATGCCAAAGCATGAAGAATTGTTGACTTTCCAGAACCATTTACCCCCATTAACGCTATCAAATTTTTATCAAACTTTAACGTCAGATTATTAATTCCCTTTAGTTTATCAATTGTAATACTTTTCAATCTATACTTAGGGAACAATACTTCTTCCGAACTTGCTTTTTTGTTCCTCTTTTTCTTAGTATCCTCTACTGGCTCTCTTTTTACACGTTTTTTCTTTTCTTCACCTGTTACAAATTTTCTTATTTCCTCTACAATTGCAGACACAACATATACATTTGATGCATATGCAATTTTATTATACATTCTACTTTTGTTACTACACAGGTTGTAATTATAATTATCTAGTCCTTTGAGCCAAGCCAACTCATTATGTGTAAAACGTCTAGCTCCAATATGATCTACTAAATAATTTTCTCTCATATACCCCATGTGTATAGTATCTGTCTTTTCTACCTTGCCATTAAATCTTAAATACCAACTACCATTCTCCCAAGTTTCTGTTGGCACACCTACTTTCCTATACCACGGAAAAATCGCTTCTGTGTTTTCAAAAACAACTTCTCGCTCTTTTTCAAAAAGACGCTCTTCTGGGAATCTAAACTCCTTTTCTGTATTTAATCTATGTCCAACTATATAACCCTGTTTTCCTATGACAGGATATCCCGAAACATGCCTTTCTTGATATAATGTATATGTAATCTTGTATCCTTCATATAAAAATCGCTGTAAATATTTTTCAAGAACTTCTCTTCCTCTTCCAAAACTACTTACCGGAACCTCTAACAAAAAGAGTGCTGGATTCTTTGCTTTAATTACATTAAAAATCGCATCGTTTACATGCTCTTTAGAATGATACATTTTCATACCATTTTCTACTGAGTTCCTCTGTACATATTTAGCGGTAATAACATCTGCATATGGTAACACATTTGGGTCTATCTCTAACAAATTGGCATATTGAAGATTTCTAGATTGCAACCATGAGTCAATTACTTTACAGTTCTCCGCATCATTATCTATAACGCCTACTATCTCAAAACCCATTTTTTGAAAAGCATATGTTCTACCACCTAAACCTGCATTTAAATCTAATACTGTTTTTTTAATCATACCTTTCTCCTTTGTTCTTCTCATTTATGCTTCTTCTGTTAACTTCTTAATCTCTTTTGCAATATCACTCATTGTATGGAGAGTTTGATTTTTTGCATACATTGTAGCACTCTTTAATTTTTCCGAAGCTTCATCTAATAACTTTATTCTTTCGTCAACATTTTCACATTTAAAAATATCACTGTACTGAGTACACACATCCATGACATCTCCAACTAATTTATTTGTATCATTTATTTTTTCTATCTCTGGAATAGAAAAGTCATACTGATTAACTACAGCATGATAGTAATCATGTATCTCTAACCCCGCGTGCTGTATATGTAACAAATGGTTTTTCACTTCAATAAGTTTTTCTTTTATTTCTTCTTCCTTAACTAATCCTAAATACTCTAAAGCTGTAGAACCTCCGATCCAATATAATTTAGATAAAATCATATATTTTTCCATCAAATTATTTAGGACTGCAATTTTTCCACTATTAACAAGCCTCATCTGTGAAATTCTCTGCGTTTCTTGCTCTCTTTTTCTTGATAATACATTATTTACTACAATAGCTAATACCGCAACTATCGTAGGGGCTAATCCCTTAAACAGCTCTAAAAATAAATCTACCATAGGATACAGTATAATAAGTTCATCATATGTCATATTTTCTTTCTCCTTTAATTTTAAGCCATGTCACAACCCACTTCATATCTCTTGGCATAAATCTGGCATAAACCCTTACGCCCAGCCTCGCAAACCCTTGATTTTCCTAGGCTCATTTCCCAAAGGAATAATGTTGCCGAGTCAACACTCATCCAACAAAAAAAAGCAAAGCTTCCCCGTAAAATTCGGTTGTTGCTTTGCTTCTAGTTGTCTTTGTTTCAGAAGTAACTGAACTCACTTCCAAAATTGTTAATACCATTGTATATGATTTTTTATGTATTTGCAAGCCTCGAATATGGCCGCATTTTAATTTTTTAGAAACCGGACATTCTTCTTAAATTGTCCGTTGTGGAAATATACCCTTGCTTCAATAGTTTTTCAACAACGTCCTAAAACACTGCCGCATATAAATCAAGCGCTTCCCAATTACAAAATATTATCAATGAAATCCAATCCGGTGATGCTTTTTGATTTTTTTGTTTTATCGTGCGCACTAATCGCTAATCCTAGTCCAACAGAATCTGCCATTGTCCACTTTTTCCCTGAGCCAAGGCTTGCTCCAACAGCCACACCATAAGCTACCGCTTTATCTGTTTTCTTGTTTTGATCAAAGGCACCACTTACACCTAATGCCGTTCCCATGATTGAATTCTTACTATTAAATAATCCCATACTGCACCTCTCTCGTTATACCTGATTTTCTTTCCCTTTTTACTCATCAAAATGATCCATTACATCGCCGATAAATGATATCATTCCAATGAATTATAAGATTCCAAAAATGATTGCAAATTAGGATTTGATTTCTCTCTTCCTAGCTCCTATTATACAAAGTCAGTGTCCGATAAAACGGTCTTTATTTATGGTGTTCACAAACCTAATTGTAAAATCAAAAGCGTAATGTGAATTTGAAAATTCTAGTCTTTTTCTTTATCTGTTCCTGCGGAACAATCCAGTCCGAACTCATGAACTTGCAATCTGCATCATCAAAATGCAAATCAGATAATATGTAAACAGAACCGCCATCTGACCAGTGGCGGAATGGTTCATATAATGTTGGTATTATGGTCTATTTTCCTCCTTCGGTATAATACTTTCAGGTTCTCCCTGAATCCTCTTTATTATTTCTTTTTGCTGTTGTGATAACTCCGATACACTTTTCTTCTCTGATACCAATGCCCACCATACTGTGAGATTTATAGGGCAATCCCCGCATGTTCGCGGTCCCACAATTCCAAATCCCCCCATTCTCGGCGGATAGTCCCAGCCTTCATTAAAAGCTTCCTCTGGTGTCAGAATTTCTGTCTTACCGCATACTTCGCAGATATGTATTAGTTTCTTAGCCATTTGCTCCTCCTCTCAACTTGAGGTTCCAAATTGGAGCCTCAAGTTAACATATACAATTCAACGCTGTCCTAATTATCATCTCCTTATCCTCATCCCTGGATTTTTCTATCATAAGTATAAGCGCAACCAATAATGTATCACTGATCCTTTTTTCTCCATCAATAAACAACGCATTATTCCATTCTAAGAACAGCAAGAACTTGATTGTTGCCATTTGCTTATTGTTGTCATACCAAACTGGATTCTTTATCATGTCGTACAACATGCCTACCGCTACTTCTTCAATGGTTTCATTCCCGTCATAATATGTCCCCTCAGGACGAATCAATGTTTTATGATCATATGCATCTAATATATCCAAAGTATCTTTATAGGCTTCTTTAAGTGCCTCTGTCTTTTCTTTATTAATTTCTGTCACTCTATTCTCTTCCATCATCAGTTCCTCCGTTATCTGTCTTTTTTATGCGATTCAAAATATCAAGTATATTTGCCCTGTCCACTATTTTAGATTTGATTCTCTACTTCATCACTATGCATATGCATAATTGCACGTACCAAGAAATAAGCACTTTGACAATATAAAGTTTCATCATCAAAACTATCTACTAATTTATCATAAACTGCATATATCGCACTCTTTAAACACGGATTTGAAATTAACATCGCATATGCACCTCCTACTCTCCTTACTACATCAATCTTTTCTATAATTTCATTCATTCTTTCACTACATATTTCATTCCAAATTGCAAGCTGTCTTATAACATCTTTTTGATGTTCTTCTTCAATACTCAATATCTTTTCTTCAAGCATTTGTTTATTTAATCCAGCGTTATTTACACTCTTCATTTCCTCTATCAAATCAATTGCTAATTCTATTGATTTTTCCAATTCCTCATTCGACATATATGTTACAAACTTTATCATTTGTAATTGCACTTCATACTTATAAAAATCTTCTTCTACCATTTCCTTTTGAAAATTCTCTATAATCGTAAATTTTAAAGTTCCTTCTATTTCTTTTCTAAATTCAGCACTTACTTTCTTGAAATTTCTTTCCATGATTTCTATTCCTCCCTATAAATCTATATTCTACAAACAAAGCCGTAGCTATCGCCACGGCCCCTCATTATTTAATGTCAACAAATCTCTTTCATCAAGTGCTGGTGTCACTAATATTTTTTCGCTCATAAAAAAATCCTCCATTAAAATTGTTTCTAAATTTGTCTCTAAAAACAATTCTAATGGAGTTCCTTGCATTTGTCATTGAACTTGTAGTTCAATTTTTAAGCAGCTCTTAACTCATCAAATTTTTTGCAATATGCATGCAATCTTCTTTCTCGTGTATCCAACGTTTCAAATGGTACACTTGGTGCAATCGGTGCCCTGTTTCCACGCACGATTGCATCAAGTGGAACTTGAAGCAACTCACTAAGTGCATATAAATTATCAATAGTCGGCATATTGACACCGTCCGTCCATCGGTACACGCTCTGCACACAACCAAGTCCAAGATATTCCTGTACATCCTTTGGTGTAATTCCACGCATATCCATGATTCTGCGTAGGTTAACACCGGTTTCTCGTTTGTTAATTAATGGAAACATAAAGCACCTTCCTTTCATCCGCTATTAATATTACAAATCATTTCCAAGTACACTACTTCAACTTCTCTGCCCACTCACTTTCCTTAAATCCGGTCAGGACAAATCCGTCCCCCACAACCAATGGCCTTTTTACTAACATTCCATCCGTTGCCAGCAGTCGAAGTTGCTCCTCCTGCGTCATCTGAGGAAGTTTATCTTTTAACTGCAGGTCTTTGTATATCAGACCGCTCGTGTTAAAAAACTTTTTCAGTGGCAAACCACTCATCTGATACCACTCTTTTAGTTCTTCGTAAGTTGGATTGTCCTCTTTGATTGCTCACTCTGTGAAGGAAATCTTATTTTCCTCCAACCAGTTAAGTGCTCTGATGCAAGTGCTACATTTTCTGTATGCTAAGACCAACATATTAACATTCTTACCTTTCTATGAAACTCTATTTTTCTCCGACTGTATCAATCGTTTTCATTTCTAACTTGATGATTCTTTCCTGCCAAGTATTTACCACTTCACGACACTCTTCCGCAGTAATTTCAATGGCTTGTGATACTTCATATATTCCATCATTGCTATAATAGTAACCGATTTCATCCATATTTTCATTTTTAGGATATGTAAAATACAAGTCTTTTTCGGTTAGCTCAGTTCCCCTTGGTTCAAACACAAATAATTGCATACTTGAATATGCTGCTCCTCCGGAGCCTTCATTGTATATCGTTCCATCATCCAATAAATAAAACCGATTCCTTGACCATCCTTCAATCACTTTTATTGCCGTTCCATCTTCCCATGTATACATATCTAAGATTCGCATCTCAAATGCGCCATTGTCATTAGAATCGACTATAAGGAGTTCTTCAATTCCATCTTGATTAATATCTGATATACAATATGAAATCGCCTTTCTTCTATCCGATGGCGTGTCTAAATACATCGCAATCTCATGTATACCTATACTATAATATTCATTATTATCATCTACTGATTGTGCGTCAAATTCTAGAGCATCATATATTTGACGCAAGATGTCCATATATGCATTCTGTACGGTCATCTCATTTTCTTGCTCAGTCTTATTCCCGCTCTCTTCAGATATGCCATTCTTATTTATTTTATCACCCGAAAGTTCAATATCTTCCATATATCCATCGTTGTTTGCAGGTTTCCTGTTTGTGACTACGCATCCGCTAAATGTCACCGCGATGAATGTTAGAATTGACAGTACTGCTAATTTTCTCATAGTTGCACACCTCGCTTTTAATGGCGTTGTAATCGTTACTTCTCCTTCTTATAAAACTCAACCGCCCCACACTTTGTCTTCATAAACTCAACAAATCGTTCCTGTTGTTCTTTCGATTCAAAACTGGCTATTGGCAACATGTATGCTACTTTTCCATCTCCATTAATCATTTATTTTAACATGTAATTCTTCCAAACACATCCCCCAGTGCCCCGCAGATAAACAGATCCTCTTCCGGATCCAGTCGCACACCTACGTCCTCTTTGTTAATCACAACCAGGTGCTTTCCACGGAAATAACGGATAAAGCTTGCTGCCGGGTATACCCGCAAAGAGGTTCCGCCAATAATCAACATATCTGCATTGGCAATCGCACGAATTGCGCCATTTATCGCTTCCTCCGGCAAGGACTCTTCATAAAGGGTTACATTCGGACGGATTGTTCCGCCACAGCTACATTTCGGAATCGCTTCTTCGCTTTCAAAAATGTAGTCAGACGGGTATTCTTTTTTACACCGGCTGCAATAGTTATGTAAGGTGGTTCCATGTAACTCGTATACCTTTTTACTACCGGCTTTTTGATGAAGGCCGTCGATATTTTGGGTCACAACAGCCATAAGTTTCCCATCTGCTTCCATTTGGGCCAGAACCTTATGTGTAACGTTTGGCTCAATGTGTCGGGCATCCATTTTTTGACGATAATATTCATAAAAAACCTTCGGATGACAAACCAAACAACTGTGGCTCAGCAAATACTCCGGTTCGAATTGTTCGAAGGCAACGTCATGCTGATTGTACAAGCCATCTTTGCTTCGAAAGTCCGGCACGCCGCTTTCTGTAGACACTCCTGCGCCGCCAAAAAAGACGATGCGGTTGGATTCATCAATATATTTTTGAAGTGTTTTCACTTTTTCATTCATAAATTATCTTCCCGTTACTGCAATCTCAAGAATTTCTAATACAGTCTCTTCTACTCCGTATCCAAAAGCGGACTTCCAGGACTGTGCTGCCACAACTTCATAGGTCAGTTGCATACTTGTCATTCCTGCCAAGGCATCATCCTGCCACAGTTCAATCGGTAATACATAGGTTAATTCCAGTGTTTCTCCTGCTTTTATGTACGCATACTGCGGAATCGCTTCACAGATGGCCCCGTCCGCTGTTGTGATTTTAAGTGCCGGTAATGTCACCGTCTCTGCAGCAGTATTGCAAACGGTCATATGCAATGCTCTGGCATTTTTAACTCCGCCGATTTTTGTTGCAAGATCAGCTGTCAATAACTCTGCATTTGTGGTACTTGCATCAAAAGATAACTGTAGAGTTTCCTGTGACTGACCGTCATAGAGTTTTGTAACAACACTTTCTTTTTCCGCAAAATCTTCTTCTCCCAACACTCCGGCTACAAAGCCTGCAATGTCAGTATTTTCTTTGATTCCTTCAAGTTCCTCAATGCCGTATCCTAACGCATATACCGGAACATTGATGCAACTGTGGTCATCGTAAAGATATCTGTAATTATCGCCGGTTCCATAGCCTTCTTCCGGGAAATACAATCCGCCGGTTTCATGATCTGCGGTTATAATTAACACCGTATCCGGATGAAGAGCTACATATTTCATGGCTACTGCAATTGCATAGTCGAACTGGCTCATTTCATAAATTTCTTTTTCCAAATCATTGTCATGTCCCATTGTGTCAATCTGAGCTCCTTCTACCATTAGGAAAAAGCCGTTCTCATCTTCGGAAAGCAAACCAAGTGCCAAGTCTGTCATTTCTGCAAGGGTCGGAATGGCTGCAGAACTTGTTAACAAGGCATCTTTTGCATACAGTCCCACAAGTGGCAATGTATCATCCAGTGTCTCTTCCCATCTTTTGCTATAATTCATCCCTGCAGCTTCTGCCGCATCAAAAGCATCATCGTTGTCAAAATATTCATAATACTCATAACCGCCGCCAAGAACCAGATCTAAGGTTCCGTCTGCAATTTTTTCTAACTGCTGCTTTGCAATCTCATTCTGCATCTTGCGGTCTTCCACATGGGCTGTAAAAGTCGCAGGGGTTGCATCGGTAACGGATTTCGTTACAACGATTCCCGTGCTTTTGCCTTTTTCAGCTGCCAGTTCTAATACTGATTTATAATTCTCTGTATGGTCAGCATTCATACCTACCGTATAATTCGCAGTCTTATATCCTGTCGCAAGTGCTGTTCCGCCTGCAGCCGAGTCCGTAACCTGATCACTGTTTGAATAGGTACTTTGGGTTCCCATATATGTAAGGTGATTAATCGCCAACTTATTTCCATACAGCTGGCTTGCGTATTTTTCCTGAGTTGCCTGTATAATGTTTGAGCCCATTCCGTCGCCAATCATATAAATGACGTTTTTTGCTTCTGTAAATTCTGTATTCTGCAACGCAAAAACCAGTTGCTCCGATACAACATATTTGCCATCTGCATCCGGTTTGGATTGCTCAAGCCACTGAAGCGCACTTTCATAGGTTAATACTTCCGGTGCTTTGTTCGCGCATCCGGAAAATAAAATCATTACCGTTAAAAACAACGATACTATCATCTTCTTTTTCATAATCTTTTTTATCTCCTTAATCGTTTTTAAACAAATGGTCATACAATGAATTCAGCGCACTACCTATCATAATCCATTGTATACCTTCCTCATTGATTTTTTTAATTATATCATAATCTGTAAATTTATTCATTTTATTTATCAAAAACTCTGAAAACGTTTCTTTAAATCAGGAAACAACCTCTGTGGATGAAGACCTTCCGGCAGATGGAAATCTTCCGACAGACGAAAATCTTGACTATTCAAGACTGGCAACCGTATGCTTCTATTTCGACTCCGATAACACCGGTTTAAATATGAGGTCCGTCTGGTGTGCATACTTTGCATAATCACTCTATAAAGGAAACATATAAAATAAGCCGGGTTCCGTTTGGAACCCGACTTTTTATACTTCTCTCATCTTTTTTTGCATCGGATATGTAACTGCATATATTATGATAACCGCCAAGAAGAAAATGATTGGATTAATAATCATTAAAGACCATTTTGGAATGATACCACCTTCCACAAGTCCGATATAGAGCGCATCTTCATTTAAGAAAAACCAGTTATGTTCAAGCAAAACATTTCCGATTTTTGCCCAGATGGTTATACATACAAGTGCCAAACCGGCTTTCCAAATGTTTTTCCAACGCAGGATAACTTTTCCAAAGGAAAGATTTAGAATTCCCCATGCAAAAAGTGTACCATGATAAAACATTGTTTGAACAGCCTGATAGCACCAAGGTTCGCCGTCTCCGATGCTGGCAGGATAACCCAGATACATTAACGGTCCTAGTACCGCAAGCACCGCTATCGGCTCAATAATCCGGTCTCCCTTGTGATTAAACTGAGCAATTGCAACCAGCGGACATAACACGGTACAAATGTGGAATGGCAATTTATCCATATTCATTCCGCCATAAACAAAATCATGTACGAAGAAATCAGACAAATATGTAATTACAATAATATAGGCCAATGCCCGAAGAACATTATCCTTTGCTTCCATCCCCTTTTTGCGGTTTGTATGCCAAATCAAAAATATACTTCCAAAAATCAGGAATAAATAGATAAAATGCCATAAAGAAAAAGCCGTTATTTTAATTCCTGTATTAAAATGAGACATTTCAAATAATTTGAAAAACAGTTCTCGCATTGTTGTGTATCCTCACTTTTCTGCCATAAAATAAAACTGGTTTTTCACAACTCCGCTCTCATACTCCCTATTGGATTACATACACTCTGCATTCATATGGCTGCAACAAATCTTTCTTCAATTCCGAGTAGTTTTGAAGCGCCAATGTAGCTTTAGACCTATCAAAACTGTTTGGAATACGTAGTTTTTGCTCTTTGTCGGTAAAAGAACATAAAACCAATACTTTCTGTCCTTCATACTCTCTTTCGTAACAAAAAAGCTTGCCACTTCCTGCAAAATATTCTTTATAACTACCGTATCTTACACAATCCAGTCTCTTTCTAAGAGCAATTGCCTTGCGGTAAAAATTCAAAATGGAATCTTCGTCGTTTTCCTGTGCTGCGACGTTGATTTCCTTGTAATTATCATTTACATAAAACCATGGTGTCTGTGTAGAAAATCCTGCATATTCCTCATCTGACCACTGCACCGGAGTGCGGGCAGAGTCTCTGGAGGATCTCCATAATTTCTTCAAACGCACATCCGCCGATTTGTGAACGTGACTATGTTCGTAGTTAAATCTGGTCTGCACATCTTCGTACATGTCCGCATCTTCCGGTCTCCAGTTTAACATACCGATTTCCTGTCCTTGATATACAAATGGTGTTCCCTGCTGGAAAAGGTAGCTTGCAGCAAGCATTTTTCCGCTTTCTTTCCAGAACTTCTCGCTACCATAACGGGAAATAATACGCGGATGATCATGATTTTCCATATATAGCATATTCCAGCCTTTTCCTGACAATTTCTTCTGCCAGTTGGAAAATGCGCGTTTTAACTTACGTAAGGAAAACGGCATCGGCATATAATCTGAGAACAGGCAGTCTGCACACTGTGTCTCAAATTGAATCATCATATCAATCTGCTGATCATCGCCCTCTGTGATATAGGTAAGTGCAGTCTTTGGTGAAACAAGAGGTGCTTCTGCCAAAGTAACACAATCATAATGTTCCAGTAAATCACGTTTAAATTCGTGTAAATATTCATGAATTCGAGGTCCATGGTTGTAAAATCGAATGCCGCGACTTGCCGGCATAATATAGTCACTTGGAAGTCCGTCTTTTTTGGAAATAAAGGTAATTACGTCTTCTCTAAAACCATCTACACCAAGGTCCAGCCAGAATTTCAATACTTTCTTTACTTCTTCACGGACAAGTGGATTATCCATATTTAAATCCGGTTGTTTGATTGCGAATAAATGCATATAATATTCGCCGCGCACGTCATCCCATGTCCACGCTTTGCCTTCAAATAAGGAATCCCAGTTATTCGGCAATTTTCCGCCTTTTTTACCCGGTCTCCAAATATAATAATCCGTATACGGTTCGATACGCTGTCTGCTCTTTTCAAACCATTCGTGTTCATCACTGGTATGATTTACAACAAGGTCCATAATGACCTTCATTCCTCTTTCATGCGCACCGTCCAACACCTTTTTAAAGGCTTCCATTCCGCCAAACTCCTGTGCAATGTCCATATAGTCTGCGATATCATAGCCACAGTCTGCTCCCGGTGACGGATAAAGCGGTGAAAACCAAATACCGTCGCAACCTAAGGACTGAATATAGTCCAATTTTTCGTAAACACCCCATAAATCGCCCATACCGTCACTGTTACCGTCTTTAAAAGAACGTGGCCATATTTGATAGAATACTCGATCTTTGTACCATCCGGTTTTTTTCATTGTTTTCTCCTTTATTTGTTCATTCGTACGAATAACTATTTTTTTCTTTATACCTGCTGAATAACCAATAAATTCTCGAAGAAAATGTCTACAATTTCCGGATCAAAATGTGTTCCTGCACCTTCTCTGATAATCTTCAATGCCTCTTTTTCCGGAATTTCTTCTTTATAACTTCTCTTGGAACGAAGTGCATCATATACATCGGCAATTGCCATAATTCTTGCACAAACCGGGATTTTCTCTCCCTTTAAGCCCATTGGATAACCTGTGCCGTCCCATTTTTCATGATGATAATGAGCCATTTCTTTTGCCACCACGAGATAATCTGTCTCGCCAACTCTTGCTGCAATTTCTTCAATCATCTTTGCACCATTTGCCGGATGGGTCTTCATAATCTCAAATTCTTCCGGTGTTAACTTACCCGGCTTTAACAAAATCGTATCGGAAATGGTAATCTTTCCAATATCATGAAGGGATGCAGCCTCAATCATGCTTTCTACGTAACGGTCCGTAAGCATGTGATTCGTAGCTTTCTTCTGCAATGCTTTCGCCAAAATTGCCACATACAAACTGGTATTATGAATATGGGTACCCGTCAAGTCGTCTCGCGCTTCTACCATATCCGCAAGTCCGGAAATAACAGCATGCTGAATACGCTTTACTTCTCTGGACATAGATGTAACATCTGTTTCTAACTGTTCGGTATAGTCGTAGGTATCCGTAACGTCGGATAACAGATATATATAACCTTTGTCTTTCCCATCCTCATGAATGACATTGCAGGTCGTGTAAAATACTTTGTTCACTGCAAAAATATGTTCCTCTTTTTCGTAAGCAGCCTTCATCTCTTCAATTGCTGCAGCTTTATCCGCTGTTGCAATCTCCGGATAGATTTTTTCCACAAGATCATTGTGATACAAATGTCCGCCTTCCATATCGGTTACAACAATTCCGGCATCCATGCTGTCAACAATATACTCTTTTGCTAACTTTAAGGTCTCAAACATCTTATTTCTGAAAAATCCATAGACTAAAATCAGTGCAGATGCAAAATATCCCATAGATGTCCAGTCATATTCATGGACAAATCCTAACAAGGTAATCAATAAACTAAACGCACATACAAAAATCAAAGAAATAATGCAAATAATCTGGTTTCTCACATACTTAACATGCGTCTTTTTCAACTTCAAAACTAATGCAATAAGCATCGTTACGGCATATATTCCAATCAACGCCATAAATGCAATATAAAGTGGTCCTTTTCCTAATTCAAGATGGGAGAAAAGTCCATTATCCACGTATTCTACGCTGGAATAATAAAGTGTGGTCTGCTCCCGGGCAAAAACGGTAAACAATAACACGGTATGGAATACAACTAAGATTATGGTAATTAATTTCGGCACTTTTATCTCACAGAACTGCATAACATAGACAAACACCGTCAATAACAAAAAGCTTTTTCCGATATAGCTGACACATGTTCCCATCAGCGCTACATCTTTCGTTTTCGCAGTCAGTTCCAAAAAATATCCCATGTTGTTAACCATGGCTTCTAACACAAACAAAAACATTATTGTCTGTGAACGGTTGGATATTCTCGTAACCATATATATTACTTCAAGCAACAAAACCACGATGCTGACCGCCTGAAGTCCGACTAACAAATTGTACATATTGGGCCTCCTCTTTTGTGTCTATTGTACATACAAAGTAATTATATCACTTAAAGCAGAAAAATGCACCCCCTAAAACTTCCACATTTTGCTACCATTTTTTCGTTGACTATACTATAATAATAGTAATTTATGACGTTTCTAAAATAATACTATTTCACCAAAGGAGCTAAAAAAATGGCAGACAATACAATCAAAGCAAAAGTCGGCTTTTTACTTTTTATTCCAACCGGCATTCAATCAAACAAACCTATGGATTCTGTTGAAAAAAAAGTAGCAAACGCCAGCACTTCTACTAATTTAAAGCCTATGATGGACTTTAAAATCGCTGAAGATTTTTTAATGGGTGGCGGTGCAAAATTCCCGCATAAACGCTACTGTGTAAGCGGTCCAAAGCTTTCCTTACCGGACGCTACTGCCAGTGATACCCACATTATCCTCACTGATTTTTATGACGCCGGCATCTTGGAAGTGGCGGTTAACACCACCTTGGAAGTAACCTCTGTTGACACCCTGATTTACCTTCGCCAGATTTTTATGGCACCGGTAAACATGACAGAGGACGGACGCAGTATCACCCAATTAGTAAATGACACCGTTGCTCCCCTTGGATTAACTACTGCCGGAGCAGATTTTTCTTACCTTGTAGAAATTAACGAATACTTTGGCCATACCAACGTCGACCAACTGTTTGAAGAAGAGAAAAATGCCCTTTACGGAATCATGACCGGTGATGAAGGTTATGAATTTCTCTCCCCTGACTTGGCAGATTATCGTCTGAATTCCGCCTGGTCCAGCAGAGAATTTATTAAAACCATTATTTTCCACAACAACTTCTTACTGTTGAACTTAAATAAAATCGACCGGATTGCTGACTATGAGCGCCGTCAGCATGAATTTGGCGGCAAATTCCATGGCGGTGCTAATCCATACTTCTTCTTAAATGCAGAAAGTGCCTGCTTAAATCATGGCGTTCTGTTCTCCATTGAAGTCGGTATGGTAGCGAAAAGCATTTCCTCCTCCGTCTTAGAACGACAGCTCTCCAGAGCAAATTCACACAAATGGATGGTTGGACGTGAAATCAAACGTGCGAAAGAATTACGAAAAGATTTGATTCTGACACTGAATCGTTTGGAAAATGTAGGAATCAATGAAATGGATGAATTGGATCACTTAATTGTAGAAGGTTTGGATGTAGATCCCCTTGTAGAAAAAATCAAGTATTTGCTTGAATTACTGGAATCTGAACTGGATTTACTGTATCAGACCAATACCAATGCTTTAGTGAATATCTTAACCATTATTGGTTTGCTCCTAACCGTAATCGGAATGATTTCGCCATTATTTTCATAATCGTATCCCCCGACCGGGTCTTCTCTTGTTGAGACGACTCGGTTGGGGGATTTTCTTTTCTATAAATGAAAGAATTCTGTTATTCACCATCAGACTATTCGTTATAAAAACGCTACAATTTTTCAAAAAACAATCCTTTGCAAATTGATTATTTTCGTTTTTCAAAGCTCCAACAATTTTCATTTTTGTTCCGCGATGGAAAAAACACTCTCAGGAGTCGAGATGGTTTCTCTTATGCAGGCGTGTAAAAAATAGCATTTGACGGGCAAATGTTTGACCAAAGGGAGTTTTTGTCCGTCAAATGGAATAACAATTTTTTATGCCTGCATTAGAGAAACCCGAGAATGCTGACGTGTTTTTCCACTGCGGAACAAAAATGAAAATGGTCAGAGGTTGAAAAACAAAAACATATAAGCAAAGAATTGTTTTTTAAAATTGTGCGTTTTTCTAAAAGAAAGTCTTCTTGTGAAAACAGAATCCTTTCATTTTTTATAAAAAAAACAACCGAGTCGTCTCAACAAGAGAAGACCCGGTCGGGGGATAAGTATTATCATTAATAGCCTAAAGCTTTTCCGTCACGTCTTGGATCTGCAGCACCGCATAAGGTTCCATCTTCGAGATACATAACACCATGTACCCCACCAAAATAAATCTTATACGCCCCGCGAAGGGTCACAGTATGTCCCATTCCCTGTAGGGCAGACATTGTTTCAGATGTTACGCCGTATGGGCCGTGGTTTTCTACTGCAATTCCTTCTGCGCTTCCATACTCAAACAATCGTGCACAGTCAATGGCTTCCTGTAAGGTCATGTCGTGATCGATTACACGGGAAATAACCTGGGCAACAGTCGGGTAAATACGGATTCCACCCGGTGACCCTAATGTAAAATAAGGAGTTCCGTCAGGATTTAAAATAATGGTTGGGCTCATAGAACTGAGTGGATGTTTGCTACCCTGTACACAGTTTACGCTGTTTGGATCCGTTGAAAAATCGTGCATTTCATCATTTAAGATAAAACCGTATCCCGGCACTGCTACGCAACTTCCGAAGCTGCATTCCAGGCTTTGGGTAACAGTCACGATGTTGCCGTCTTTATCTGCTACAGAAAAAGAGGAGGTGGAGTCATGCACATATGCACTTGGATCACCCGGAAGCCAGCTTTGAGATACGTTCGTAATTTTGTCTGCAATTGTTTTGGCATACTCTTTACTGGTGAGGCCTTCTAACGGCACCCCCTCCACAAAATCAGTATCTGCCATATAACGTTCTCTGTCTGCAAAAGCTGCTTTTAATGTTTCGCTCCACAAATGCAGATACATTGGAGAATTCACGGTCAATTCTCCGATTTCATAATTTTCAAGTACATTTAAAATCTGAATAATATGGGTTCCGCCGGAGGATGGTGGCGGGCTTGAAATAATGTGATAACCACGATAAGTACCGGTTACCGGTTCTCGAAGTACCACTTCATAATTATCCAAATCTTCCTGCGTCATGACACCGCCATACTTTGCAATCTCTGCAAGCATCGCTTCTGCCACTTCGCCTTTATAAAAACCATCGGCACCTTTTTGGGCAATAATGGTTAAGGTCTTTGCCATATCTTCATTTATAAAGAGATCACCCGGTTTATAGGCTGCGCCATCTTTTAAATAATAGTCTGAGATTACCGGGAAATTGATAATGTCTTTATAAAATTCCAAGGTCTGATTATACTGAAAAGCTCCTACATAAAAGCCTCTGGAGGCAAGTGCTATAGCCGGAGTCATAATATCCATTCTGGAAACGTTTCCGGAACCGAACTGAGACAGTGCAAGTTCCATTCCTGCAACCGTACCCGGAACTGCCACTGCCATTCCGCCTTTGCTGTTAGCCTTTCCGTCATTTAAGACATTTCCGTTCTCGTCAAGCCATGTATATGCAGTTTGATTGGCAGGAGCAACTTCTCTAAAATCAATAAAATAATTTTCTCCATCCGCAGTATGAATCAGCATAAAACCACCGCCACCGATTCCGGAAGACTGAGGTTCCACAACTCCCAATGCATACGATACCGCAATCGCAGCGTCAACTGCATTTCCGCCGGCTTCCAATACCGCCAAACCCGCCTGGCTGGCATATACACTGGCAGAGGATACGACACCATTTTCCCCTACTGCAGTACGGTCATCTCTCTTTAAATTTCCGTTTTCATCCGTGGAAATCCACTCCCGTTGTACAGGGCCTAAGTCTTGACCATTTTCATCCTTTAAGCGGAACATGCTGCCATGCAAGGTCTCAAAAAAATCAACCGGTGTGAATGCTTCATCATCGGAATTATTCCCGTTGTTTTCGCCACTTCCGTTATTTTCTCCGTTCCCATTGTTTGCGTCATTATTTTCCCCGTCATTGTCACCGGTTTGGTTATTACCGTTGTTAACATCCTGATTTTGGTCGTTACCGGTGCCGGAATTTGTATTTTTCCCACAAGATAACAAGGTCAAAAACAAGCACGCAATCAATAGCAAGGATAATGCTTTTTTCATAATGGTTTTGTACATCTTATTTCCCTCCGTAGATTCCTTTTAATGCCACACGGTCAATCTTTCCGTTCGCATTAAGAGGTACCGCATCTAATACCGTCACGCGGTTCGGAACCATATAGGATGAAAGTTTCTCAGAAAGGATTGCTTTAATCTCATTTCCGGAAAGTTCCACACCTTCTAAGCACTGACAGAACAAGACAATTCTTCTTTTTTCACTATCATAAATACAACCGCATTTTGCAATACCATCTATTGCATTGGCTGCTGCTTCGATTTCACCTAATTCAATACGGTGTCCCATATGTTTAATCTGAAAATCTTTTCTGGATGCAAAAATCAAATCGCCGGCTTCATTGTAATAAGCCAAATCTCCGGTTTTGAAATAACGTCTGACACCGCTTCCGTCAAGGTCTGTCATGATAAAAGAATTATTTGTTTTTTCCTCATCCTTAAAATACTCTCTTGCCAACGCTTTGGAAGACAGATATATCTCACCGGTTACATTCTTTTCTGTAATTACCTGCTGTGTTTCCTGATTTAACAACACAATCTTACAGTTATTTAATGGTTTTCCCATTGGAAGAGCCTGGGTATCCTCAAATACATCACTTGGCTTTACCTCGTAATAACAGCAAACTCCGGCAATTTCCGAAGAACCGTACAGATTGACATATAACAAATGCGGCATCTCTTTTCGCCACTTATTCAACTGTTTCATCGGGAATACTTCACCCACAAAAAAGACTCTCTCTAAGGTTTGTGGCTTAATTTCCGCAAAAACATTCAACTGTGTCAAAATGGATAACGCTGATGGCACCCATGAAATAACAGTTACTTTTTTCTCATTTAAGTATTCTACCAGTTTTACCGGGAATGAAAACATAGACGTAGGAATAATCACCATCGTAGCCGCATGCTTCAACATCAAATACAAGTCTTTTGCAGATGCGTCAAAGAAAAACGGAGTTTGGTTTGCGATGATTTCATGTTCCTTATATGGATATTCCTTGGAAAAAGCTTCCACGTAGTCTATCATTGCACCGTGTGTTTTTAATACCCCCTTTGGCACCCCGGTAGAACCAGAGGTATAAATCATATAAAGCGGCATATCTTCGTCGGTATTGAAGTCTTCTGCATCCACGGATAATGATGTCTCCGCATTATTACACGTCTCTTTCTCACTCTCATGGGTATTTAAAACTTTGGTACTTTCATCGATAACTTCATCCACGAGATTTGTGATTTCTTCTGCCTTAAGCACCAGTTTCATACCGGATTGAGAAATGATTTTTTCCTTCTTTTCATCCGGCATATCTTCATCCATCGGAACGTAAAAATGCCCGCTGTATAAGACACCCATGTATAACACCGGTGTTAAAATATCCCTACTTGCATATACGCCAATCGGCTGACTTTCCTGTGTGTCTGCACATGTATTTTGCTCCGGACAACATCCATTGGCGGATGCCATTCTTTCGTTAATATATGCTGCCACTTTTTTTGCCGCCATTTTAAATTGCTGATATGAAATCAAACGGCAGCCGTCGTCCATAGCAATACGACTGCCATGATTTGCGGCTGCTGTTTCTAAATATTTTAATACATTCATTATTTATACTCTACCTTTGTACGATACTCAATGGAAATAATTTCATTTTCATCAATGATAAAACGCAAGGTTCCGTTTCCTTTTTCATAGATGTATTCTGTTCCGTTTACGGTTGTCGCTTCTCCGTATGCTGCAATCATATCATCCTTTGTCATAAAAAGGCTGATACCTTCCGGCGTCTGCACAAGATCATCTAAAAAATAGATGGATGCCAACATGTCTACGCCATCAATCGGATAAGTATCAATCTGAAAACTTGCATAGGTATAAATCTTGTCCACACCTTCAAACGCACAGCTTGGTGCTTCATAGTAAGATACCGGATTCCCAAGTTTTGCTAAAACTGCAGAAATATCTTCGTTTACAGATACATCCACACCTTCATATGTAAAAATATAGCTGGTTTCATTCTTCGGCGGTTCTGTATTTCCCCCGTCTGTATTATCTGCATTCTGATTTCCGCAAGCTGCGAAACAAAGTACTGTTAACATTGCTAAACAGGCCAAAATTATTTTCTTCATTCTAATTCCTCTTTTCTCTTTTGAATCCCTTTGTAGTACTCTTCCATCTTCGGTTCCCAAATGTCAATATAGGTCTGATCCGTATTACGAACCGTCACGCCGTGAACCTCTACTAATTTTTCCCCAAGGTAGTCGGACATTTTTTCCGCTCCGTAAAGGTTCATATGCATACCCGCATCATAGGTATCCGTGGAATAATCGATTCCGATTTCATCTGCCAACTCTAAAAAGTTGTAGTAGGTGATGTCATACTTTTGGGCGTATTCATCCACCTGAACTTCCCACTCGTCATACCAGTGCGGGAACAAACTCGGAGCTTTTACAAAAACCAGTTCAATTCCTTTTTCATCACACAATTCACGGATTTTATCAAGATATTCCATGGGATAATCTGCAAATGTGTAATCCGGCAATTTTTTCGGTGTAGGAATATGGGTTACCGGCTTAATATCCACTCTCATGTAATAGCCTTCATAGGTAACCTTGTCTTTATGAAACAGGTATTGGAAATCCTCTTTCGTAAGCTCACTCCATCTGGTATGATATCTCAAAATCGGAAAAATATATTCAAATACATTTTCATCTTCGGTCATGGATGCCCGGATGCAGTTTAATTTAGCCGAAGACCAACGCATGCCATCAATCGTCATACGGTTATAGGCTTCGTTTTCCGGTCCTTCGTGCATCAGCGACATAATATTAAAAACAACAACTTCCGGAGTCTCATACTTTAAGGTATCTTCCAACAAATAATAAGACTGCCAAATTAACTGTTGCGCACTTCCTCTGACATAACTGCTGATTCCGTATTTTTCCCACAGTCTGCATGGAGAAAAATTCTCATACACTTCGCAGTCGCCAATGAAAATAACATCATGAATTTTTTCCGATTCATAATATTCTGCTATCATTGCCCCTTCCACAATGTCTGTCATGTATTTCGGCATCAGCAGTTCCTGCAAAAATGCCAAAACCAACATGATCATTACAATCGTGGGAAGGATCTTTCGTAACTTCTTCTTCATTTATTACTCCATCAATTCTCTAGAATTGGTTATAAATAAACTGACTTTCATCGTAACCCTGTCCATAAGCACCGGCAAGTAAAACCACCACAAAAAGTGCTAACCACAAGGCTGCTCTCACCGGATACGGCAACTTTGCAATACGCCCACGAACCGGTTCTTTTCTCTGAAGCATGCTTACTGTAAAAATAAGCACAATGCCAAAGATAATCATCACATAATCAAGGCTGCTTAAGCCCAATTTCAACATGTTTCCGTTCCACAATTCGGATACATTCCATGTGGTGAACATACTGAAAAACAGCTTCACGGTCACCGTTACATCCCTGTAACAGTCAAACATTCGAAGCGCACTCATCAATAAGATAGTACGAATGACACAAAAGGCTTTGTACCACAGCTTGCCATCCACATCAAATCTTTCGTGGAATTTTATGTACAACGGATTTAATTCCTGTGAAATCAGGATTACAAGGCAGTTTGCAAGTCCCCATACAACAAAGTTCCAGCTTGCTCCATGCCAGATACCGGTAGTAAACCATACTAAGATGGTGGCTGCATACACCGGCACTCTTTTGCCGAGATTTTCGCCAAATAAACTTCTGGACTTTTTGGATAACTTCAGCATTCCTTTGGAAACGGATATTGGGTAAAAAATGTAATCCGTAAACCAACTGCCCATTGTCATATGCCAACGGTTCCAATACTCTTTGATATTCTTGGAAAAATACGGGCGTCTGAAGTTCTCTTGAACTTTAATGCCCATTGTTTCGGCAATACCAATCGTAATATCAATACCGCCTGTAAAGTCTGCATACAACTGAACAGCATAAAAAAGCATGGCAACAAAGAAGTAAATACCCGGGTATCCCTCCGGATTTCCCAGTAGCGTCTTTAAACCGATTAACACCCTGTCAGCAATCACTAATTTTTTGAAATATCCCCACAAGACTCTCTGCAAACCTCTTGATACAACCGTTGTATCAAAATAATGTTTTTCATATAAGGTCTTGGATAAATAATCATATCTGCTGATTGGACCTTGTGATAACTGAGGGAAAAACCCTACAAATAACGCAAACTTTCCGTAATTCTTCTGTGCTTCGTATTTTTCATTGTAAACATCAATGAGGTATCCCACAGACTGGAATGTATAAAAAGAAATTCCTAACGGCAGGATAATGTCTAAATAAGAAAGTGGCTTTCCTCCCGCCAATCCGGTGATAATTCCATTGATATTTTCAATCATGAAATTGGTATATTTCATACCAATCAAGAGACCCAAATCAATGACCAAAGCCAGATACAACCACATTCTCTGCCGTTTTTTCATCCGGTCTTTGTATTCCTTTTTGGCCTCTTTATCCAAAGTCGTTTTATTCTCTTTTAGATACGCAGACTTTTCATCGTTAAGCCTGCTTATTCTTCTTGCCGCCAAATACGTTCCCAGGGTTGTAATACTGATATAAATCAGATAAGACGGCCCTGCTTGAAAATAAAGTGCATAGCTGGCAACCAGTAAAAACATCCACTGAAAGCGCTTTGGGATGAGATAATACAGTGCTATTACAACTCCTACGGCAAGTATAAACTCGTAAGAAGTAAAACTCATTCTTATTCTCCGTCTTCTAATCTGTTAATCATATCCCATAATGCTTCTGCTGAATTGAAGTTCTCAGGAATGATTTCTTTTGCAGGAACTACCACATCAAATGTGTCTGCAATTTCTGAAATAATAGTAATGATATCAAAGGAATCCAGGATGCCGTTATCAATCAAGTGTTCCTCCATTTCAAAATCAACCTCCGGGTGAAGGTCTTCAAGGATTGCGAGTAATTCTTCCATATTGTTTCTCCTTTTTATCTTTAATAATTTTTATAAAGTCTTTATTTGATGTCCGGATATTTGTCCCTGGTAAAATTATGACTTCCGGAATGTGCGTTGGAATATTCTAAAATCTGCTCATCCGTCCACATAAAGAACCATGTACCATCTGCTCTCGGCGTTGGGTCAAAATGATAATATCCGTCGCCTAAATCCAGTAACAACCAGTAATGATTGCTCTGTGATGTCCAATCTTCTTTTTCCTTGGTAATTACAATCGGTTCCAAGCCAATACGCTCAAGGAGTGCTTTTGCAGTAGCGGCGTAGGTGAAGCAACATCCCAGATGTTTTACCATACCTTCATACGCACCCATTAACCAATCTGTCTGCTGGGAATCATTCATGTATCCGATATTACCACGTGTCCATCGGTAAATTGCATATGCTTTCTCTTCTAAGGTCATATCCTCGGTCAGAATACGATTTAAAATCTCGTCTGCATACTTATTAATTTGCTCGACGGTATAAACAACGGTTCCTTCTTCAATCACTTCCACAACTACTTCTTTTGTAGCGGTATTGCCTGCTGTATCCGTCACTTTACATACAACCGTGTAATTACCGACTTTACTTAAATCCACTCCGGAGTTGTCCACTTCAAGGATTAACTCATCGGTAGCATCCCAGTTATCGCTGTAATTTAAGTTCTTTTTGTAAGAAAGCGAATTATTTACAGTTACCTTAATCGTATCGGTGGTAATAACCGGTTTAATCTTGTCTACCACTCGGATTACAACCTGGTCTTCCACTCCGTTTACCAGCACTTTCACCGGATATTCCCCAACTGCCTCCGAAATACTGTTCTTAGGCACTTCCACATATTCTACGGTATACGCACTGTCCAGGGAAAAAACATCTGCCTCCGGAATCGCATCACCAAGCCCGATTTCATACACCGCACGAAGGCCGACGATTTCAACCTGTGCTGTAAACTCTGTCACATTTCCCCATGTATCTGTGGCATATAAAAATACATCCTGCATGCCAACAACACCTGTGTCAGGCTCATGCACAAACTGGTATGTTACATTGGATACATCCTGCACCTTAGAAACAAACATTTCCGGTCTGCAGGTATCTCCAAACCGAATCATTTCGTTTTTACTTGTAACAACCGGGGCTGTTGTATCCTGTACATCAACAGCTATTTTTGCCCGGAACAATCCTAAAATACGAATATTATAATTTTTTAATCCCACCGTCTCCGTATCAACTATATCCTCTACCTGCGTCGGCAATTTAATGTCCGTTGACCAGATTTTTCTTGTATCAAACGGCTGACCTGCTTCTGTAACAACCACTCTTTTCAGATTAAAAAAACAAGCCAATACCAATGCAGCAATGGTTCCTATACCAAGCAAAATCCACTTAAAAGCGCCATATTTCCCAAAAAAATCCTTCACCATGATGTTCCCTCTGTTCTTTCGTATAACTCTGTTCCTGTTACCCTTTATTTTAAAAGTAACTGCAACTGATTCTGTAAGGCATTATCTGTTCCGAATGCACCGCGGAATGTGGTTGTTACGGTAGTCGCTCCGCTTTTCTTAATTCCTCGCGCAGTCATACAACTGTGACATCCTTCCACAATAACTGCAACATCTTTTGAGCCGGTGATTTTTTGCATGATGTCGGCAATATCCGTTCCGATGCGTTCCTGCAACTGTAAACGTCTTCCTACCATGTCTGCAATACGGGCAATCTTGCTTAATCCAATAACCTTTTTATTTGGTATGTACGCAACAGAGACCTTCATATCATACATCAATGCCATGTGATGTTCACAGTAGCTGAAAATATCAATATCCCGTACCAGAACCATATCCCGGTTCTCCGGCTGAATAGCCAGGTCTTCTTCAAATGATTTATCAAACATCTCTGCAATTTCATCGTTGGAATACTGAATTCCTTCAAAAACCTCACAGAACATCTTAGCCACACGCTTTGGAGTATCCTTTAACCCTTCACGCTCCGGATTCTCTCCCAATGCCACCAAAATGCCTCGGATATGTTCTTCAATTGCCTGTTTGTTAATTTCTTTTTTTGCCATATCTTTTTTCCTCTGCGTTTAAAAAGTTTTTTTATAGCATTTTTCCGTTCTATCTGCTAGACTATTATCATGCATTATATACCAGAAAGGAATTATCTATGAAAAAAGTATCTCAAATATTAGCGATTATCGGAATTGTTTTATTAGTTAGTTTATACATTGCCACTTTGGTTGCCGCTTGCTTTGCTTCTCCGGCTTCAAACGGATTATTCATGGCCAGCCTGTATTCAACCTTTGCAATTCCTGTTTTAATTTGGGTATGCAGAATGTTCTACAATCTTTCCCAAAAACGCAAAAACGACGAAAACACTCCTTAGTGTTTTAAAAACTGTTCCATTAACCACTGTGCCCAAGGAATGTAGTACTTATAAACCAAATGCACTCCGTCGTTTGTGAAAATAGAATCCATATTACCATTTGAATCATCAAAAAGCTCGTTCGGATCAACATAAAAAATTGTTTGATTGTCGGCGAGTTTTTTTAATCCCTCATTAAGATAATCAATTCTTACATTACTGAATGCACTGTTTGGGTCATTTCTCTGTGGTCCCAAATGGAAATTGGCAGAAATATAAATATGTGCATTCGGCTGAAGCGCTCTGATTCTGGTAACAAAGGCGCTGTATGTCTGAATCGTTTCATCCAATGGTCTGCCGATTTCATTAATTCCAAGTAAAATATGGATATTTTCGTAAGTTTCCTCTTCTAATAACTGTTGTAAGGAAATACTTCCTTTTCCATTCACTTCTGCGGTTAAATCCCACATCTGATATACGGAACATCCGGTTGTTGCAAAGCTTTCCAACTTTGCCTTGTCCAATTTGGAAAATGCAACAAATCCTTCTGTTCTGGAGTCACCAATAAACAAGGTTCTTTCCGGTGGTTCTGTATACACAATATCAAAGCTTAAATGACTGTCACTACCTGCAGTTCCGCTGTTGCCGGCTCCGTTATTGGTCGAACCGCTGTTGCCTGAGTTTCCACTGCCTGTCGTTCCATTATTACCGGAATTATTGCTACCGGAGTTGCTACTATCGGAGTTGCTACTATCGGAGTTTGAGCCATTGGTATCTCCATTTGCCTCACCGTTGTTACCATTGTTACCGGAATCCGTATTGCTATCTTCTCCTTCGTCGGTGTCTTCCTCTGAAGAATCCCCTTCATCCTCATTCCTATCACTACCGGATTGGTTATTATCGTTTTCTACAACCAAATCACCGTTTCCGTTATTATCATCACAATTGTTATTTTCCTGTTCCTGTCGCAAAGACTCTAAATACTCCTGTAACAGTGCATTTTCTTTTTCAATTCGTTCTTCTTCTGCTTTGTTCTCCATATAACTGGTATATCCATAGGTTGGTGCAATTACAAGTGCTGTCACACCGACTAATATCGCAAACAGATATTTGGAAAACACTCCCTTTATTTTTGATTTGCTCATTTTATACTCCTTATCCAACTACAAACAACTAGAAATTAAAATACATAAACGGATTATCAAGGCCTTGATACAAATAGTATACAGAGCCCCAGAACAACGCCAATAATATGAAGCTCATCCACCACTTTGTTTTGTGGTTTTGATAAAACTTAACAAAAATCGGCTGGGATAATATAATTCCAAGCAAAATAGTTGGGCCGTACATCTTGCCGTATTTGATGTAATCTTCTGCAAACGGTGCAGCCACTGAACCGAAAAGCGGGAACAATTTCATTACAAACACTTTTACATTGCTGATTCCGCTGATTGCAAACGGCACCCAGCTAAGAGGAATCAACAACGCCATGTAGACATGTCCCACGAAACGATGTTTTTCCAGATGCTTGAGTAAAAACAACTTCTCAATTACAAGAATCCCAAACAATAACATTCCCCAAAGAAGGAAATTCCATCCTGCCCCGTGCCATATACCGGTTAAACTCCATACGACGAAAAGGTTAAAAATGGTTCTTCCCTTTCCTTTGCGACTTCCGCCAAGAGGAATGTACACGTACTCGCGGAACCATCTGCCTAATGTAATATGCCATCTTCTCCAAAACTCTGTCATACTAACAGAAAAGTACGGAAAATCAAAATTCTTCGGAAGTGTCAGGCCCATCATTTTTCCCAATCCAATGGCCATGAGCGAATATCCGTTAAAATCAAAATACAATTGTAAGCTGTATGCGATAATTCCCATCCAGGCCATCGGTGTTGTAATTCCACCATAACCGGTTGTTTGAATCTGCGTCCACATACCACCCACACGGTTTGCCAAAAGCACTTTAGAGGCTAGACCTAAGGTAAAGATTCTTAAACCATCGTTAAAATTGTCCCATGAAAAGGTACGATGGTTCATCTGTTCGCGCACTTCTCCATAATTAACAATCGGACCGGCAACTAACTGAGGGAACATCAGTATATAAGTAGCCAACTTTATGAAGTTGTGCTCACATTTTTGCTTTCCTCGATACACATCCAACAAATAAGACACTTCCTGGAATGTATAGAAACTGATTCCCAACGGAAGTAAAAATTGCTGGAATGGTAAATCTGTTCCAAATGCTCTGTTAATATTAAAAATCAAAAAACCGGAATACTTGTAAAGTATTAGCCAAAAGAAATGATAGACTAATCCACCTACAAGATAAATTTTTTTATGCTGTTTTACTTCAATCAGTCGGGCGAATAAATAGTTCGCCAAAACCGACATCACAATGAGTACAATATACTCCGGCTGATTCCACGTACCATATACATAAAACCCAAGACTGGCAATTAATGTAATGGTATTTCCCATCTTTTTTCTAAGTAAAATATATAAACTGTAAAACAGTGGTATAAACAAAAAAACAAATTCTAAACTACTAAAAACCATAGCAACCTCTCAAAATGTACAATCCAATATATTTTACCACAAAAAAGCTGACCTTAAAAGGTCAGCTTTCATTTTTTTGTATTTTTTTTAGTAAATTTGGCACTTTATATCGCAAAAAAACCAAATGTCGCAAGGCAAATCAATTCCCCTGCATCATCCGTCACTTCTACCTCTGCGACGCGGACTTTTTTTCCTACTTTTTTCATGGTTGCAGTTGCACGAAGATATTCTGTTTTTCCGAAAAAAGCCGCTTTTAAAAATCGGATATTGCTGTCTAAGGTCGTAGCCTTTGTACCGTCTGACGTTGCTGCCAGCCCTGCCGCAATATCAGCCAAAGTAAAGATGGCACCGCCATGCACACTCCCGATTGGGTTATTCAAGCATTCGGACAACTTCAACTCTGCTACTGCCTGATGTTCCTCCACGCTTCGCACAATAATCCCCATATTTCCGGTAAATGCATCCAGGCCGTCTCTATTATTAATCACCATGTCTTTTGTTAATTCTTCAAATTTCATGCATTCCTCCAACCCCTTACTCTAATTCAAAGGCTCCGGTATATAACTGATAGTACTTTCCTCCAAGTGCCAGTAAATCTTCATGATTGCCTCGCTCCTGAACCACGCCTTGCTCCAGATACAAAATTGCTTTGGAGTTGCGTACGGTAGATAAACGATGAGCGATAACAAATACTGTTCTGCCTTCCATAAGGCGATCCATACCATCCTGAACAATGGCTTCCGTACGGGTATCGATACTGGATGTTGCTTCATCCAAAATAAGTACCGGCGGATCTGCAACAGCTGCTCTTGCAATGGCAAGCAACTGTCTCTGTCCCTGGGAAATACCTTCTCCGTCACCGGTTATAACGGTATCATATCCGTCTCTCATATGGCGGATGAAATAATCTGCATTGGCAAGTTTTGCTGCCTCAATAACTTCTTCATCCGTTGCATCCAATCGACCATAGCGGATATTCTCCATAATGGTTCCGGTAAAAAGATGCGTATCCTGCAATACGATTCCAAGGGAACGGCGCAAATCAGCTTTTTTTATCTCTCGAATCGGAATGCCGTCATAGGTTATACTTCCCTCGTCGATGTCGTAAAAACGGTTAATCAAATTAGTAATGGTAGTTTTTCCGGCACCTGTATGACCAACGAAAGCAATTTTCTGGCCCGGTTTTGCATAAAGACTCAGATTTTTTAACACCGGTTTTTCCGGGTCGTATCCAAAGGTCACATTATCAAATTCAACATGACCGCGAAGTTCCACAAGTTGCGTAGTGCCGTCTTCCATAATACGTTTAAATGCCCAATGGTGAGTACGTTCGGAACATTCTTCCAAACTTCCGTCTTCTTTTTTGCGAACATTTACAAGGATTGCTGTACCCTCGTCTTCTTCCGGTTGCTGATCAAGCAAAGTAAAGATTCTGTCCGCACCTGCCATTGCCATAACTACACTGGAAATCTGTTGTGAAATCTGGGTGATCGGATTGGTAAAGTTTCTTGTATAAGTTAAAAACGCTGCCAACACACCCAATGAAATCGGTATCACTCCTCCAACACTAAGTGCCGCGCCCACAACTGCGATAAAGAAGTAAATCAAGTTGCCGGACTGTCCCATAACCGGTCCCATAATATTGGTAAAAATACCGGCTCTGGAGGCATTGTGGCGCAGTTCTTCATTGTATTCATTAAAACGTTCCAGATTCTTCTGCTCACGGTTAAATACTTTAACAACTTTCTGGCCTTCAATCATTTCCTCAATAAAACCATTGAGTTTACCCAAAGATTTCTGTTGTGCCACAAAGTAAGTGGAGCTCTTTTTGCCCAACACTTTTAACACCTGCAGTAAAATAATTAAAAATCCGATAACAATCAGCGTCAACTGCCAGCTCAACATAACCATGGAGATAAACACTGCAATAATGGTAATAATCGATGAAACTACCCCTGTAATACTCTGGCTTACCAACTGGCGCAAAGTATCCGTATCATTGGTGTAACGGCTCATAATATCGCCATGGGCATTGGTATCAAAATAACGCAGCGGTAAGCTCTGCATCTTGTTCATCATTTCATTTCGGATGGTAAACAACACACCCTGGCTGACATTAATCATTAATCGAGACTGTAACCACTGAATAAATGCAGTCACAATATAGATTCCTGCCATAATTGCACATATTTTAAACAACGCGGAAAAGTCCGGATTCAGTGCCCCAATCTGTGGTGTAATACCATCATCAATCAAATACTGAAGCATCTTGGTTCCTGCCACAGTGCCCAAGGAAGCTACAACGATACAAATCATAACCACAATAAAATGAATCGCATATTTACTCATGATATATTTCATCAAGCGTAAAAACACTTCTTTCATACGGCCCTTCGGTAACTTTGGCGGAGGACCCATAGGTCTTCTAGGCGGCATCGTCATCTCCTCCTTTCACCTGGGAATCATATACTTCTCTGTAAATCTTATTATTTGCATACAGCTCATCGTGTGTGCCTACGCCGGACACTTTACCTTCATCAAGCACGATAATCATATCCGCATCCTGTACGGACGCAATTCGCTGTGCAATAATAAGCTTTGTTGTATTCGGAATTTCATTTGCAAACGCATCACGAATCTGCGCATCTGTTTTCATATCTACAGCACTGGTTGAATCATCTAAAATCAATATCTTAGGCTGTTTTAACAATGCTCTTGCAATACAAAGTCGCTGTCTTTGACCGCCGGACACATTGCTTCCTCCTCGTTCGATTACAGAATGATAGCCTTTTTCAAAAGTGCTTACAAACTCATCTGCCTGAGCCAACTTGCACGCATGGATAATCTCTTCCTGTGTTGCTTCTTCATTGCCCCAACGCATATTTTCATTCACAGTTCCGGAGAACAAAATATTTTTCTGCAGCACCATGGAAACATTATCACGAAGCACCGTCAAATCAAGTTCACGGACATCTACACCGCCAACCAACACACGACCTTCCTGCACATCATAAAGACGGGGAATCAGGGATACCAAAGTCGATTTACTGCTACCGGTACCTCCTAAAATGCCCACTGTGGCTCCGGACGGAATGCTTAAATTAATATTCTGTAAAACCTGTTTATCTTTTCCCTCTTCGTACCCGAAAGAAACATTTTCAAAAACAATAGAGCCATCCGCCACTTCCATAATTGGATTCTTAGCATTTTTAATGGTGGTCTCTTCCTGTAGCACTTCTGCCACACGCTCTAATGATGCCATAGACATAATACACATTACTAAAACCATTGCAATCATCATCAAACTGGACAAACATTGGGTTGCATAAGTAAACATACTCATAAGCACACCGGTTTCCATATCACCCGCAATGATTAATTTTCCACCGCTTCCTGCAAGAGCAACCGTCACTGCAAAAATTGTTAAAAACATAATTGGCTGTTGTAAAATAATAACTTTTTCCGCGGATTTGGACAGTTCTACAATACGTTGGCTGGTCTCTCTGAACTTTTCCTTTTCAAAGGATTCTCTAACATATGCCTTTACCACACGGATGCCGGTTAAATTCTCCTGAACAACAGAATTCAACTTATCATATTGTTTGAACATCTGGCGGAAAAAGTGGTGTGCCTTTTTAATAATAAAATACAAACTAAATACTAAAATCGGAATTGCCACAAGGAAAATAATCGCCAATTTAGCATTCTGAATAAATGCCATGATTAATGCAAAGATAAACATCATTCCGGAGCGTACCGTCATACGGATAATCATCTGGAATGCATTTTGCATATTGGACACGTCCGTCGTTAAACGGGTAATTAAGCTGGCGGTAGAAAATTTGTCTATATTCTCAAAAGAAAATGTCTGCAAATTACCAAAAAGCTTACTTCTTAAATTCTTTGCAAGTCCGGTAGATGCAATGGCTGCATGCCGTCCGGATTGAATGCCAAAAAACGCCCCCACAATAACCAACACAAGCATCAGGCATCCGATTTTTAACACATAATCAAAATCCCCCTTATTTAAACCATTATCAATCAGATATGCCATCAAAAATGGAATAAACACATCGATGGCCACTTCAAAAACCATCGTAACAGGAGATAAAATCGCATTTTTCTTATATTCTTTTACATTTGAAAAAACAAGTTTAATTTTCTTCCACATGCGCAATGTCATTACTCCTTATATTATTCAATGCTTTGTCTAACAAACGGGAAAGCTCTTCTTTTTCCTTCTCTGAGAAACCTTGCAGCAAAAGTGTCTGCATCTCGCTACGCTTCTGTTGTGCAAAGGCATAAATCTTTTCAGTCTGCTCTGTCGTATGAAGATGCTTACACCGCTTATCTTTTTCCGAAACCTCTCTAGTTACAAATCCCTTCGCCTCTAAGCGCTGAATAAGCCCTGTCACCGTTGGATTGGAAAGATTGAATCGTCTCTCAACATCCACCTGCTGAACCAGTTTTCCGTTCTTTTCACTATGCCAGATAAAGTTTAGCACGTCAGCCTGGCTGGAAGTCAAATCCAGGTCTTCAAAATCCTTATTTTTCCGTGCTTTCATCGTGCAGTTTACCATGTAAATCTGGAAACCGATCCGTTCATTTAATGGCATCTTGGAAATATCACAACAACACTCTCTTTTCTTATTTTCTTTCATAAAAAACTCCTCTCAAAGATGTGGTTTTTACAAAACATTGTCTGCTATGAATTTTAGCACTTTCAAAAAAAAAGGTCAACTTAAAATACAGCTTTTACGTGTTTTCTCGTCCTCTTCGTTGCCCTTTCTGCCCATTAATTCTATATTCGCCATAATGAATGTGTGTTCAAAAGTAACCTTTTTCTTCTCCCCTTAGGTTCAAGATTCTCCGCTATGGTAAGATATCACATCAGATTCTTGTCCTTATCAACAAAAAAGAGACTGCCATATGACAGTCTCTCCATTAATTAGTTAAATTTACGCTTTCTAGCTGCTTCAGATTTCTTTTTACGTCTTACGCTTGGCTTTTCGTAATGTTCTCTCTTACGAATTTCCTGCTGGATACCTGCTTTTGCACAGTTTCTCTTAAATCTGCGTAACGCGCTATCTAAAGTCTCGTTTTCTTTTACGATAACATTTGACATAGTCTACACCTAACCTCCCTCCAGTTGCGTAATTGTGCATTTCAACTGATAGGATATTCATTATTGCACTAGGATATAATATACCAAAAGGACTTATTAGTCAACTACTTTTTTAGGAAAAAATAACCTTTTTTCAAAGAAATTTTATTGAAGCTGTCCCTCTAATACCTCCGGAGCTTTAGCAATCACATCTGCGATACCTTCCGGATTCTTACCGCCGGCCTGAGCCATATTCGGACGACCACCACCGCCGCCGCCAACCAGACCTGCCAAAGCTTTGATTAAGTTTCCTGCATGAGCTCCTTTTGCCATTGCGCCATCCGTTGCCATAGTAATCAAGTTGACTTTTCCTTCAAAATCAGATGCTAAAACCACAACGCCTTCGCCTAATTTTTCTTTTAAGCTATCCCCAAGGTCACGAAGGTTGTTCATATCTACACCCTTCACTGCAGTTGCAAGCAATTTTACGCCCTTCACTTCCGCAACATTGTCCATTACATCACCTAAGGCTTCTTTTGCCGCAGCACTCTTTAAGGAATCATTTTCACTTGCCAATGCTTTTAACTCGCCCTGAAGGTGAGCCACTTTATTCACCACTTCAGCAGGAGAAGTCTTTAATAACTTCGCTGCTTCCAGTAACTGTGCTTCCATATTCTTGTAGTAAGCAAATACGCCGTCACCGGTAATGGCTTCAATTCTACGAATACCTGCAGCAACACCTGTCTCAGACAAAATCTTAAATGCGGTAATGGTATTTGTATTCTTTACATGAGTACCACCACACAATTCCGTAGAAAAATCGCCCATTTTTACAACGCGTACAAAATCGCCATATTTTTCGCCGAAAAGGGCCATTGCACCGCTCTTCTTTGCATCTTCGATAGACATTACTTCTGTTACAACATCTAATCCCTTAGCGATTTCTTCGTTTACGATATCTTCCACTTTCTTTAACTCTTCTGCTGTTAAAGCAGCAAAGTGTGAAAAGTCAAAACGTAATCTGTCTGCATTTACATCGGAACCGGACTGTTCAACATGCGTTCCCAGAACAAGTCTTAATGCTTTCTGTAAAAGGTGGGTTGCACTGTGGTTTTTGCCGGAAGCCTGACGATTCTTAACATCTACCTCCAACGTTACCGTGTTACCAACCTGAATCATTCCGGAAGTTACTACACCAACGTGTCCAATCTTTCCACCGGAAAGCTTCACGGTATCTTTTACTTCAAAAGTTCCTTCTGCCGTAGAAATTACACCAATATCAGCAGCCTGTCCGCCGCTTGTTGCGTAGAATGGTGTTTTTTCCACAATAATGGTTCCCACTTCACCTTCTGCTAAGGTATCTACTACTTCTGTTTCAGAGGTCATTGCGATAACCGGTGATTCAAAAGTCAAATATTCATATCCAACAAATTCAGATGTCATTGCAGGGTCTAAGCTTTCATAAACAGTTGTGTCAGCACCCATATAGTTTGTAGTCTTGCGTGCTGCTTTTGCTTTTTTCTTCTGCGCATCCATCTCTGCCAAAAAGCCCGCTTCATCTACATCGTATCCATCTTCGCCAAGGATTTCCAATGTCAAATCATATGGGAATCCATACGTATCATAAAGCTTAAATGCCTGTTCACCTGTTAATGTGTTAGAACCGGCAGCCTTTAATTCTTCTTTCATCTCCTTTAAGATGTTCAAGCCCTGGTCGATGGTCTTATCGAATTTTTCTTCTTCCTGGTTAAATACCTTTAAGATAAATTCTTTCTTTTCTTCTAATTCCGGATATCCGTCTTTGGATTCGTTAATAACCACCTGGCAAAGGTTTGCTAAAAATCCACCGGAAATTCCGAGAAGTCTTCCATGTCTTGCTGCACGACGGATCAAACGACGCAAAACATATCCTCTTCCTTCGTTGGATGGCATAACACCATCGGAAATAAGGAAAGTTGAAGAACGGATATGGTCTGTAATCAAACGGATGGAAACATCATCATCTGCATTTTTTCCATATTCTTTTCCTGCAATCTTGCAAATTGCATCACGGATAGCGCACATGGTATCAATATCATAAATGGTCTGAACATCCTGAACTACAATAGCAAGACGCTCTAATCCCATACCGGTATCAATATTTTTCTGTTCCAGTAAAGTATAGTTTCCTTTTCCATCCCCTTCAAACTGGGTAAATACGTTGTTCCACACCTCCATAAAGCGGTCACATTCACAACCCACTTTACAGTCCGGGCTACCACATCCGTATTTTTCGCCACGGTCATAATAAATCTCAGAACATGGACCGCATGGGCCTGCACCGTGCTCCCAGAAGTTGTCACATTTTCCGTTCTCATCACGGTAAAAACGGGTAATTCTCTCTGCCGGAACGCCAATCACATTGGTCCAAATATCAAACGCTTCGTCATCTTCAAAATAGATAGACGGATATAATCTTTCCGGTTCAAGTCCTACAACTTCTGTCAAAAATTCCCATGACCACTTCAAGGATTCTTCTTTAAAATAATCACCAAAAGAGAAGTTTCCAAGCATTTCAAAGAATGTTAAATGTCTTGCTGTCTTACCAACGTTGTCGATATCGTTGGTACGTACACATTTTTGACAGGTACACATTCTCTTGCTTGGTGGTACTTCCAATCCTGTAAAATATGGCTTAAGCGGTGCCATACCTGCGTTAATTAATAATAAGCTCTTGTCATTGTGTGGTACCAAGGAAAAGCTTTTTGCAGCCAAATGTCCTTTGCTTTCAAAAAAGTCCAAGAACATACGGCGTAATTCGTTTACTCCATAATACTTTCTCAAGGGTAATTCCTCCGATTATCATATATTTCACTATTGTCCAAAACGACAATAACAATTTATTCCGTTACTTCTTCTGCTACTTTTGCTTTCTTAGCATTATTTCTTTTTTTCAACATTCTACCCGCAATAAAGGCAATGGCGGCGCCTACCAAAACAGCAAGAACAACTATAAAATAACTTAAAAATGCGTTGATAAATAAAATCAATTTTTCCATCGTATTTCCTCCTTACAGGTAAGTTTGCCTCCAAATATTGTTTTCTTGCATTTTATATGCACGTTTTGTATGGAAACATAAATACACATCCCCTTCTGTTTGGACGTGTCAACTTTATAATTATATCGTATTTTTTTGTATTTTTCAACAAGTGAGCGTGTTGATTTTAAACCTCTACGCCACAATCTTCCATCAAATTCTCGCCGTCCGCTGCGCTTGTTGCCAAAAAATCACAACGTTCGTTGTGCTCGTGGCCGGCATGCCCTTTAATCCAGATAAAATGAACTTCATGCGGTTCCATTGCTTTTAACAATCGTTTCCACAAATCGATATTTTTCACCGGTTTCTTATCTGCTTTTTTCCACCCGTTTTTAATCCAGGAATTAATCCAGTTCTGCATAAAAGAATCCAGCACATATTTTGAATCTGAGCAAAAAGTGACTTTACACGGGCGATTCAATGCTTCAAATCCTGCAATAGCCCCCAAAAGTTCCATGCGGTTATTTGTTGTCATCACATATCCTGCTGAAAATTCACGGGTATGAAGCTGTCCTTTCGAATCCACATACCGAAGAACCGTGCCGTATCCCCCCGGTCCCGGGTTGCCTTTTGCGGATCCGTCTGAATAAAGTTCAACCTTCATTGCATTTGCATCCAATGTTTTATTGTTCCAAAATCCAACTTCTGTATCCATGCCCGGAAATTGCATTTGTTCGTATCCACTCATTTAGAAAATTCCTTTCTATCCTATACGGCGAATAATTTCATTTGCTTTCGCATAAATCTCAATCGGATCCATACCCACAAAGAATTTTCCGTCTTCGTATTTGATTTCACCATTTATCATTGTCATTTTTACATTAGTCTTGCTTCCGCTGTAAACAATATTTTTAACCAAATTATTCAGTGGTTGCATATTTGGTTGCTGTAAATCAATGATAACAAGGTCTGCATATTTTCCAACTGCCAACTCATCACAATCATTCAGTCCCATTGCACGTGCGCCGTTTACAGACGCCATGTAAAGAACTTCATCTGCAGGCACGCAGGAAGCATCCATATTGCGCAGTTTGGCAAGTCCTGTCGTCAAAAACATCTCTCGGAACATATCTAAACAGTTGTTGCTTGCCGGTCCGTCTGTTCCAATTGCAATATTCACCCCTGCATCCAACATTTCCTTAATTGGTGCAATTCCGCTGGCAAGCTTTGTATTTGAACCCGGGTTGGTCACTGCATATAAACCATTTTTCGCATAAATATCGATATCCTCTTCGTTAAACCATACACAGTGATAGCCACCACCGCCATACTTATGCATGCCCAGCTTGTCCATAAGTTTGGTTGGCGTCATTCCCCAACGTTCAATACATCCTTCCACCTCTGATTTTGTTTCTGAATTGTGCAAATATACCGGTGATTTCAGTTTTTGTGCCAAAGCTGCTGTTCCTTCCATTAATCCCATGGAAGTTGTATATTCTGCATGAATACCGATACGATACCCGTTAAATTCATCTATATTGTTAAGCGCTTGGTATTTTTCTTCCATCTCTTCTACTGTTCCGCCAAAATCATTTGCACCGGAAACCTGAATGGTACGGAAACCCATCTTAGACGCCACATTCGCCACCTGATAATTATTAAAATACATATCAAAATTTGCTGTAATACCACTGGTAAGATATTCCAAATTTGCAAGTGCAGTCAAATAATAGCAATCTTCTTCCGTAAGCTTTGCTTCTCGCGGAAAAACCTGCTGAAAAAGCCAGTCCTGCAAAGGCAAATCATCAGCTTTCGAACGAATAAAGGTCATCGCAGAATGGGTATGCGCATTTTTGAATCCCGGAATCATAAGATTTCCCTTGACATCCATCTCCCGTTCCCACAAAATCGGCATCCCGCCATTTACCTGATCAATATCACTACCATCACCGATGTACACAATTTTCTTTCCTTGTACCCACAATTGTGCATCTTCAAGGATTTCAAAATGATGTCCCTCGCCAAGTACCATGATTCTTGCATTGTAAAAACGAATATTCATATGTGTTTTCCTTTCTATCTTTTCAGATTTATCATTTCATTCCTTTTGGACTGTTAATCTGCATTTTTATATTAAAACCCAAATTTCCTGCTCCATTGGGCGTATACCACGTTTTTCAGTATTTTCGCCCAGCGTTTCTTGCTTTCTTGGGCATATAGGATACATTTTTTTGAATTTTGCCCAATTTTTCCGTTTATTTTGGGCTAAAATATATATTTTTTTCTCTCATGCCCAATTGTTTGGGCCTTCCAACAACATTGTCATTTATAAGCCCAATTTTCGTAATTTGATTGGGCTTTTTAACACAAACGCCTATATATGCCCAAAGCGGCGGTTTGCTCGAATCAGTTGGAGCATGTGCACACCGGATTAGTTAGATCTATGTGGCCGAATTATATAAAATCCGCCATATTACGAATCGATGTTCTGACTAGTCTGCGGAAAGCCACACCAACTCTGTCTGTGGTTTCGTTAACTTCGGAAGCTGTAATCTCAGCCCCTGTAATGCCTGCAGCCATATTGGAAACGCAGGAAATGCCGCAAATTCTCATGCCGCAGTGTCTGGCGGCAATTGCTTCGCACACGGTACTCATACCCACTGCGTCTGCTCCCATCATTTTAAATGCTCGAATTTCAGCAGGCGATTCAAAACTTGGGCCACTGCTTTGTACATACACCCCTTCTTTTAAATCAATACTGCATTCTTTCGCACTTTTTCGAATGATATCACAATACTGCTTATCGTATACACCGACCATATCCGGGAAGCGAACTCCCAACTCATCTACATTCTCTCCCACCAATGGATTTGGTACAAAGGAAGAAATATGATCAGTAATCATCATGAAATCGCCGGCATGGAAATTTTCATTGATTCCTCCGCTTGCGTTGCTTAAAAAAATGGAGTCAGCTCCCAGCAATTTCATAAGTCGAATCGGTAAAACCACATCTGAAATTGCATATCCTTCGTAAAAATGCACGCGGCCTTGCATACAAACAACCGGAACCTGTTCTAAATATCCAAAAACAAAGCGGCCTTTGTGACTGTGAACGGTTGAAACCGGAAAACCTTCAATCTCGCCATAATTGACAATGTCTACAATCTCCATTTCTTCTGCCAAATCCCCAAGACCGGAGCCTAACACAAGAGCTAGCTTTGGTTTGAAATCAGTCTTTGTTCTTACGCAGTTATAACAATTTATCAATTTGTTGTATGCCTGACTCATCATTTCACCTCAAAAATTTTTCTTAACTTTTAGTATAACATACTGCATCTTTTTTTTCATCAAAAAAGATATTCTGTCCGCCATTTTTGAACGAAAGAATATCTTTTCTATGTTTAGATAATAATACAAACCATTCCACCATTACTGTCGTTAACAATCTTTTGCATGGTTTCCTGGAGTTTGACCTGACTTTCTTCATCCATCAGGCGTATCTTATCACGTATCCCGTCTTCAACCAATTCACCTACTGATTTTCCAAAAATGTTTGTACTCCACATACCTTCCGAGGTGTTTTTTCCGGCCTTAATATAATCAATCAAACCTTCGGCCTGTTCTTTTGTCCCGATTATCGGGGCGATTTCCGTTTCAATATTGGCTCGAATCAGGTGGATGGATGGAGCAATCGCTCTAAGGCGAATGCCATATTTGTTACCATGTTTAACAATTTGCGGTTCATCAATTTCAATTTCCGACAACTGCGGTGTGATGACACCGTAACCATTTCTGGTCACTTGATTCATAGCATCCTCCACTGTGGTGTAAGTCTGTTTTTGTGTTGCCAGATTCTTAATCAATTGAATCAGTTCATATTCTCCTGAAATTTTTTCACCGGTTAATTCACTAATATTCTCATAATAATATTCCTCCGGCAGTTCCATTTCAAACTCGATTTCTCCGCTGGCATAATCCATTTTATTTCTACTGATTTGATTGATGAATTCTCCCGGTTCAAACTTTTTATCCCGCATAGACTTCATCGTCGTAGCCTGTTGCATAATTTGTCTCGCATAGCGGATCAGACATTCTTTTACTTTATGTTCTGCCGGAAGTGTCATTGTCCATTTTGGAATAAAAAAGGAAATTCGTGTTACCGGGAACTCATAAAGCAGCGTTTCTAACACCGTCATCATATCTTCTTTTCGCATCTGTTCCACATTAATTGGCAAAACAGTTGTCTCATATTCTTTTTCCATAAGTTCAGCAAGCTGTCTGGTAGCATCGGAAAAAGGTCTCTTCGAGTTCAACACAATCACAAAAGGCTTTCCGATATTTTTCAATTCCGTGATTGTTTCTTTTTCCGCATCCACGTAAGCTTCCCGTGGTAAATCCGTAATGCTTCCATCGGTTGTTACAACTACTCCTAAGGTAGCATGTTCACGGATAACTTTTTGCGTTCCGATTCGGGCAGCTTTGGTAAATGGAATCTCCATATCAAACCAAGGCGTCATTACCATACGTTCTTCCCCGTTCTCCATGTGGCCTTGCGCTCCGTTCACCATATATCCCACACAGTCCACCAGGCGTACATCAATTTTCGTGTCTTCATCGATAAAAATCTCTGCCGCTTTTGCCGGAATAAATTTCGGTTCAGTGGTCATCACGGTTTTTCCTTGTGCTGCCTGCGGCAGTTCATCCGTAGCACGCATAAGCATGGCCTCATCCTCTAAATAGGGAAGGACGCAAAGTTCCATAAATCTTCTGATAAATGTAGACTTTCCTGTCCGTACCGGGCCGACAACACCGATGTAAATTTCTCCTTTGGTTCTTTCCTTCATATCATTGTATAAATGAAACTCCTGTCCGGATAATTTTTCCATAAAAAATACCCCTTCCATATTTATTAAAAATATATGGAAAGGGTAATTTAGTTATGCTTTGTATTTCAAACTATTTATTTGTTTTTCAAATACTCATCAATTGCTGCAGCTGCAGTTTTACCTGCACCCATAGCTAAAATAACAGTTGCTGCACCTGTAACCGCATCTCCACCTGCAAATACGCCAGGTTTTGTAGTAGCACCATGTTCATCAGCTACGATACAG
>JAZNWA010000017.1:0-30622 GCA_045593085.1 Lachnospiraceae bacterium | reverse complement strand
CAGGGGTTTTAGGGGATTTTGCCCCTAACTGGATGCATTTTGCAATGGATATACAAAATGCGTATCTAGCAAAAGGCACCTAAAGAAATGTAAGTGACATAGAATTTTTTCTCACCGGAATCATTGTTTTTTTCAATTCATAGTTGTATCATTAAGACAAGAAGTCATGAATGACTTATCGGACGAAAAGATGCAGAAGCGATTATGGAAGGAGGGAAGCTTTGAACAAGGAATTTGAACGTTGCTGCACATTCCTGGCTGAGATGATGGAGAAATACGGAGCATTGGTTTTGCGAGACATCGCAGTAGAGATTCAGTACGAACCGGAAACTTGGTGTGATGATGCAGAGGGAAAAAGACTTCGGTATGAAGCTTATGCGAGAAGATTTATGAAGCGGTTTGAGAAAGCAGCATAAGTATTACCGGCATCCTGCGAGAGTGGGATGTATACATACGAAAGAGCGTTCAAAAGTATGCAAATTTATAAGCAAAAATAATAATATAATGATTAAACAATGTGTAATCACTTGATTTGTACAAAGTGCAAGTTGGGTGATTTTTGTTCTACGGGTGTGCTATGTAATCTGTTCTGTTTTTTGTTATCATAATTCCTGATTTTGCAACTACTTGTGAAAATAGCAATAAAAAATACAAAATTGTAATATTGACAAGCACAAACAAGTTATGTATAATAATCACAAGATGAAAGAAAGGTGTTGTTGATATGGAAAGCAACAGAGTTGAATTACAAACAAGAAAAAATGAAATTGAAAGACTAATAGATTCTCTTGAGGCAGAGATTGGTAATTGTCAGATTCAGCAGCAGAGTACCAAGATTAAGGCTGAAAAAATCACATACATTTCAAAAGAGAGTGAGTGCCAAGAAGAAATTACTAAATTAAAACAGGAACTCGCTAATCTTAACTTTGAATTAAGTAAGTTAAAAAGATTTAACAGAAGTGTTTGTCTAGATAATATCGATTATTTGCTTGCACAGAAAGGAATTAAATTAGGAGCATTGGAAACAGATTCAGGAAATAGACCAGGATATTTATCAAGAATGAAAAGTGGAAAGAGTACTTCAGATCCTAGTATTGAGTTTTTGATGATTGCATCGGAACAATTAGAAGTACCACTGGATATGCTTGTTTCATCTAAAGTATCCGAGTTAACACCTACAGAAGAATTTATTTTGAATTTCTTAAAAAAGGTAATTAACGATACAAAAGAGGACAAATTAACATGGGAACGAGAGTTGGTTGCCGAATTGGAAAATCTTGAAATATATACGGATAATCAAGGTTATTCTTCGGTTTCTCATCCGTTGTATAGTGTACACGAAGAAAGAACGGAAGACAATTATAATGAATATCCGGTTTATGAATCATTGTTTTTTAAGGGATGTGATGTTAAACCTTGCAACAATTGTTACCATGCAAGACTTCTACCAACAGACCAGTGGCTATATATAATGGCCTGTGAAAAAGGAGATGAAAGAATCACTTGTAAAGAAGAGTGTTTCTTTGAGTTGTATTTGGTAAGCTATGATAGATTTGGTAATGCTACCACGAAGAAGGTATGTAATACATTAGATGTTAGTTCTCCAATCAAAGCTACCATTAATTCAATGATTCAGCTAATTGTTGTATCGTTGTCGCATGTCCATATTGAGGATACGGTTAAAGATGCTATCGATGCATATATGAAAGGAATAGCACTACTTCCAGATGATGATACCTTGCCATTCAATTAAGAATGTATCAATATCGATTTATTAGGAGGGATAAGATGAAAGAATACTATCTGTTTTTAGATGAATCAAAGCCGAATACTAATTTCCAGAATTTTACTTTAGGTGGAATTGCGATTGAAAAAGAAGTGTATGAAAACCAATTAAAACCGTTGGTAAATGCTTTGAAAAAGGAATGCTTTGGTGATGACCAGGTAATACTACATGAGATTGATATTAGAAATAAAACCGGTGATTTTGTAGGTATTACAAAAGAACAGCAGAAGAAATGCTTTGAAGATTTGGGAAAGTTGTTTTTGGAAAACGCGTTCTTTTCGGTGCTGGCGGTATCGGTTAATATTAATGATCTTGATAATCTGTACAAAGTAGAAGATAGGAATGATATTTATTACATTGCATTGCAACTTTTAATGGAGAATTTTGCACAGTTTCTGTCTTCAAATGATGGTATTGGTACAATTTATTTGGAGACAACCGATGCAGTTAATAATAAGAGATTACAGAATTTATTTCATTTGTTAAAGGCAACAGGAACACTTTTTATAAAAAAGGAGGCACTACAAGAGCGGTTATCTACGATTAATTTTGCAATAAAATCGGATAATATTATTGGTTTGCAGTTGGCTGATTTTATACCAAACTCTTTAGCCAGACAAGCTCTTTCGAAAAAACAAAAGCCATATTCAATACTTGACGGAATTAATTCTAAGTTGTATGATGGTAACGTTGGGCTGAAAGATAGATTTGGTTTTAAAATTATAAAATAGTCTTGACAAGGGTCCGAATAATGATATAATATAAACTTGTAAGAGGAAATGCATAGCTATTCGTCTTACTTTAGAAAAAAAGAATTGCATAGCTTTTCTTTTTTTTTGCTTAAAAATAGTTTTTTTGCATATAATAGTAACCTAGGTGAATTTAGTATATTTTTACCTGGGATGGTGGCGGATTGCATTATATAATTTTGCAATTCGCCTTTTGTTATATATATTTAGGAATAGAGGACTAAAGTATTATTAGAAAAATAGTCATAGTCATCTATTTTTTTGTTGAAATAAAGTTGGAACAGAAGTATGATCAGGTTGGGACGCGTGTTAAGCGGAGAAGATATTGTTTTTTATATTATCAAAAGGAATGGAGGAAATGATTTTGAAAGCAAAACAACACAAATGCTACATCTACACCCGTGTATCCACCTCCATGCAGGTAGATGGTTACAGCTTAGATGCGCAAAAAGATAAATTGCATAAATACGCTGATTACCAAGATATGATTATCGCCGGTGAATACTCCGACGAAGGTAAATCCGGTAAAATTGTAGAAGGTCGTCCGCAGTTCCAACAGATGCTTCAGGACATTGAATCCGGTAAAGACAACGTTGATTTTGTACTTGTATTCAAATTATCTCGATTCGGACGAAACGCAGCCGATGTTTTATCATCCCTTCAGAGAATGCAGGATTTTGGGGTTAATCTTATCTGTGTGGAAGATGGTATTGATAGTTCCAAGGATGCAGGTAAACTGATGATTTCCGTGTTATCTGCGGTGGCTGAAATTGAGCGTGAGAATATATTAGTTCAAACTATGGAAGGTCGAAGGCAGAAAGCCAGAGAAGGTAAATGGAACGGTGGTTTTGCACCATATGGTTATCAACTTATTAATGGCGAATTGCATATTGCTGAGGATGAAGCGGAGATTATTCGAATTATCTATGATAAATTTGCCAATACCACCATGGGAATTGCGGCTATTGCTACATTCTTAAACAACAGCGGATACAAGAAAAAGCTTCGACAGAACAATACTATAGAAGGCTTTTCCACATCCTTTGTAAAAGGTGTTTTGGATAATCCGGTGTACTGCGGCAAGCTTGCTTTTGGCAGAAGAAAGAATGAGAAAATACCGGGTACAAGGAATGAGTACCACATTGTGAAGCAGGACAAGTATATACTTAACGACGGTATCCATGAGGCGATTGTGTCGGAAGAATTGTGGAATCAGGTGCACAAAAAGAGACAGGAAACCGGAGTTGCCAACATCAAAACTCACAGTCTGGATCATGAGCACATTTTATCCGGTATTATCAAATGTCCTATCTGCGGAAGTGGTATGTATGGCAATGTAAATCGTAAAAAGCATCCCGACGGCGGTCATTACAGAGATTATTTTTACTATGCCTGCAAGCACAGAACCTTTGTGAATGGTCATAAGTGTACTTACCGCAAGCAGTGGAGCGAGGATAAAATCAATGCGGCGGTGGAAGAAGTTATCCGCAAGCTTGTGAATAATCCGAAGTTCAAAACAGAGATTCAGAAGCACATCGGACAAAGCATTGATACACAGGAGTTGGACAGAGAGCATACAGGATTGCAGGAGCGATTAAAGCAGGTCATTGGTGCCAAGAACAAGCTGGCTAGTCAAATGGATAACTTATCTGTATCGGACAAGCATTATGACAAGAAGTATGAGGATATGCAGGTGCGTCTGGACAAGCTCTATGATGAGATAGAAGAAATCGAAACTTTGATTGAAGAAGTGGAGACCAGACTGTATAATATTAGGCAGGAGAAAATATCCGGTGACAATGTGTACCAGTTCTTATTATTCTTTGATAAGCTGTATGACAGATTTACGGATATTGAGAAGAAAACGTTTATGAAGAGCTTCCTTGCGGAGGTAAATATTTATGAGGAAGAGCAGGATGACGGAAGAATCCTTCGTAGTTTGAAGTTTCGATTCCCTGTATTTTTCAATGGGAAAGAGATATACGAATTGGATTGGGACAACGAAACAACAGTTGAAAGTGTCATTTGTCTCGAAAGGATCTGCAAATGAAAAAAGATAAAAAGAAACTTAAAGAAGCATTTTTCGAAGGACTACTCGAAATCGTATTGACCTTAATATTTTTTGGCATAGGTGCTCTTGTTATCAGTGCGTTTGGCGTTGAATTGGACTCACCAAATATTGATTTTGATCTGATTGTTTTGCTCGGTATTATTGTTCCTGTTGTTGTTTTTGGACTTGTATGCGCATTGGTTCACTGGCTCAAGAAAATAATCAAAGGCAAACAAAAATAAAATATACCTTTTGTCGTCTTGACCCATGTTGAGATGGTTTGTTTATTGTCTAAACTTTAATCAGCGTTTAATACTGGTTCTTCTTGAGATTATTGATTGTGTTGTGGTACATGAATTTTTTTGCCGGACATAGTATGTCTGGTTAATAAAAATGGCATTTTTCTCACTTTATGTCGTGTCCTTAAAGACGTATTTCGGATATTCTACGGGTGAAAGGAGGAAGTAAGATGAATCTTACGAAAATGGGAGAATTTCTAAAAGAACTCCGTAAAGAAAAAAATATGACTCAGGAGCAGTTAGCAGAGATGCTAAATGTTTCCGGAAGAACAGTTTCCAGATGGGAAACAGGAAGCAATATGCCGGATTTGGACATTTTAATTGAACTGGCAGATTTTTATGACGTGGATATCCGCGAACTAATCGATGGAGAAAGGAAAAGTGAGAAAATGGATGCAGAAACAAAAGATACTTTAAAGAAAGTTGCAGATTACGCAGGAGAAGAAAAGAAAAGATTATCAAAAAAAATGGCTGATATGACATTTAATGTGTTAATTATAGTTGTTGGTCTTTTAGTTGTAAGGTATTCAGGCCTTGCTGATAAGTTTCAGGCTTATGAGTATTTTACGGAATTTACATGGGGATTAGTCTTAGCCGCTTTAGTATTAAACATTTTATATTGCTTAGGAATCTTAGATATTTTTCGAGAGATTAAAGTAAAGATGTTCAAAAAAAATAGATAACGTATTTTATTAAAATAAATTATTAAATCCTGTTTTTTATAAAAAAACAGGATTTTTTTATGCAATAATATTTCAAGGAAAGACTTGCAAAAAGCGGAATCGTTTCTATAAATTTTTTGTGCTAAATATTAAAGAGGTATAAAATGATATGACACGATATGAACTAATCTTATATGAATCCAAAGCAGCCGGGAACAATATTTATTAAGCTCTGATTTACTTTGATGATTTTTATGATAAAATGGAAGAGGATGAATATAACCCGGCCGGAGGGAGCTGCTGATTTTATTATCTGAGTGGCCGACTTATGGTGTAATTTCCTTGAGGGAGGATATTTGTGCAGGGTGTATGAGAACCAGAACATAAATGTTTATAAAATAGAGATAGAAGAATAAGAGGAGAAGAGCATGTACAAGATGAATGAAGCATATTTTAAAGAACAGTTAGAAAGATTAATGGCGATAGACAGTACTACAGGATATTTCCGACCGATTCAGGATTATGTGGAAAAAGAAATGGCTGATATGGGCTATGAGTATGTAACGACCCATAAAGGTGGAACTTATGCAGTGGTTGATGGAGAAGAGGACGCTCTGGTGGTAACTGCCCATTTGGATGATATTGGATTGATTGTCCGTCACGTTAATGCAAACGGTACTTTGGAAGTGACCAAGGTTGGTGGCTTGTATCCGTACTACGCAATTACTGAAAATGTGAATATTTACACTCGGGATGGACGTGTATATACCGGCACCGTGCAGAAGACGTTTTCCAGCGTTCATGTATCCGAGGAAGACCAGAAGAATCAACCGCTTGATTATGCGAAAAATGTATGTGTTGTATTAGATGAAGATGTTACCTGTGCTGATGATGTAAAAAAATTGGGTATCGACACCGGTGCGTTTATTGCCCTTGATCCGAGACTCCGTTATAGCAATGGGTACATCAAATCCAGATTTATTGATGACAAAGTATGTGCGGCAGTGTTGTTGGCAGTATTAAAGGAAATGAAAGAAAAAGGATTAAAGCCAAGAAGAAAGCTGTATGCTCATTTTGGCGCCTATGAAGAATTAAACCATGGTGGAAGTTATATCCCGGCAGACACCAAGGATATTTTAGCATTGGATATTGCCTGCACCGGTCCGAGACAGAATTCCCACGAGAAGAAAGTGACGATTTTTGCGCAGGATGCAAGATTCCCGTATCACTACGAAATGACCGGCGAAATCATCGAAGTGGCAAAAGAAATTGGTGTGGATTGGGTGATGGATGTATTTTCCCCTGCATACGGAACAGATGCTGATGCGGCAGTGGTAGCGGGACATGATGTAAGACATGCAGCCATTGGTCAGGGAACCGCAAATAGTCATGGATATGAGAGAACACATATGGATGGTGTGAAGAACTTGTATGCGCTGCTGTTGGCATATATTTTGAAATAAATGGAAAGAACAGAAAACTGCCCGTGTTGAACAATATTTGGACAACAAGCAGTTGTAAATAAGAACGATAGGAGAACATATTATGGACTTTATGGGCAAAAACATAGAAGAAATTGTGGTGACACTGCCGTTTGCTGATGGAAGAAGTGTGGATTGCGGCGTTTATTCTTATTTTGAAATCGGTGACAAAAAATATTTTGCATTGCTTCCGCTTAAGGGAGAGAAGGAATTGGATTTTTCACAGAGTTATATGCTTTATGAGGTTGAGGAAGATGAAGAACACAATCCGGTTGTTTTGTATATAGAAAGTGATGTGGAATATGCAATAGCTGCACAGTATTTTTCTATGCAGTTAGAAAAAAACAAGAAATAGGTTGTTAAGATAGCAGACCACGCTAAATGGTTTGCAAACATCCTATCTTAAGTGATATAATTACGGTGTGTGTTGTAAAAATTAATTTGCAGTCACATCAAAAATATATGAAAATCTAGATATACGAAAAGAGAAAACTTATGAAAACTTATGAAAAAATTCTTTGCCTATTACAGACAGAAATGGAAACACCGGAGATATTAGGATGGTATCATATTCTCTGGATTGGGATTGTGGTAGCGTGCCTTGTGACATTGTTTTTACTCCGCAAAAGATACAATGAAAAGCAGTTGAAATGGGTAATGGCGATTTATGGTATCGGCGCATTTTTACTGGAACTAACAAAGCAGGTTATTTGGGCTTTCAATTATGATGCGGTTACAGGTGTCGTAACATGGGATTATGAATGGTATGCAGCACCGTTCCAATTATGCACAACACCTATTTTTGTATCATTGGCCGTGCTGTTTATGAAACCTGGAAAAATGCGTAATGCATTACTGGCGTTTATGGCATATTTTACGATTTTAGGTTCTCTTGCAACCATTATTTATCCAAGCAATTGTTTTACATCTATGATAGAGGTTAACATCCATACGATGTGGTTGCATATGGGTAGCTTAGTAGTTTCTATCTACCTGATGATGGTTGGTGAGGTAAAGCCAAACAAACAGAGTTTTATCAGCGCTTTGATTACGTTTTTGGCATTTGCAGCTGTGGCAAATACTTTAAATATTGTGATTTATCACAGTGGCGTATTAAATGGAGAGTCCTTTAATATGTTTTATATCAGCCCATATTTCATTAGCTCATTACCTGTGTTTGATATGATTCAGCAAAGCGTGCCATACTTGTTATATTTACTGATTTATTTAGTGGGCTTGTCCTTGGGCGGATTATTAATCTTCGGCATACATAAATTATGTACAAGAAAGCGCGTGTCTGCATAAAAATATTTTTCAAGGGAGGAATCCTTATGAAGCAAATGAAAAAGTTATTTATAGTGTTGTTAGCGATGATGGTATTGGTATCCGGATGTAATTTTGGAAAACCAAACAATTCCACACAGCCTCCAATTATTGATGATAATACAGATGATAATCAAGATGAAACTGAGGATGATAAGCAAAACGAGTCTCAGGATGAAACTGAAAATGGAGACGAAGACGATGTGAACGGGGAAGAAGATGACGACACCGAAGATGAAGTGGTTATCATGTACGTAACCGGAAATGGTGTCAATGTTCGAAAAGGCCCGGGAACAAGCTATGACGTAATCGCGCAATTGAATAAAAATGATGAAGTGATCATTGACGGCGAAGCTGTAGATGGTTGGCAGAAGATTATTTATAACGGAAGCGAAGCATATATCTCGGCAAAATATTTAAGTGCAGAAAAAGAAGAAGAATCTATATCGAATAATGAAAATCCAAATCAGGTGCCTGAAATTACGGAAGTACCGGACTTGGAGATTTACGAGCCGGAGGGAGAGAGTACCGGAATTCTTATTGTCATTGATGCAGGACATCAAGGTGTCGGAAATAAGGATAAAGAACCGGACGGACCGGGATCTTCCAATCTGAAAGCGAAAGTTTCAAGCGGTACGACGGGGTGTTCAACCGGATTACATGAATATCAGTTAAATCTTATCGTTGCCATGAAGTTAAAAGATGAGCTTTTGGAACGAGGCTATCGTGTTGCGATGATCCGCGAAACACATGAGATTAACATCAGCAATGCCATCCGCGCAGAAGCAGCAAATAAACTTGGCGCAGATGCTTTTATTCGAATTCATGCAAATTCTTCCACGGATTCATCTATCCACGGAGCGCTGACCATTTGCCAGACACCTGCAAATCCGTATAATGCCGATTTATATGAAGTGTGTAGAAAATTGTCCGACTGTGTGCTTGACGGATTTGTAGAAGCAACAGGAGCGAATAAAAAGTATGTTTGGGAAACCGATACTATGAGTGGTATTAACTGGTGTCAGGTGCCGGTTACCATTTTGGAAATGGGATTTATGTCAAATCCGGAAGAAGATCAGTTAATGGCTACCGAGGAATATCAGGATAAAATGGTGCTTGGTATTGCGAATGGTTTAGATGCCTTTTTTGAAATAAATTCAGAAGAATAATAAAAAATGGGAGCGCGTTTGCGCTCTCTTTTTTATTCAATAACGCAGAATATTTCCGTTTACAGTATTTTTATTCGATTCTAAAAAAGGCGGCATTTCCCAACACTTCGCACGGACAATAATTTTATGTTTTCCACCGAGTACACAAGTCGACCGATTTGTCCGCGGTTAAAAAACGCCGATTGTCATCGCCTAAGCGTCTCTAAGCGGATACGCTCATATGTGTATTCCTTGCGGCGAAAAAACTCGCCCGAAAAAAAGCATTTCGGTCTCGAACAGTTTTCGCCGCGTGCACATTTGTTCGCTTTATCCGCTAAGAGAAGCTAAGACTCTTCCCAAGGCGTTTTTGTAATCCGTGAACAAATGCGGCCGAGCTTGTGTACTATTGGAAAACATAAATCATCAAGATGTTTGTGCGAAGTGTTGTGGAAATTCCAGGCTTTTTTAGCGAAAAGAAAAATGCTGTAAACGGAAATATTCTGAATGGTTAAAAGGTAAAAAAAGAGAGCGCAAACACGCTCCCATTTTTTTATATCTACTTGAATTTATTCCATATAAATGAAATAAGCTACTAACAGAGCAAGGATAGCAGCAATTGCAGTGATTGCAACTTTAAATGCTGATATCGGTGTTCTTCCGGATACTTTTCCGGTTTGTCCGTTTACCATAAATTGGTAAACTTTATTTTTGTACTTGAAGTTAGAAATCCAAATCGGCAAAAGCAGATATTTGTAAGTGATATCATCAAAGCTTGCCCGTACCGATACGCCACGAACATGAGCAGTGGCATGACGGGAACGAATGTCGTTCTCGGCCATGTCTTTTAATTGATCGTGGATGGAATCTTTGGCTATCTCCCAAGCATCCGTTAAACCGACGGAGTAGCGCTCCGCAACAAAACCGGCAACATATTCCGGTTTATAGGCTTTGTTTTTTTCTGTATCAAACGGCTCCAATCCTCTTAAAAGAGAAGAGTCGTGATTTTTGCTGGCTAAAACCAATTCATCATTGAAAAACTCACTCATCGATCCGGAAGTAGAATGCCAGGTGATTTCGACTTTCGTTTCGCCCTTGCTGTTGGTTCGCGTACGGGTTCGACCGTATTGTCCGTGATATACAGAAGAGGTCTGTGTGTCAAAGGTCCAGTAAGGAAGGTAAATGCCTTTGAAACTCTTTGGTTTAACACTTTCTTTTGCTTCCTTTGGACAGAACCATTTGCGTTTAATCCAAGTCTTAAAAGAATCGGAGGCTTGGGTATCAGCGATTTGAAATGGTACCACACCGCCCGGCGCAATCGTATCTTCTTCTTTTGCTTCCATAACCTGGTTAGAGCCGCAGAATGGACAGACACCGGAGGTTTGTAATGCATCATAGATGGATTCGGCACCACATGCTTTGCATAAAACGGTTTTGGTTTCTACACCCCAGTCCTTATTTGCAGTGAATTCTGCCTGATAAAAATCCAGTTCAACTGCGGATAATACTTCCTCTTCCTGAACAGAAATAGCCTCTTCATAGTCACAGTATGGACATTTCATATTTCCCGTATCCGGATGAAAAGTCATAACACCGGCACATTGAGGGCATTTCTTGTCGGTTTCTTTTTTGGTGTCTACAATTCTTGGTTCTTCTTCCGGTGAGTAGAATTCTTCATTGTTTTCCAAGATGATTTCATCGTTTGTATCTGACATAAATCGTTTCCTTTTTGAATGTTTGTATTTTGTGTGAGTAAAAAATCAAAAATCTTATTTTACATCATCCTCATTAAATGGGTCACCGCACTCCGGACAGAATTTTGGCGGATTTTTCGGATCTTCCGGTTCCCAACCGCATTTGTCGCAACGGTAAAGTAATTCGCCGGCCGGTTTTTTGGCTCCGCATTCGGAACAGAATTTGCCTTTATTTACTGCACCACAACTACAGGTCCATCCATCAGCCGGCTTTGGTGTGCCGCACTCTTCACAGAATTTTCCGTCGTTAGATTTGCCGCAAGCGCAGATCCATGTATTGGATGCTACAATTGGTTCAGCCTTAGCCTGTGCATTTTGCTGTTGACCCATTTCGTATAATGCGTTTGCACTTAAGCCGCCTGCGGAAGCAGCCATGTTCATTCCTGCAAAAGCCATCATTGGGCCGGTTGAAGTGTTGGAAGCAGCAGCCTTCATTGCTTCTGCCTGTGCACCAACCATAGAAGCAGCAGCCATATTCGGGTTACGGAATACAGCAGTTTTTTGTAAATCTTTAATCATCGCTTCGTCATCTTCCGGAAGGGTTAATGGACTGATGTTAAAGGACACAATGCGAAGTCCTCTTAATTTGCCCCATTTTTCAGAAAGCTGAGTGTTCATAGCTTCTGCAAGTTCTGCTGTGTGTGCAGGAACGGCACTGTAACGGATTCCCATAGCAGAGATTTGAGCCAATGCAGGTTGCAATGCAGTTATTACTTCAGCCTTTAACATAGCCTGAAGGTTTTCTTTGGAATATTCATCGGAAATATTTCCGCACACATTCGTATAAAACAAAATTGGGTCAAAAATCTGGAAAGAATAAGTGCCGTGGCAACGAATTTCTGTATCTAAGTCCAGACCAATGTTGTTGTCTACAATACGGAACGGAATCGGTTGCGGAGAACCATAATTGTTGTTTTTGATTTCTTTTGTGTTAAAAAAGTATACGCGCTGGTCTTTTGCAGTATCTCCCGCAAAAGTAAAACGTTTTCCGATTAACTTGAAGGTATCTACAATATTCTCACCTAACGGTCCAAAAAGTAAACTCGGTTCGGAAGAAGTATCGTATAAGTATTCACCGGCTTCGGCACAGAATTCTACAACCTTGCCTTGGTCAACAATAATCATACACTGTCCTTCGTTTACAGCGACTACAGAACCATTGGAAATAATGTTGTCATTTGCATTGTTTTTTGTCCCGAAGGCACCTGTGGTACGTTTGTTGGCTTTTACCACCAAAATGTCATCTTCCATAGCGTCACAGTAAAAGTATTCTTTCCACTGGTCTACGAATACGCCTTTGATAGAGCCTCCGATTGCTTTAAATAATCCCATATATTTATCCTCCTTGTATGAAAATCAAATCTAAAGAAATTATACATTTATTTCGTGGAAAAGTCTATAAAAAGTGAAAATACGAATAAAGAAGAGGTAAGATTCTGGCAGAAAATGTGAAAAAAATATTTTTCATATGCAGATGCAACTCATTTGTGATAGAATAATTTTTGTATTTAACAATCAGACACAAAGTACAGAGAAAAATAAAAGGTTGAAATATGAGAACAATATTTAAAAAGATAAGAGTTTTGATGATTCTGTTCACAATGCTTTTTTCTGCATATCCTACAGCTGTGATGGTAGAAAAAGACCCTATTGTTATTGTGTTGGACGCCGGGCATGATGCCACACATGGCGGAACGGCCGCGGGCGGAGCAGGATATAACGAGGCGGAATTAAATTTAAAAATTGCACAATATTGCAAAGAAAAGCTGTTGACCTATAAAAATGTTGTGGTTTATATGATACGGGAAACATTGCAATGTCCGTATCCGGGAACAAATTCCACGAACTGTAATCAAAACAGAGTGGAATTTGCAGCAAGCGTAGGAGCTGATTACTATATTAGTTTTCACTTAAATTCATTTGATGATCCGGATGTAACAGGGGCAATTGTTTTTCATCCTAATGATAATTACCGCCCGGATATTGCAAAAGTCGGTAAGGAACTTGCAAAATCCATTTTAAACGAATTAGTAAGCGTAGGGTTAAAAAACGGTGGCGTGCGCGCGGTGACAACGGCCAGTGAAAATTATCAGTTTCCGGACGGCTCACAAGGAGATACCTACCGTGTTATCCGAGAGGGGAAAAAAGCTGGCTATCCGGCAGTCATCGTGGAGCACGCATTTGTTTCCAGTCCATATGACAGAGAGAATTTTCTTTCTTCTGACGAAAAGTTAAAGATGTTAGGAGAAGCAGATGCAAGAGGAATTGCTAATTATCTTGGATTAGAAGAAGGAGATGGCGCGTTAGACGGAGGAACCGGCGGTGGAACAGGCACAGGTTCGAACAATGGGACGGGGGGTAGCTCAAACAGTGGTTCTAACTCTGACGCGGGTGGCGGCTCAAATGGTGGTTCTAATTCCGACGCGGGGGATAATCATAAGCCACAGGTTCCACAAGGAAAACCGCAATTTACGATTCCAAATGCGTCAAAGCCGGTTATACCGTATGAAAAAAGGGAGAGATACGGCGGAACAGGCCTGCACCATAATTTAAGGAATTACATCATTTATTTACATACACAAAAACCGGTATGCGATTAGTGCATACCGGTTTGTTTTTTTAATCATCTAATCCACCGAGGGCGATGTAGTCTGCCAGTAAATCTCGGGCAAAAATACCTGCACCGTAATGGTCAATGGTGGTGGCTCTGTTTGGACTATAGTCGGAAGACCAAGTATCCATGATAACATAGTAAGTGCCGTTCGGATCAATGTTATCCATGATGCTCATGCCATAGGAACTTAAAGCATAAACGTAATCGTCGTTATTGAAGAATCGGTTCATCAAAGTTTGACCGGATATGGAACAAAGAACAATCTCGTTATCAAATGGGAAGATTGGTTGAATATCCGCATAGGTCACCGGTCCTGCAGGGAGGTTGTACGGTTTTCTGGCGTTAATGGAACCACCGCCAAGAACAATATTGTACTCGCTTCCCCATTTTTCAATTCCTGCATCTAAGTAAAGCTGTGCAATCAGGTCGCACAAAAAATTGCTGTTTCGGTACGCGGAGTTGTTCCCTAATACATCATAAGCACCAGATAGTTCTTCTTCATACTTTTTCATTAAATCTGCAACGATACTGTCATCTTCCAAATTTTGATATTGGGATGTAGAAATTAAGGTTGTTTCAGTGGTCCGAACCTGGCCGGTCACTTCGTTGATAGCCAATTCCGCATGAGAAATACCGCCGGAGTTATCACCGCGGTGTTGCAAATGATAAACACCATACGGATCTTTTAAAATGTACTTTTGATGCGTGTGTGCTTCAAAAACAAGATCGATATAGCCGTTGCTTAATTCCACATCGTAATAGGAAGATATGTCATTTGCATTAACGGTTATCGGATAGTCACCGCGGCTTTTTCCGTATCCGTCATGGATGGAGTAAACAACAATGTCTACACCTTCTTGGTTGCGGAGTCTGTCAGCTTCGGCTTTTACCAGTGTGGTTAATTCGTTTCCTGTTTTAAAATATACATCTTGTACACGGTTTTGAGCAATGGAATTATAACAATCCCCCATCGCTCCGATGATGCCGATTTTTATACCCCCTGCTGATACAACTACAGATGGTTGGCAGTAATCCACAAGTTGGTTTGTTGACCGGTCATAAATGTTAATGGCCAAAAACGGGAATTTGGCGATGGCATCGTTTTGCTCAATCAAGTCTTCACCCCAGTCGTATTCATGATTTCCAAGAGTCATGGAAGTGATGCCTAAATAGTTCATCCACTCCGTGGTTAACAGACCGTTCGTCAAGTTGGATTCGGAACTTCCCTGCCACATATCTCCGGAGGAAAGAATGAACTGATAGTCGTTGGTAAGAGAGGCGTTTTTTAAATACGTCGTTAATTCATCAACACCCGGGTGAGAATCGCCGTCAGCTACTTTTCCGTGCAAATCGTTAATTGCATAGAAATCAATGTAAACAAGTACGGAAACCTGGCATGTATCGCAAATATCATCAGCATTTGCATCGGTATGGTTACAATCATTGTCCCCGCTTGGTGTATCGGTGTTGCCATTTCCGTTGGCATTACCGTTTGAACCGTCGTTAGAAATATTGCCTCCGGCTCCGTTATGGGAGTTGTCTTTATCGGAGCTGTCCTCATTAGAACCGTTGTTATTACCTTCATTTTCGGAACCTGGGGAGTGGGACTGATCATTATCTCCGCTTGGCCCAAGAATAATATGAGACGGTTCGTTTGTATCAGTTTTATTGGTGCAGGCACTTAATAAAAGTACGAACACTAAAATTATGGATAGTAGTCGTTTTTTCATGTTAAACCTCGAATCACAAATATTTAAGATAGCAAAGTTCATTATATTATTTTTCTTTGAAAAAGTCTATCGCTTTATTACGAAAAAAGTCTTATAATAGCAGTAAGAAAGGCGGAGAAAATGATATGATAAATACACTTTATGCAATTTATTTCAGCCCAACGGGAAATACTGAAAAAATCACCTGTCATATGGCAAAATCTTTAGCAGGAATACTAGGATGTGATGTGCAGGTAATTGACCTTACGTTGCCGGAGGCAAGAGAAAAAATATATACTTTTGGGGACGAGGATTTTGTGATAATCGGTGCCCCGACTTATGCCGGGAAATTGCCTAATAAGATTTTACCGACATATCAGGAAAACTTAAGAGGAAATAAAAGTGGTGCAATTGCTGTGGTAACTTACGGCAATCGCGCATTTGATAATTCTTTGGCAGAACTAAGTGATACATTACAGAATAATGGTTTTATCCTTTGCGGGGCGGCAGCTGTTGTAGGGGAACATCCTTTTTCCGCGCAATTAGGAACAGGTAGACCAAATGAAGAGGATTTGAAGGAGGCGGAGGATTTTGTAAGAACGGTTGCAGGCAGAATCCGTGAAATGCAATCCGGTAAAAGCAGTGAGAATATTTTGGCAAGGATTCCGGGGGATGCAGAAGCGCCTTACTATGTTCCGAAACAGGAAAATGGTCAACCGGCTGTGTTTTTAAAAGCAAAACCGTTAACGAACAGAAAAAAATGTACAGAATGCAAGATATGTGCACAAAAATGCCCAATGGGTTCCATTGATTTTGCGGATGTGGGACTAGTGACCGGAATTTGTATCAAATGCCAATCCTGTATTAAAAATTGTCCGCAAGGAGCGAAATCTTTTGAAGATGAGGCGTTTTTGTCTCATGTCAGAATGCTTGAAAATAGTTTTGATGCGAAGAATAGGAATACCTTTTTATAATAAGTTTATGTCTCGCAGAAAAATTTTTTTATGTATCACATAAAAAACATAGCAATATGTCGGATAAAGTGGTAGAATGAAAATATAACTGTGGAAGGAGGAAATAAAGGCGTTGCCTTTATAAATTACTTATGACAGCAGCAAATTATAGGAAATCGAATAAGATTGTATTTTGGGTGTATATGATAATGTATTTTTACCAATTCATAACCCTAGGTTTAGCCGTTGCGTTTGGTATTAACACAAATATAGGTGTTTATGTTCAATTTGTTATGGTTGCAGTGGCAATGGGGCTTGCTATCTTTGCATTTGTCAAGTACAGAAGTTCATTGACCTGTGGATGGCTCATGGGAATTGGTGCAGTGTTGATGTATCTTGCTATTATGACAGTTGGCAAGTTGGCATTAAACTTTGTATTCGCACTTCCGATGTTGGCAGTTTTATTCTTATACCAGAGTATAAAATTAATGACTGTAATGTCGGGAGCGATGGGCGGTGCATTTTTAATCCAACTTGTTCGTTGGGGAATGTTCTACCAGTTAAACGGAAGCAATATGTTTATTGGTGGTATCACCGTCGGTTTGACAGTTGCCGTATGTATGATTGGTATTCGTTTGTTGGATGCTTTCAATAAAGAAAGAGTGCATGAAGTAGAACGTGCGGCAGAAATCACACATGAGATTTCCCAAGATGTATTAAAGATTACAGAGCAGGTATTAGAGGGATTTGACCAGGTTCAGAATTCCAAGGAAACGTTAAGAGATGCAATCGATACTACATCACTTGCAATGAAGGGAATTGCAGACAGTACGGAAAGTACGGCAGATGCAATTCAGAATCAGGCTCAGATGTGTGACGAGATTCGTCAGAATACATCTGTTGCAGAACAGGAATCCGAATATATGGCAGCAGCTTCAGGAAAGGCTATCCAGTCTGTAAACGAAGGTGCTCAGGTTGTTAAGGAATTAAAGAATCAGGCAGAGATTGTAGTAAATGCATCCGGTGATACAGTAGAGGCAACCAATCGTTTAACAGCAAAGGTTGCAGAAGTTCAGAATATTTTAGGTTCCATTCTTGCAATTAGTGCTCAGACAAACCTTTTGGCATTGAATGCATCTATCGAAGCAGCAAGAGCCGGTGAAGCAGGAAAAGGTTTTGCAGTCGTTGCTGATGAAATCAGACAGTTATCGGAACAGACAAAAGGTGCTTCCAATCAGATTACGGAAATTATTACCGAACTTATTAAAGACGTTGAAACAGCTCATGATAGTATCGAAAGAGCGAATGTCAGCATCGAACAGCAGACTGGTACCATTGATGCTGTAAGTGAAAAGTTTACAGTCATCGAGACCGTTGTGGAAGAGTTAAACGGACGTATCGAGCATATGGAAGGTGCGGTTAACGGAATCGTAACGTCTGTTGATGTTATCGCAGAAAATATTGCACAGTTATCAGCAACAACCGAAGAAGTTACAGCTTCCTCTAATGAAAGCGTTGATGTTGCGATTTCAGCAGCGGAAGAAATGACAAGATTTGATGAAATCCTTCAGGATTTATTAAGACTTGGAAAGAGATTACAGGAAGTTGCACATAAAGACGAAAAATAAAAAATGAGTAATAAAGAATAAATAAGAAGCATATGGCGCTTGCCAATGAGAGAAATCTCACCGGCAGGCGCTTTCTTTATGACGGCAAAAAGTCTTTGGTGTAGAAGCTTCTTAATAATTGAGATTTTTGTGTGAAAATAGTGGAAGTTTAATGTAAAGAAGAGTAAAATTGAAATAGTGATGAAAATAGCTGAAATGCATAAAAAAGGGTATTTTGGTATATAAGGAGGAAGAAAAATGCAGAGAGACAGAGGAGAGCTGCTTTTACATGAGAAAAATCTGCATAAAGCGTTTATCATTTTAGCATTGCCGGTATTTGGCGTTAATTTGTTAATGTCTATGAACGACTTGATTGATACATATTTTGTGGGACAGATGCCGAATTCTGTAGCAGCACAGGCAGGTATGAGTATTTCCTGGCCATTAATTAATATTTTAATGGCGTTTAATATGGGAATTGCGGTTGCCGGAACTGCAGTTATCAGCCAGTTTTTAGGTGCAGGGAAAAAAGAACAAGCCAGAAAATATGGCGGTATGCTGGTGACTTTAGGTATCATAATTGGTGTGATTATCAATATTATTTTGTTTTTTATTTCACCTGTTGTCCTTGGCTGGATGGGAGCAGAAGGTGAAACCTTAGAGGCGGCATCAACGTATGTTCAGGTTCGTGCGTTTGAAATGGTATTTACTTTTATCTTTGCAGCATTCCAGTCTATCAGACAGTCCAGGGGGGATACGATTACACCGGTGCTGTTGTCTACCTTGGGAATTGTTGTTAATGCCACTTTAAACGGCGTGTTTATCCAGATCCTCGGATGGGGCGTCTTTGGTGCAGCATTTGCGACAGTTATCTCTCAGGCAATTAAAGTTCCGTTCTGTATCTACTTCTTGTTCTTCGCAGATACCGATGCGAAGTTACGTTTGAAAGATTTAAGACCAAATTGGAAATATATTAAAAAACTTGTGAAGATTGCCATCCCATCAGCAGCTGCGCAGGCATTTAGCTCATTTGGATTTCTATTTTTACAGGTGTTTGTCTTGTCTTATGGAGACCGCGTGTCAGCTGCGTTTAGCTTGGGAAATAAAGTAACCAACCTGCTTCTTATGCCGGTTATGGCATTGGGGTCGGTGCTGGCAACTTTTGTTGGACAGAACATTGGAAACGGAAACAAAGACCGTGCGATTCAGTCGTATAAAGTATGTCGTAACTTAGGTATCATTATCTCAGTTGTGGGATGTTTGTGTCTGTACCCGTTTAGGGAAGGGGCACTGCGTCTGTTGACAAATGATCCGGAAACCTTGACGATTGCGATGGAATATATGATCTATGTCATTGTTTTACAACCGCTTATGGCAATGTTCCAAAGTTACTTGTCGCTGTTTAACGGTTCCGGAAAAACGACCTATTCCTTTATTATGACAACGACTCGTTTATGGATTTTACGTTTGCCGTTTATTATGATTTGTCAGAATTTCACAAACTTAGGACGCGTGGGAATCTGGTGGGCAATGGTATTTAGTAACTTTATGATTGTTGTCGTGGGCAGATTTTTATTTAGCAAGATTGACTTTTCAGCCACTATTGTCCGTGGAAAAAAAGTTGATATAGAAGACGACGAAGAAGAGATTCTTCCGTCTGAATCGTAAAACAAAGGGGGATTTTACATGAAATACGTCATTGCATATGATATAGGAACGACAGGGGTTAAGAGTTGCTTATATCGCATTACAGATACGATTGAATTTGTTGCAGGGGGATATGAGAGATACAACCTTTATGTTCTTGATAATGGTGGTGTAGAGCAGGACGCCGATGAGTGGTGGAATGCAATGTGTATCTCAACAAAGGAGTTGTTTAAAAAGACAGAGGTAACACCAAATCAGGTGGATGGCATAACCTTCTGTTCCCAGATGCAAGGTCTGGTATTAATTGATAAAGATGGAAATGCGCTTCGCCGTCCGATGAGTTATATGGACCAGCGTGCCGGCGATGTAATGAAAGCAGAGCAAGGACATTTCCTGAAAATCGCAGGATTGAATATTTTAAATCTTTTGCCAAGTCTGATTTATACTTGTGCGGCTCCGACCAGTGCAAAGGACCCGATTTGGAGATATAAATGGGTAGAAAAATATGAGCCTGAAATATTTTCTAAGATTCATCGTTGGCTGGATGTAAAGGATTATCTGGTTGGCAGATGTACCGGAAACTTCTATATGACTCCGGACTCCGCATATTCCACCTTTTTATATGATTCCAGACAAGGAAAAGAAGGCTTCAGTAAAAAATTGTGTAAGCGTTACAGGGTAAACGCAAATCACTTGCCGGAAATTAAACAGCCGACAGAATCCTTTGGAGGTCTTACGAAAAAAGCGGCTGCTGAACTTGGTTTGGTGGAAGGCATTGCAGTTTATGGCGGTGGCGGAGATGCTACCTTAATCGGAATCGGTGCCGGATGTGCAGATTACGGAAAAACCCACATCTATTCCGGAACCTCAGGATGGGTATCTACGATTATTGAAAAGCAGGTTGTAGACATTGATGCTATGATTGCAGGAATTATGAGTATAGAACCGAAACACTATCTATATTTTGCAGAAATGGAAACTGCAGGTAAGTGTTTTGAATGGGTAAAAGATCATTTGGCATTGGATGAAATTGATGTATATTTGGATAAAGCGAATGTAACAGACAGTGACGAAGCTGTTTTTACCAACTTATATGATTATTTGTCAGAAACCGTTAAAAAAGCTAAGCCGGGAGCGGGAGGAGTGATTTTTACCCCGTGGCTTCACGGAAACAGATGCCCGTTCGAATCACCGGATGCAAAGGGAATGTTCTTCAATATTGGCTTAGAAACCGGTAAGACAGAGATGATTCGTGCGGTATTGGAAGGCATCTGCTACCACCTCAATTGGATGTTGGAATGTCAGGATAAGAGAATTCAGACTTCTGATACCATTCGGTTTGTCGGTGGTGGGGCTTTATCAGATGTAACTTGCCAGATATTAGCAGATGTAACGGGGCGAGTGATTGAAACGGTAGAAGACCCGCAGGATGTTGGTGCTGCAGGTGCTGCGATTGTAGCAGGTATCGGACTTGGTGTGTTTGAATATAAGGATATTCCAAAGATTGTACCGGCACTTCGTACATATTTCCCGACAAAAGAAAATCAGGAAATTTATGCTAAGAATTATCAGGTGTTTAAGAATCTTTATAAGGCGAACAAAAAAGCATTTGAAGCATTAAATAAATAAGAGGATGAAGCAATGAACAGAGGATTTGAACTGGAACAGGGAAAGAAATGGGTATCTGAAACAGGGCGTATGCTACTGAAAGAAGGTTTGGTAGCCAGAACCTGGGGAAATATCAGCTGCCGTATGAAGGGCGAAAAAATGATTATCACGCCAAGTGGTATGGGCTATGATAATATGACAGAGGATGATGTCGTGGTTATGGATTTGGCAACGGGAGAATGGGAAGGCAGCAGAAAGCCATCCAGCGAAAAAGGAATTCACGCCGGAGCCTACGAATATTTTGAGGATGTTAACTATGTGATTCATACGCACCAGAATTTTGCAACGGCAATCGGAATTGTGGGCTTTGATACTTTGGATATCACAGATGAGGAAAGAGAAAGATTGGGAGGCATTGCCATGGCGGCTTATGGACTTCCGGGAACAAAAACGCTAAAGAACAATGTTTTAAAGGCTTATGCGACCGGTGCCCGTACCGTATTTCTTGAACATCATGGAGTGGTAATCTGTGGCAAGGACCGGGAAGATGCTTTTGAAAAGTCTATTCTTCTGGAAGCGATTTGTAAGAGAAATACAAAGGGATTACCAAAAGAAGGAAGTATGCAAGAAAGCAAGGATGTGTCTGAGATTTTAGCTGAAATTAAAAAAGTATATCCGCACGCAGATGTTTTGAACAGCGATGTGGCTTTAAAACGAGCATCCATGAAGGGCAATATTACTGCACAGGTGGATGATATGGCGCAGATTATCGGCTTAAATATCAAACACGCAAAACCGGACGTGGCGGATATTTTAAAGAATCTAAAAAAACGTGACGCAGTTATGGTAGATGGAATCGGAGTTCTTATAAAATGTACCGATCCGGAGGATTTGACACCATTAAAAATGTTGGTTGACAAAGCGGTAATTTGCAACTTACATACAAAAGAGTGTGGAGTTTCAGGAAAATTATCCTTAATTGATACGATTTTGATGCGTCGTGTATATATAACAAAATATTCAAAGAGAAAGTAGAGGAATCATTATGAACGAAAAGAAAAAAGAATACGGAAGAATGATAAAGTTCTTCTTTTTTTCCACATCCGCAGGATTGATTGAAGCGGGAAGCTTCGGATTGATGGAATGGCTGACAGATTTGCCATACTGGCCATGCTATTTGGTATCCTTAATACTTTCCGTGATTTGGAATTTTACTTTGAATCGTCGATATACCTTCCAGTCAGCGAAAAACGTACCATTAGCAATGGTTCAGGTAGCAGCATTCTACTGTGTATTTGCTCCAATCGCAACGATTGGCGGACAGTTCCTTGTAACCAATCTGGGATGGAATGAAATCGTAGTAAAAGGCTTAACTATGGTGATTAACTTAGTTACGGAATACTTATATCAGCGTTTCGTTGTATTTGGCAAGAGTATTGACACCAATGACCGAGCTGAAAAACAGGGAAAATAGCACAGAATAAAAATACATAACAATAGTACTGACAACATGGAGGAAATAACATGAATAATTGTGCAATCAGCAGATGGGATGACCCGAAGGAAATTAATGCCAGACTTAAAACATTAACTGATCAACCGATTTGGGAAGTGAATGATACTTACTATAATGACGTTGTAATGAAGTATTTTGATGAAAAATGTAAACAATCCAAGGCTGTATATGAGGAATCAAAAAACTATATTCCGGGTGGTGTACAGCATAACTTGGCATTTAACAAGCCGTTCCCGATTTGTATGGCAAAGGCAGAAGGTGCTTATCTGTACGACAAAGACGGAAACAAATATATTGACTTTTTACAGGCGGGTGGCCCTACTATTTTGGGAAGTAACTATCCGGTTATCAAAGAAAAAGTTATTGAATTATTAAATGACTGCGGACCGGTAACCGGTCTTTTACATGAAGCTGAAATGTTGATTGCAAAAGAAATCAACAAACATATGCCAAACGTAGAAATGTTCCGTATGCTTGGTTCCGGTACAGAAGCAGTTATGGCCTCTTTAAGAATTGCCCGTATTGCAACCGGACATAAGAGAATTATTAAGATTGGTGGAGCATATCACGGATGGTCTGATCAGATGGTATATGGTTTAAAGATTCCGGGAAGCCGTGCATTGTTAGAGTCTCACGGAATTCCGAAGGGAGCATATTCTGCAACCGATGAAGTGCGTCCGAATGACCTTGATATGCTGGAAAAAATGTTAAAACGCAATCGTACAAAAGGCGGTACTGCAGCAGTCATCGTAGAACCGGTAGGACCGGAAAGCGGAACCAGACCGGTAGCATATGATTATAATAAAGAGGTTCGTAAATTATGCGACCGCTTTGGAGCATTACTTATTTTTGATGAAGTTGTAACCGGTTTCCGTGTGGGACTTGGCGGTGCACAGGGATACTTTGATGTAAAACCGGACCTTACTATTTTTGGTAAGATTGTAGCAGGCGGATACCCGGCAGCAGGCGGTGTTGGCGGTAAGAAAGAATATGCGTCCCTTATGGCAGCAGGTCTTGCAACAGGCAAACACAGAGCGTATGTTGGCGGAACTTTGGCGGCAAATCCATTGTCCTGTTTGGCAGGTTACACAGCAATTCAGGAAATCGAACGTACCAATGCATGTGAAATTGCAGGTCAGATGGGCGACAGACTTTGTGACGGTTTGAAAGAACTCTTAGATCGTTATCAGCTTCCATTTGTGGCATATAATCAGGGTTCCATTGTTCACTTAGAGTGTACCGGTGCAATGAGTTTTGACTTCTCATCCATGAATTTCTTAAAATCCGCACTTGGTTTATTGAAACACAAAGATATGATGTATGTTCGTAAGGACTCCATGGAAAGAATGGGAGCAGCATATATGGCAAACGGTATCGTAACCTTAGCAGGAAGCCGTTTGTACACATCTTTAGCAGACACTCCAGAAATCATAGATGAAGCATTAAACCGCTTTGAAGAAGTGTTTAAACATGTTGCAAAGACGGATAAAGGATTAATTGAAAAGAAAAAGAAATAAATAAAAACAAATAGAAAACGAAAAGAGGGTTTCCTGAGGGAACCCTCTTTTTTGATGATGAAATGTTCTTGAAAAATAGAATAAACATCTATCCGCTACATTATCTTGTGATAAATGGATTCCAATTCTTTTGCACTAAAAAGCTTTGGAACCGGATAGAGAGGATTCGCTTCGTTGGCTGCATGGAGTGCCATGGAAGGAATATCCTCTTTTTTAATACCTTCGATAGTAGAAGGAATGTTTAATTTTTTGGAAAGCTCGTCAAGGGCCTGCAAAAAAGCAAGTGCACCATCTTCCGGAGAGGCATTTGAAGTAGTAACCCCGATGCAAATTCCCAGTTGATGCAGCTTCTTATGTGCGGATGGACCATAGGCTTTTAATACAACCGGCAACAGAACTGCATTGGCAAGACCGTGTGGAGTATTGTAAAGCCCGCCGAGGGAATGGGCAACGGCATGGACATAACCAACATAGGAAACGGTAAAAGCGCTTCCGGCAAGATAAGAGGCATACAACATTTTTTGACGGGCATTCATGTCATTGCCATCCTCATATGCTAAAGGGAGGTACTCAAAAATCAACTTCACGGCTTCTAAGGCGTCTTTTCGGGATTTCTTCGTTGTAGAGCGGCCGATAAAAGCTTCTACAGCATGCGTTAAAGCATCCATTCCGGTAGTTGCGGTTAAATGTGCCGGCAAGGAGCGTGTAACCTCCGGGTCAAGAATGGCATAATGAGGAATTAAGCAAAAATCATTGATTGGATATTTGTCTCTTGTTGCAGCATCGGTAATAACACTGGTAACGGTGGTTTCCGTACCGGTTCCTGCAGTGGTAGGAATGGCATAAAAAGGCGGAAGTTTTTTTCGGATTTTTAAAAGGCCTTTCATTTTCCCTAAGGATTTCTTTGGACGAACCACGCGTGCTCCAACCGCTTTTGCACAGTCAATCGGAGAACCGCCCCCAAATCCGATAATAGCCTGAGCGTTATGCTCTTTATACAAGGTTAAAGCTTCATTTATATTGTCCGTTGTAGGGTTGGCTACTGTCGAATCATAAATCACATAATTAATATCATGTTTCTTTAAAAGTTCCTCTAAAGGGAGAGTTTGACCGGAAATATGTACGGTTTTTCCTGTAACCATCAACAAACTCTTTGTGGAGTCTTTCTCTAATTGGTCTACAAGTGCATCATAATCAGACAAGATTTTAGGTTTTCTGTATGGCATGACGGGAATCGCCAAACGAAAAATGGTCTGGTATGTGCGATAATAGATTTTTTGAACGAAATTTAACATCTGTATATCCTGCCTATTTTGTATTTGTTATTATCATACATCTTTTAAGGTTTAAAATAAATACAAAATTACTAAATCTTTACTGTCTTTTTCCTACAAAAGAAGCGGAATACTTTTTCGCAAAAAACTACAAAAGATAGATATCTTTCATAGTTATGCTTGTATCCATAGTCGGAAATATGATATTATACATATAATAATGTAAAAAAATGGTATTTTATTGCCAAAAATCAAAAATGCAAGATAGAACATATTGATGAACGGAGATAGTGCAATGAAAAAATTGGGCGGAAAGTTTTGGTTCACCCTGGTGATTTTCAGTTTAATAGGACAGGTGGCATGGGTTGTAGAAAATATGTATTTCAACGTATTTATCTACAAGATGTTTAACGCATCTGCCGGAAGTATTTCGACGATGGTAGGAGCCAGCGCGATTGCGGCGACTCTAACAGCGTGGCTGATGGGTGCTTTGTCAGATAAGGTTGGTAAGAGAAAAATATTTATTTGTGGCGGATATATTTTATGGGGCGTTTCCATTCTGGCCTTTGCGTTTATCCGTATGGATCTTTTAACTCCGATTGCAGGAAGTACGGCAGCTGCAGCATCTTTAGGCGTTACTTTAGTTATCTTAATGGACTGTGTTATGACATTTTTTGGCTCTACAGCCAACGATGCAGCGTTTAATGCGTGGATAACGGACATGGGAGATGACGGAACCCGTGGTAAGATCGAAGGAATTAATTCCATGATGCCACTGGTTGCCATCCTGGTTGTTTTTGGCGGCTTTATGTCCTTTAATCTGGATGTGCCGTCCAGTTGGGTTTCTATTTATGCCATTATCGGTATTGTTGTTTTGGTGGTAGGTGTTGCCGGAATTTTCTTGATTCAAGATACAGTGGTAACATCTGCAGATAATCGCTCATTCTGGAAGAATGTATTTTATTGTTTCCGTCCATCCGTTTTTAAAGAAAATAAGATTTTATATTATGTTGTTGGCGCATTCGCGGTATTTAATATTTCCATTAATACCTTTATGCCTTATTTGATTATTTATTATGAAAAAACGTTGCAGATGAGCAACTATGTTATGCTTTTTGCACCGGCGATTGTTATTGCGGCAGTTGTAACTGCTTTATACGGAAAAACCTATGACTTAATGGGCTTTAAAAAGTCTGTTACTCCGGCGATTTTAATCCTGATGACCGGTTATGTGGTATTGTTTTTTACGAAAGCAAGTTTGCCGGTATTTATCGGAAGCCTTCTTATGATGAGTGGTTATCTGATGGGCATGGGTGTTTTCGGCGCGATGATTAGGGACCGTATTCCGGAAGATAAGGCAGGTTTGTTCCAGGGGCTTCGTATCTTTGGACAGGTTTTGATTCCTGGTGTAATCGGTCCGGCAATCAGTGCTGCAATTTTGCAAGATGCGAAAAAAATTGTTAATAATGATGGTACGGAATCATTTTTGCCGGATCAACGTATCTTTTTGGCAGCTTTTTGTGTGGCGGCTGTACTGTTGATTCTTTTGACTTTTATTTTCCGTATGATGCGTGTTAAACATTATGACCGTTATACGAAAAAAGGGGAAGAATTAATTAAAAATAAGGATGTTATGCCTTGGGACGAGTATCCGAGACCACAGTTAAAAAGAGATTCTTTTATGAATCTTAATGGTGTTTGGGATTTAAACGGACACGATGTTTTGGTTCCGTTCCCGCCACAATCTGTGTTGGCAGGTTATCCGTACAAGGTAGGAAATAAACTGATTTATAACAAAACATTTGTTTTGCCGGAAGGATTTGTAAAAGATAAGGTGTTGCTTCATTTTGGAGCTGTTGACCAGGTTGCAGAGATTTATGTAAATGACAGCTTCATAGGCAAGCACGAAGGCGGATATTTGAAGTTTTGTTTTGATATTACATCTGCTTTGACTGATGAGGAAAATCACCTTGTGGTAAAGGTTACAGATACTTTATCCAAGGATTATCCGTATGGAAAGCAGTGTAAAAAGCGTGAAGGCATGTGGTATACACCGGTTAGCGGCATTTGGAAAACGGTATGGCTGGAAAGTGTACCGAAGACTTATGTAGAGAAGGTTGATTTTACGCCGGACTTAAATGGCGTAAATGTTAAGGTTAAGATTGCCGGCGATTGTAGCTTAGATACAGTTTGTAAGGTGGAAACAGTATTCGGAAAAAAAGAGCATACTTTTGAATTGAAAAAGTGTGAAGAAGGTAACGGATATGAAGGTTACATTCCGGTTAGCCAATACGAGCAACCAAAGCTTTGGAGTCCGGATAGCCCGCATCTTTATGATGTAAAAGTATTTCTTGGTGAAGATAGCGTAGAAAGTTATTTTGCGCTTCGGACCGTAACAATAGAAGAAATAGGCGGTCAGAATCGTATATGTTTAAATTCAAAGCCAGTATTTTTGCACGGTGTATTGGATCAGGGATATTTTAGCGACGGCATTTATCTTCCTGCAATGGCAGAAGAATACAAAGATGATATTCTTCGTATGAAAGAATTGGGCTTTAATTTCTTGCGAAAGCATATCAAGGTAGAACCGGATTTGTTCTATTATTATTGTGATAAATACGGCATGTTTGTAATGCAGGATATGGTAAATAACGGAAGTTATAATTTCGTCCGAGATACAGCGATGCCAACGATAGGTCTGTTAAAGCGTTCTGATAAAGGTGCTTTCATTCCGAAAAAGCGCAAAGAAATTTTTATTAATCATATGAAAGAAACCGTAGAGCAAATGTATAGTTTCCCGTCTGTTGTAGCGTATACCATTTTTAATGAGGGATGGGGACAGTTTGAAAGTGATAAGGCATATGATTTGTTGAAAACAATGGATACCACACGTATTGTTGACAGTACTTCCGGATGGTTTGCTCAGAAAAACAGCGATGTTGAAAGCAAACACATTTACTTTCGCAGCGAGGAATTGCCGAAAACCCTGCGTCCGTTGTTGTTATCAGAATGTGGTGGCTTCTCCTATGCAGAAGCAGAACACGGCTATAGTATGTATAATGCATACGGATATGGCGGTTATAAGTCTAAGGATGCATTGACCGATGCAATTGTTAATATGTATGAACAGATGGTTATTCCGGCTGCAAAAGAAAGTCTTTGCGGTTGCGTTTATACACAGCTTAGCGATGTGGAAGAGGAAAATAACGGCTTATATACCTATGACCGCAAGGTGTGCAAGGTGAATAAGGAAAAAATGATTGAAATTTCAAAAAAATTAGAAGTGGTTTGTGATGTCAGAAAAAGATAATGTGGAATTATATTGTAATCTTTGCCCGCGCAATTGTAATATCAATCGCGGAGAGACGATAGGTGTCTGTGGTGTCGGAAACACAATCCGCATCGGCCGCATTGCACCGCATTTTTGGGAAGAACCATGTATTTCGGGTGAAAAAGGATCCGGAACTATCTTTTTTGCGGGATGTAATCTAAAATGTGTTTATTGCCAGAATGAAAAACTTTCCCGTGCACAGGTTGGTCAGGAATATTCAGTAGAAGAATTGGCCGCTGAAATGATAAAATTACAAGAACTCGGTGCCCACAATATTAATTTGGTCACACCAACACATTACACGCTTCAGATTGTGCTGGCAGTTCGCATGGCAAAAGAAAAAGGATTAACGATTCCGATTGTTTATAACACATCCGGGTATGAAAAAGTGGAAAGCTTACAATTACTGGACGGACTTGTTGATATTTACATGCCTGATTTTAAATATATATCCAGTGAACTTGCAAAGAAATATTCACGGGCAGATGACTATCCGCAAAGAGCAAAAGAAGCAATTGAGGAAATGGTAAGACAAGTCGGTGAAGCGGTTTTTGATGATGAGGGTATGATGAAAAAAGGTGTACTTGTCAGACATCTTGTACTGCCCGGTATGGTAGAACAATCCAAGGATGTTATCCGTTATCTTTATGAAACTTATAAGGATAAAATTTTTATTAGTATTATGAATCAATATACGCCCTTTGGGGATTTGGAAAATTTTCCTGAGTTACAGCGTTCGCTTACGGAAGAAGAATATGAAGAAGTAGTAAATTATGCCATAGAACTGGGTGTGGAGAACGGATTTATCCAAGAAGGGGAAACCGATAGCGAGAGCTTCATACCGGAATTCACACAATAGCATGAAGAAAGTAGAATTTTGCGAATATTCTTGATAATAAGCTCTTTGCGCTATATTATAAAAACATAGGGACAAAACGGTTGAAAAGTGCGTCTTTTTTGGGGTTGAGAGAGTATTTGCCAATGTGAGGCAATGATGTGTATAGAAAAACATGGTGAAAAAAGAAATTAAGGAGGTGAAAGATTATGAAAGCTATTCTTAAGGCATTGAAACGTTATCGATTAAAGAACGTCGAACTATTCGGCAAAAGATGCCCAGGTGGAAATCCATATAAGCCTGTAAATGATGTGATTTATAAGATGATAACAGTTCCCACCATGCCAAGCTATGCCTACTGGATAAATAACGGCATGACAGCGCTCACCGAAAGCTGGGAGCTTCGTAATTCTCAGAATCATCACATGTTCAGCGAGGTTGATAACTGGTTATATAAATATGTTGGCGGCGTAGATCTCAAGGACGGCAAGGTGATAATTGAGCCGCGTGTTATTGAAGGTATAGACGAAACCGAGGTAACATGGCGTGATGTCACCGTAAAGCGAAGCGGCAAAAGCTTCACCGTTACCACGGGAAGAAATGTTATTATTAAAAACAAAGGAGTTGCATCGGAGCATAAACCGGGCTCATACTCCTATGAAATATAATAAACTCAAACAAGGAAAGGTGAAAAGGTATGAAAAAGTTAATTTCAGCGTTGGTGTGTCTGTGTATGGTGCTGGGCTCTTTGGGCTCTGTGGC